>JALYPU010000089.1 GCA_030856215.1 Bacteroidota bacterium
GGCAAAACTTTTATATTCCAAAATGACTCCATCACACATTCCGGGAATTATTATTACAAACTTCAGGATCATGAAGGATGCGATAGCGTCATACAATTCAGATTGGACTTTGTGATGGAAGCCCGGTGTTCGTGTGATCTGTATTTTCCCAATGTATTTATACCTGATGGAGATAATATCAACGACGATTTCAAAGTATATAATCCCTGCAAACTTGAAATGGACATTTACGAGCTGAATGTTTTTAGGCGCTGGGGGAAATTGGTTTTTTCTACTACGAAAGAAGATGATGCCTGGATTCCCGACTTGGATCGCGGCGAAGTTGTGGCCAACGAAACTTATTTATACGTCCTTCAGTATCGATTGATTGGCCAAAATGTAATTGGAATAAAAAAAGGTGCGGTTACGATGGTGAGATAATACCATTGAAGTAGTAGAAATAAATAGAATAACTACAGAATTAAAAAATAAGGTTATAATTTCCGAAGCAAGTTTTCTACAATCTTTTTCACCGGGAGTATTTCTTTCACATACTCAATGGTTTTTCCGGCGCACCAAACGTTTTGGTACGTAGCACTAAATGCTGCTTTCTTCAACTTATCCATACCGCGTTTGTAAACAAAAAGTTTAAACCATTTTTTCAACGTCCTGTTTTTATTCAAGAGGACTTCCAATAAATTTTGATGGTTTCCTAACTTTTTTACATAATCGGTATTGATGACCGTACAAGGAACCCCACTTAACTTTGTAGTGATCACAATGTCTTCTGCTCCGTAGTTTACACAAGCTTCTTTATAATCCTGAGACACTGGAGATTCTTCTGAGGCAATAAATATTGTTCCGACAGAAACCCCACAAGCGCCCAAATCTAACATATGTTGTATGTCCGCACTATTACTGACTCCTCCGGCCGTAATTATCGGCATCTGTGGAAACTCTTTTACTAAGGCCGGAATAAAAACTTCCGGCGAATATTTTCCTGTATGCCCACCCGCTAAATTGGTCACCGCAATGAGCGCATCAGGACCATAAGATGCTGCCTTACGCGCATAATCTAAATCTGACACATCACAAAAAACCAAACTTCCGATTTTATGAAATTCTTCGATGACCTGTTTAGGATTTCCAAGGGAAGTAATAATAAATGGAACCTGATATTCAAGACAACTGTCTAGCTGTTCTTTCAGATACAGATTTGATCGGTTCACAATCAAATTAATTCCATACGTTTTATTCATCGCATTCAATTCTTCCAATGCAGTCCTCAGTTCTTTGTCCGTCCGATAGTTTAATGCCGGTATGACTCCGGTGATTCCTGATTCACAAGCTGCTATTACCATGGCTACATTGGAGACCAAAAAAAGGGGCGCCATGATTACAGGATGTTTGATATGTAGTTTTTCTATAAGGAAATTATTCATGGATTCTATCAATTTAAAATATCACACGATACTTACAATGGTATTTTATTTTATTTTTCAGTTTAAAATGATTCCATATAGTATCTTAAATTATTTAATCCCATAATTGTCATTAATTCTTCGAGTAATGATCATCGCTATTGAAAATCAGAATTTATGTTCATTTCTTTTGGTCCGCCAAAAGAAACGAACCAAAGAAAAGCTCCCGGCTGGGTCTTCACTCACCCAAATGGCGCTCATTTCGTTATGCAAAAAAAACTCGCCCTACTGGCTCAAACACTTTTTTGCATGGCCACTGCTTTCGCGCTTTGTGTCCCGAGCTACAGACCCTAGGCCGGTTTTTAATTCGTATTAAAAGGAATAAAATTTTCCAAACGAATATGCAAATTTCTACCAAATAGGAAAAAATTTTATTAGCTATCGTAAGACCACTTCAGATAGGTAGTTCCCCAGGTAAATCCGCCACCAAAAGCTGTTAACAGAAGGTTGTCGCCTTTCTTCAATTTGGGTTCCCATTCCCAAAGGCACAGTGGTAGCGTGCCGGAGGTAGTGTTGCCGTAACGCTGAATATTGATCATTACTTTATCAATATCCATTTTCAATGCATCGGCTACCCCATGAATGATGCGGATGTTGGCTTGGTGCGGAACCAGCCATGAAATATCCTCCAAGCTCAAATTATTGCGTTCCATAACTTTCTGAATCGTATCTACCATTCCATTTATAGCCGCTTTAAATACGGTTTTTCCCTCCTGAAATACATAGTGCTCTTTGTTGAGCACCGTTTCCATAGTAGGTGGGTTAAGGGATCCTCCCGCTTTCATGTGTAAGAATTCCCTCCCGTAGCCATCGCCCCTGAAAAGGCTGTCTATGACTCCTGTATCATCATCCGAGGGCTCTAATAAAACGGCGCCTCCACCGTCACCGAATATGATACAAGTAGCCCTATCTGTATAGTCAAGTATGGAGGACATTTTATCAAGGCCCACTACAATAATCTTCTTATAGGTACCCGATTCAATAAACTTTGATGCCGTAGTTAATCCAAATAAAAAACCGGAACAGGCGGCATGTATATCAAAACCAAAAGCATTCTTGATGCCTACTTTATAACAAATGGTGTTGGCGGTATCGGGAAATACCATATCTCCTGTGACCGTGCAACAAATCAACAATTCAATATCATCCGGCGACGTATTTGTTTTAGCCAGAAGTTTCTCCACCATAATTTGCCCCATATCAGACGTGGCTTTACCTGGTTCTTTCTGAATATGCCGTTCTTTAATACCGGTGCGCGTGGTGATCCATTCATCGGTAGTGTCCACCATCTTTTCAAGATCGGCATTGGTGAGCACGAAATCGGGGACATAGCCCTGGATACCTTTGATTGCGGCAAGTTTCCTGCCCATATTTACCATTTAGAGTCCAAATATATGGAGAATGCACAAGCTTGCCTGTTTTTAATTAAATAAATATTATAATTTTATATAAATTATAATATACTATAATTCATTATATTATACATATATATTAATTAATATATTATTCTTATATCAAGTGCGGTATGATTCTTGGTGCATATATAGCATACTTATTTATATGGATATATATATACGCTAAATATTTAATATGAAAACCAGAATTGTATTACTCGTGCTTTTAGCCATTATGTGCAGTTTGATAATTCTTAAAGCAGGCAGTCAAAATTATTTCGAAGGAAGTTATTTATCTGCTTCGCAAAAAGCAGCCCGTGAAAATAAAATCCTCATCCTAAATTTTAATACAAGATGGTGTCAACCCTGCAAGTTTATCGAAACTGAAGTGTACGCAAACCAAAAAGTACAAACCTATGCTGCTTCAAAAGCCATATTTTTTAAAATCGACATCGACGATGCTGAAGGCAAATCGTTCAAAAAAGAATTTAAGATTGTATCTCTCCCAACCACCATCGTCATTCATCCTAATGGACATATCATAGCCAGAAAAGAAGAATCCATGACGGCAGATATTTTTATTGCCTGGATGAGTGAAACCTTAGAAAAAAATGGTTTGGCGCAAGCTCAGTTACCCATATTATCCACAGAGACTATCACAAAAAAAATAATTTCTCAAGAAGAAGATAATACCAAAATAGTCATTAATAATAAAGACCAGGACAAGGCTGAAAAAATTGTTTCAGACGAAATCTTAGCGGAGGATAAATTTAAAGAGGTGATGAAAAATGAGGTAGTCTATACGTTACAAACCGGTGTATTTTCTAACGAAGAAAATGCAAAGACGTATGTTATTTCATTGAAGGAAAAATTCAATCATTCTGTCGAAGCGATAAAATGGATGAATGAAAATGGATCCATTCTATATAAAATTTATTTGGGCCAGTTTGAGACGCTAGAAGAGGCTGAATTGTTTAAGGATTATCTTTTCAATTCGGGTATTACTGGCTTTATTTGCGAACGCTGATTCATGGTAAACAACACGTTCCTGATCACTGATATAAAACGAATCTTTTTAAGTAGTGAACAGCCTGTCCCTTATCTAAAAGGACAGGCTATGTCATTATTACCTGGGTTGGATAATGCATGGATTGCTATTCAGGACGGAAAAATAGCTTCCTTTGGCGACATGAATTCGCTTCCTCCATCTCCCAGCACCAGATGGAGTGCCGGAGGGGGTTTTGCCATGCCTGCCTGGATAGACTGTCATACCCACTTGGTCTTTGCGGATTGGAGATCGCAAGAATTTGTTGACCGGATAAATGGTATGAGCTATCATGAGATGAGCGAACGCGGTGGAGGCATCCTGAATTCAGCCAAAAATTTAGCCTTGCTGAGCGAGGATGAATTATTCGAACGATCCTTAGAGCGATTACAAGATGTCATACGAAGTGGTACCGGTGCTATCGAAATCAAAAGCGGCTATGGCCTTGATACAATGCAAGAACTCAAAATACTTCGGGTTATCAGACGATTGAAGGAGCAAAACCTAATACCCATAAAAGCTACTTTCCTCGGGGCTCATTCCTATCCGATGGAATTTCGCTCCGATCATCAAGGTTACCTGGATCAAATTATTTTGGACATGCTTCCGCAAATTGCTGCGGAAGGTCTGGCTGACTACTGCGATGTTTTTTGTGAAAAAGGATTTTTTAGTCCCGAAGAATCTGAAAAGATACTGAGTGCAGCAGATCGACTGGGTATTAAATCAAGAATTCACACGAATCAATTCACACATTCCGGAGGCATCAAATTAGCTATAGATCACCAGGCCATTTCAGTAGATCACCTCGAAGTCTTGGATGATGAAGAAATGCAACTTTTAGCGCAAAGTCAAACGATTCCTGTTCTTTTACCGACGGCGGCTTTCTTCATGAATCAGGAATATCCACCCGCCCGCAAAATGATTGCTGCTGGACTCGGCCCTGCTCTGGCCAGTGATTTCAATCCGGGCACATCACCCAGCTATAAAATGTCTTTTGTATTTTCTTTAGCCTGTATCCAAATGAAAATGAACCCGGAAGAAGCGTTGGCGGCTGCTACCATCAACGCGGCGTATGCATTGGAGCTTCAGCATGAATTAGGCAGCATTTCTCCGGGTAAAATGGCTAATATTATTATAACAAAACCATGCAGCGGTTTGGATTATCTCGCATATAAATTTACAGATGACTGGTTGGCCGAGCTATTTATTCAGGGTATTCCCCGGTTTTCTTGAAAATTACGGCCAAATAATACTGAGCTGGATTTATAAGCGTTTGTTAATTTATCGGATGCCTTTTCATATTAAGTTTATTGTAATATCTTTGCAGCATCCGTCAGACGATCCTATATATGCATAAATACCTACCCTTAAACAGCAGCAACCTCATACCTATTTTATTGGTTATTTTTTCGTGTAGCTTTTTCCCAAATAAACTTTCCGCTCAAAATGATACCTGTGTCATATTTGATATGATTACTAAAAACGGAAATGTAGGCGAGGAAATTTGTATTGCGATTACGATATCCAATTTTAAAAACATTAACACGGCTCAATTTTCTATAAACTATAACCCAACGGTAGTACAGGCTTTTGAGATTCGAAATATTACGACACAGTTGCTCTTTTTTAATATCAATAATATCATTATTGATCAGAATAAAAAGGCAATAAGAGTATCCTGGGATGATGCTAATACAGTAGGTCAGGATCTACCAGACAATACTGTTTTATTTGAGATTTGTTTTAAACTAATTGGGCCACCTGGAAGTTGTTCACCGGTAATACTATTTGATAAGCCAATTGTAATTGAGTTTACGGATAGTCTGGGTAATATTCTTTGTGTCCGGGATAAGGATCCCACCGATCAAATCAAAATACAATTACCCACTAATCTTTATGTACACAGTTCCGTTTGTGGCAGCCAGAATAATAGAGGATCAATAACCATAACCACCTGGGGGGGTATGGGCCCTTACACGTTGATGTTCACTAACCCACCTTTGAATGACGTCCTTCCAAATAGTGGGGATAGCAAAACATACAATAACCTGGCTCCAGGAAATTATACCGTAAAAATAACGGACGCTACTGGTAAAGACACCACCTTAAATCTAACGGTGAGCTTTTCCCCTTCTATTGACATCCAGGTCGATCGCTCACCCATTTTAGGAGCCCGGAATCCGCGATGTTGGAATACCCTGGATGGAGTGGTTTCAGCCGTAATTACCGGCGGAACCGGACCGTTGATATATGGTTGGACTCCGCTGAACGTGTACGGGGTGACTCGTGTGACTTTCCTGGGAATAGGGATGTACACAATAAATGTACAAGATAGTTTGGGCTGCACTGCCAGCCTGGATTTTAACTTATTTGCCGATAGTATAGTCGCCAATGTTACGGTAGAAAAAGATGCGACTTGTGCAGGCGACGATGGGGTGGTCTTTGCCAAAGGAACCGGAGGAAATCCGTTTCCTGGAAATCGATATGAATACTTTTGGAGTTTTAATCCAGCAGCGAATTGTTTACCGGACACTGCCTGTCGTAATATGGCCATATCGGGCAGTCAGTTTGTGATCGTCAAAGATTCCAGAATGTGTGCGGATACCGTGTACTTTGACGTGCCCAATTCCGGATTTTTAGCTGACTCAGTAACTGTCACGCCAGTCCGCTGTTTCGGCGAACTTTCAGGGGGCTTCACCGTTAAAGTGCTCGCACCTGGCTCAGTGAATTTACCCATTACAGTAAATACATTTAATAACCAGACGAACATGCCCATTCCTGGTGGCATTGTGAATGGTATTGATTATACCAGTCCCGGTCTTGGCGTAGGGACATATCGCGTGGAAATTACGGACAACGCTGGATGTGTACTATTTGATACTATTAGCATCAAAGGACCTCCCCTATTAGAAATTATTGAAAATACATTTGATTCAACGGAATCATGCAACCCAAGCCAGGATGCGATCATCGACATTAGGGGCTTTGGTGGCACAGGATCGTATTCTTTCCGATGGGATTATATGAATAGCAGCTCCAGTCAGTTATTTGGATTGTCTGCCGGTACCTATACCGTCACGTTAACGGATGCAAACAATTGTCAAGTCATAAAATCATACACCATAACAAAGCCAAATCCACCTACGATCATAGGCTTTAACAACTTAAATGTTAATTGTCCGGGTGAACAAACTGGTTGTGTGGAGGTCCGTTTTAATCTGGGAAGTGCCGCGATTAATACCATTCTATGGAATACAAATGATAATGCTCAGCGCGTCTGTAATTTGAGAGATGGTCAATATTCAGTGACCATTACAGATGATAACGGATGTACCGCTACTGACACTACGTCGATACAAGCAGTAGGCTTTGGCGTACGGATAGATTCGGTTATTCTATTTGATCCTAAATGTCCTGGATTTTCAGATGGTACCATTCTTATTTTTCCAAAAGGTGGATCGCCTCCTTACACGTATATTTTGAATGGTGTTCCAGCCAGTAATTTGAACACAAATTTGCCGGCAGGCCGGTATATTTTACAATTGGATGATGTAGGCGGATGCCCGATGGTGATTGATACGTTTTTTCTAAATGACCCTCCGAGGCCACAGGGAAATTTGGTATCTACTGCTGGACCCAAATGTTCAGGAAGTTTATGCGATGGGCAAGCCATCATAAACATCGCTGGATTGGATCCAAGTTATACGATAACCTGGTCGTCAGGCGAACGAACGATAGCCAAACAAGATACTGCGAATCAATTATGTGAAGGTGCTCAGTTTGTCATCATTTCATATTTAAATAATTGTAGCGATACAATTCCTTTTAATTTGGTAGCGCCTCCCCCAATTCTTATCGACCCATCTTTTTTACAAATAACAAATCCACGATGTTACGGATCTACAGATGGACAAATTAGCTTAGCCGCCACAGGGGGCATTGGGCCATATCAATACCTCTGGGCTGATATGAGAATGGGTCCCACTATTGGGAACCTGGCGGATGGAACTTATTACGTGAATATCATCGATGCTAACAATTGTGTGCATTTGGATTCGATTCGAGTAAGACAACCTGACTCTATACGAGTCGATATTATTCCGGGAAGTACGTTGGATGTAAGTTGCGCCGGACGAACAGATGGAAGGATAGTGACGGTTTGGTCAGGTGGAAATGGAGGTCTTGGTAGCTTTCAGTGGACACCAAATGTAGGATCAGATTCAGTCCTTGTTAATTTGGCTGCTGGGACGTACACATTAATTGTGAGCGATAAAAATAATTGTACGGGAGTAATTAGTTACACCGTAAAAGCACCACCTCCTCTTAACGCTTTTTATTCGGTCATTGACACGCCTTTTTGTGATGGAGATCAAATACAGTTTGGTGTAATAAATGCTAACGGTGGGGCGGGCCCAATGTACCGCTATACGATCAATAATGGAGCACCTAATTCAATAGGCCAAACGGTTCCTTTGTTTTCTGGAAATTATACTATTCGGATTTTCGATGCAAATGGATGTTTTATTGATACAAGTATTGTGATTCCTAATCCATTTAACGTCCTTAGTCTGGCATTTTTAAGAAAACAAGAGACGATACAATTGGGAGACAGCGTACAGTTGGAAGGCCGATTAAATTCTTTAAGTGTCATCGATTCCATTATCTGGACACCGGTATCATTTGTAAGTGATCCATCGAATACCATTTCATTTGTTAGTCCCCCTCAAACCACCATGTACGTTCTCACGGTGATAGATGAAAATGGATGCACTGCTTCCGATATGGTAACCGTAAATGTAGAATCCAGCCGTAAATTTTATGTGCCCAATTTATTTTCACCAAACGAAGATGGCATTAATGATTTCCTTAGTCTGCATGTGGGACCTGGCGTAGTAGAGGTGGCATATGTCAGTGTATACGATCGCTGGGGTGATCAGGTGTACTTTCTAGAAAAGCCTGACATCAGCGCAGGAACTGTGTTTACCTGGGATGGGACAGCAAAAGGTGAAAAATTGAATCCAGGTGTTTTCGTTTATGCCATTAGCGTAAAGTTTAAAGATGGGTTTACATATATTTATAGAGGGGATATAACCTTATTGAAATAAACGTTATTTTCTTTTTCATTTCGTTACATACATTTTAACAACATCCTTTGTTGGTGAATTCCTAATCAAAATACATTAGACAGTTTATTTTATTAAAGCAATTACGTTTATAGAAATTACTAAACTATAAAAATAAAGTTAGACTGTTACATGCACTTTTAAATATCTTTAAAAATGGTTGTTCGCGATGTACAATTTTCAAAAATGATTCAAATTGCGCTTGTTTTTATTTATAGCGTGCAGATTATTTTCGCTCAGGATTGTTCCCCACAACAACTTCATGAAAAATATGAACGCTATAAGCAACGCTTGCTTCGAAGTTTTGTAGTGGTTGATCGGGATTCTTCAGGATGCATTAATGATGGTATTGGACAGCTTGAAAATAATCCCTGTGTCTTTCAAAAAGAAGGCTACAGCATACCGGCTACAGGCATCACCATCAACTGGTCCGGAGCAGATGCAATGGGTATTCGAAATGAGCCTGGACAAGTGGATTTTTATGATCCTGAATGTGCTCGTTTCACGCATTGGGATCAATCCAAAGGCGTTCGATTTAATTATGCAGGATTTAGCTCAGAATCACCTACCCAATTGGGATGGTACATTATGATGCTTTGTACAGACTATGAAATTGCCAGAGTCAAGGTGGATAGCCACCGGATGAAACTATCGCTGGAAGAATTGTTTTTAGCATTACAAGCTGTTCGCAGGTTGGATATGCAAGCGCAATGTATGTTTGAGCGTTTTTATACATCGCAATCCTCACTTCCTACTTCTAGCTTTTGTACATCAAAATATTGCGACAAAAATCATCCAAAGTTATGTCGACACTATTTACATTCTTCCTGCGATTTTAAAGCCCAGTTGGACGGTTACTATGGATTTTTTATTCGTGAAGATGCTACGCAAAGTTTACAAGAGAAACTTCATGATCCATCCGAAGAACAATTTCACGTAGATGCGATTAGTTCTGTACATAGCAATAATAGTTTTCCGTGTGTCCGCGATACGCTAAATGAAATTTGTTGGTTTTATTATAATCAAGGATTCATGAGTCAGGATCAAGTCATCGGATTATTGAATGGGTTGATATTTGTAAAGCGCTTTATTCCCAGCGAAGCCTATGTGACTACGTGTGATGGTAAACGATTTTGGGTGTTGGACATTGCGCAAAAATATACGGATGCCTTGGTCGGTAGAATAGATCGACAAAAACGGAATTACATTAGTCTTCCCGGCAGTGCAAATTGTGTATCCAAACGAAAACTGTCTACGACAAAAACAAACGAAATCGAATTATCTAATTTCGAAGGCGGTCAAGCGTCCCCTACGATATTGGGATTTCAAAAAGTAGCTAATTATATTTTAGGCCAAAAAAAATACCACATTAATTTTTGGGAAAAAACCGCCTGGACAGGATTAAAATTATCCACCAGATCGGTACGGCCGAGGTCAGGGAATTTTTATTTGCAATTGGAAGCGCTGACAAACCCGGAATTAGATGCCATTGATGTAAGCAATATGTTGAGTTACCATAAAGAGATATACCTGTTGCAGAATTACGTATTATATGGACGTATAAAGCTGTCAGATGATTTCTTACTAAATATAGAAGCAATGTTATGCCGCGCTCCATATGAATGTCAGTGTATCAAAGGAAAAAGTTATGTCAGGGATACGGTGCATGTTTGGCCAAAATTTGAATGCAATAATACGCCCGGATGGCTGGGTGGCCGATGGGACGGAGGAATTAAAGAAATTAATTTTCATGAAGAGAAAAAAGATAACTGGCCATACCATTCAATAGTTAACGGATTGGATTATATGAATTTATACAATTTGCACTGGCTCATTAAGAGCGAACCATAAAAAGAAATGGACATATTAAAAATAAATATTTACCTACGGTACATCGATCAAAGAGCGAGTAAAATTATTAATTAACATACAATGCTAACTTTCTTTGATCTATCATTTCTAAATATAAAACAATGTAGCGGTTGAAAATAACAGCTAGATTTAATTTAGGATACTATTAAATGAATTTTTAAGATTAATTACCCATCTTATCGAATCATCTGCACACTGCCTCTCTTAGTGTAGGTCTCGTCTTTGCATATGTAGCCAACTCGATAAAAATAAGAACCTGGATTGAGGGGTTTTCCCGACCAACTTCCGTCCCAGCGGTCGGTTGGATTATTGAATGTAGCGATTTTACCGCCGTTGCGATCCAGAATATCGAAATACTCTAATTTATCTATAAGGTAATAATTGCTGATTCCAAACTCATCATTTAATCCATCTTCGTTTGGTGTAAATGCGGTAGGTAATTTCAATTTATCACATTCCAGTTTATCTCTATCGATAATTCTTATAAGCACACTATCTTCATTAAGGCACCCGTCAAACTGAAATTTGGCTGTATACGAAGTAGTCAGCAACGGGGTCGCTACAGGGTTTAAAATATTCGGGTTGCTCAATCCTATAGAAGGTGTCCATAAAATATTCACTGGACAATTACTAACCGCTAATAGGTTAACACTATTTCCTAAAAAGATCGTGGTGTCGTTACTTATGATTTCCTGTTGTGGTTGAAATAAATCCAACACCTCAAAACTTTTCAACGAATAATCTGTAATGATCACCTGGTCTAAACGACCTTCAAAAGGTGTTAAACTATTAGCCAGACACGGAGAAGCATTAAATATCAATTCAGTGGAATCGTCTAAACGGATCAGATCATTCGTTAATTCCTGCGTGGCTAAAACGCCATTAATGTATACCCTGTATGTGCCTAAATTCTTTACCAAAAATACCTGCTGCCAGCAAGCATTTTTTGCTGCTTTAGCCGTAAAAAATAAAGCCTCATCAAATCCTTCCCTAATATTGAAAACAAAAAGCGAATCCCTCGTTCTATACGTAATGGATAGTACAGTATCCGCGTTGCAACGCCTACTTTTTGAAAATAGATCAACCTCTCCATTTTGGTTATTGATTTTCACAGCAAATCCTAAGCTGAAATCGTTCCTAAACATACTATCAATGGAAACGGGCCATCTTAGGCTCTGCCCATTACCCACTATGGCTTCAGCCTGAATTCCGCAAGTGCAGGTTAATGGAGCGCTATTTATCAGATTCGTTGTTTTGTTATTTTGCTCGTTCAATTGGCAGTTATCAAAACTGTAGGTGAGCATATTTTGCGCAGCCAAAGTGTTCAGCACTGCCAACAAAAAGGCACAGAACGTGGCATTTACATAACGAAAATTCATCTGACAAAGGTAAACCATTTAGTGTGAATTCAGTCTAAGAGCATAATATGGAATTGGGAACGCATCAATTCCATAAATGGTTTACTTTTGCCTAGAATTTCCCACTAAATATAAAATGCTACCTTTTATAAAGAAAAAAACCAATTCAGAAAATGAGTCCGAGATGAGTTTTCTCGATCATATAGACGCCCTGCGCAAACATTTATTCCGTGCGGCCGTATATATCGTAATTATTATGATTGTGGTATTCCTCCATAAAAAATTTGTTTTTGATCAAATCATATTGAGCCCGCTACATGAAGAGTTTGTAACCTATCAGTTTTTTTGCAATCTATCACCGATCACGTGTTTTAAACCGGGAAAACTGGAAGTCTTCACCAGAGAACTTTCTGAGCAACTTACGATACACCTTAAAGTGAGTTTTTTCCTATCCATTGTACTGGCTTTTCCCCTTTTATTTAGAGAGTTATGGTTATTTATAAAACCGGGACTTTATCAAAAAGAACAAAAAGTAACCAGAGGGGTTGTGCTAGTATGTAGTCTATTATTTTATACGGGTGTTGCATTTGGTTATTTTGTCATAGCGCCATTCTCCATAAGTTTTTTAGCCTCATATACCGTAAGTGAAAGCATTCAGAATACGACTACGTTAAGTTCGTATGTTGATTCACTCGCCATGTTTAGTTTATTAACAGGTATTGTTTTTGAGATGCCTTTGGCAATTTTCTTTTTAGCCAAATTGGGCATCATCAGTGCCACATTTATGCGCACCTATCGACGATATGCAATCGTTATTATTTCTATAGTAGCTGCGGTTATTACACCTCCTGATCTAACATCGATGTTTATGGTTACGCTCCCGTTGTTATTATTATATGAACTGAGTATTTATGTGGCAGCCCGCGCATACCCAAAAGAAAATCCGGTAATTAATGACTAGAATATCTTCATCAGCTACGTTAATCCTTGCACTTTTTATTCCGGTATTTTGGATAGTTTTTTTCGGACTGTTATTTTTTTTTATTATGTTTAGTAGCCTCGATGACATGCTTTCGGAATCCTTGCTGAAACTTAGATTGTTCTACGCCATTTTTTTTATTTCTTTTGGACTGCTCATTTATTTTAAGTTGATGACGCTCCGAAGAGTAGAATTGGATGGGGACTTTGTGTATGTTACTAATTATTTAAAAACGATTCGATTCCCAATAGAAAATATTAGTGAATTAAAAATGGGGAGCTTATTTTTCTTCACGATGGCCAAACTCAAATTGCACCAAAAAGGTTCCTTTGGCCAAACCATTCGATTCATTACGGATGAACGTAAATTACAATTACTTCGCGATAAATTATTTAGAGCGTAATCGAATCACTGGACATATCATTTCTTCCATAGATATTCCGCCATGCTGAAATGTATTTTTATAGTAATTTAGAAAATAATTATAATTGTTGGGATATAAAAAATATTTGTTCTCTCGTGCAAAAATAAATGTGGAAGACACATTTGGTCTAGGCAAGCCAACTTTATGGGGTTCCTTGATTTCCAATATATCCTTCTTGTCGTATTGTAAATTTTTTCCCACTTTATATCGGAGGTTAGTCGTGGTCTCTCTATCTCCCACAACTTTACTAGCTTCCTTAACTCTAATGGTACCGTGATCCGTAGCGATGATCAGCTGTATTTTATGTTCAGAAAGTTTCTGCAATAAAGCCCATAATGGCGAATGCGTAAACCAACTACGCGTCAAAGATCTATAAGCTTTTTCATCGGATGCTAATTCTTTCAATACTTCCATCTCCGTCCGTGCATGTGATAGCATGTCAATAAAATTATACACAATGACAGTCAGATTGTTCTGTAGCATTTCATGAGATGCATCCAACATTGATTTAGCCAGGTTAGCATTCGTAATTTTAAAATAATTGAATTTGATTTCTCTACGAATAGTGCGTTTAATCTGCTGTGTCAATAAATCAGGTTCCTTCATATTTTTCCCACCTTCATCATTGTCGTTTAGCCACCAATCTGGATAAAACTTTTCGATTTCGGCAGGAAGCATCCCAGCAAAAATTGCATTCCGACTATATTGAGTAGTTGTAGGTAGTATACTATAAAAATAATCTTCCTCCTCAATTCGGTAATTTTCTGTTATCAAGGGTTCTATAACTTTCCACTGATCATATCGTAAATTATCAAGTAGCACAAAAACTGTGGGCACATCATCTTTTATATGTGGAAATAATTTTTCAAGCAATAATTTATGCGACATCAATGGTTTGGTTGCTTTATCCAAAAACCA
Organism: Bacteroidota bacterium; assembly: GCA_030856215.1. GTDB lineage: Bacteria > Bacteroidota > Bacteroidia > Chitinophagales > Saprospiraceae > Vicinibacter. The sequence continues at coordinate 14,574 of JALYPU010000089.1, forward strand.
ATTCGAATAATTATGGACGATAAATTTTGAAAATTCGTTGTTGGCTTCGTGTTTTTGATTGCTCAAAATATCCTGGATTTCGGCATCTCCGCCTTGATCCATTTTTAGCTCCCATTGAATGAGTTTTTTATACACGTTTACCCAATCTTCAAAACTGGAGCTATCGCTGATTTGCATAAACAAGTGACGAAATGCTTGTTGATAACTTTGCGTATTCTTTTCTGAAATCAACCGCTTGTTATCGATTAATTTCTTTAAAGTCAAGAGAATCTGATTGGGATTTACTGGTTTGATTAAGTAATCAGCTATCTGGCCACCAATAGCGTCATCCATAATATTTTCCGCTTCATTTTTAGTGACCATTACCACAGGAATACTGATATCCATAGCTTGAATTTTAGCCAGGGTTTCCAATCCGGTAATGCCAGGCATGGACTCGTCCAAAAAAATAACATCATAGTTTTTATCCTCTTTCAGTCTATCCAGTGCATCATGCCCATTGGTCACTGTATCTACTTGATACCCTTTCTTTTCAAGAAAAAACAATTGCGGCTTCAAATATTCCATTTCATCATCTGCCCAGAGTATCTTAATTTTATCCATAATATGTAACCTGTAAGAAAACCAAACGAATCAAATCATGCTGTTAGTATTAAATATCAATAATTGAGATCTGTTAAAATATTTAATGACCCTGTGTATGGATTCATCACAGTTCCAAAAGGAATTTTGCTGGACCTGATCGACCATCCTGTTTTTCAGCGATTGCAACGAATCCGACAATTGGGTTTTAGCTATTACGTTTATCCCGGGGCTGTGCATAGTCGGTTCAACCATGCATTAGGAGCCTACCACTTGATGGGTCAAGCCTTGAATAATTTAAAATTAAAAGGGATTTCCATTTCAGAAGAAGAGCAACTGGCAGCGGAAATAGCCATTTTATTGCATGATATTGGTCATGGACCTTTTTCACATGTATTGGAACATACCCTCGTGCCAGTTCATCATGAGCATATGACCGAGATTCTAATGGATCATTTGAACAATGAATTCAATGGACAACTAAGACTTTCCATTGAAATGTTTCACAATAGGTATCCAAGGAAATTTTTTAACCAACTCATCAGCAGCCAGCTAGATGTAGATAGATTAGATTATCTAAATAGAGATAGCTTCTTTACAGGTGTAGCGGAAGGAGTCATTGGATATGATCGCCTTATTAAAATGATGGATGTAGTCGATGAAAAATTAGTGTTAGAAGAAAAAGCTTTGTACAGTATAGAAAAGTTTTTGATGTCCAGAAGGATCATGTATTGGCAGGTGTATATGCATAAAACATCCTTGGTCGCCGAATCGATGCTGACATCTCTACTGTCAAGATTCAAGGCTAACATCGATATGAATATACCATCTCCTTCGTTACTTTATTTTCTACAAATGAAAGAACTATCGACGGAAGTGGCGCTCACCGCTGAATTAGTCGAAAACTTTATTAATATAGACGACACAGATATCTGGCAATTGATAAAATCTTTATCGAATTCAAAAGATCCTATCATCAATTACTTATCCAATGGCCTTATCAAAAGAAAATTACTTAAAATTATTAAACAAGCAAATCCTTTTGATCCAAATCTATTGGAGCTAAAACAAAAAGCCTGCGCAGAAAAGTTCAGCATAAGCCAAGACGACACTAATTATCTTGTAACCGAACGAAAAATTGAAATGAATACCTATCAGGAAGATGAAGATGAAATTCTGATCCAAAAAAAGGATCAACGTTTAGTGCCCCTTTCTCAAATACTTGACATGCCGCCCATCATATTTCAGGAGACCAAATATTTTATAATATTACCGGGTGAGTTGCGCTAGAAATTGTTTTCTTTTTTAGAATTATTAGTTGAAAATATGATGAAAGCTAATTTGTATTTTTCAGCCGTTTTATTCGATGGAATTTTATTTTAATAGCGACTACGTTCATTTATTTTGGCAAAATTGATTCACTGACCTTTACCAATTTTAATTAGACTACCAACATGGCACTTAAATTGTATACGTTATTTCACCAGGATATAAATCTTGTATTTATTATCTTCACCTCAAAGCAAGCATAAGATACGTATGAATGATCCCATTTTAAAAGCACTTTTAGCGAAAGAATTAGACCGTCAGCGAAGGGGTATTGAATTAATTGCTTCCGAAAATTTTGCTAGTTTGCAAGTTATTCTGAGTATGGGTACTTGCCTGAATAATAAATATGCTGAAGGCTATCCAGGAAAGCGGTATTACGGAGGCTGCGAAGTGGTGGATGAAGTTGAGAATTTAGCCATTAACCGTTTGTGCGAATTATTTGGTGCTGACTATGCAAATGTGCAACCTCATTCAGGTGCTCAAGCTAATATGGCTGTTCAACTAGCCATCTTAAATCCCGGGGATACTTTGATGGGGTTAAACCTTGCCCACGGCGGCCATCTGACCCACGGTTCTCCCGTCAATATTAGTGGAAAGTATTTTAAAGTGGTCTCTTATGGGTTGAATTTGGAATCCGGACGGGTGGATATGAAAGCCGTCGAAGAAAATGCGCTAAAATATCGCCCTAAATTACTCATATGTGGTGCCAGCGCTTATTCAAGAGATTGGGATTATCCTGCGTTTCGACAAATAGCTGATGAAATAGGTGCCGTTTTAATGGCCGATATAGCGCACCCAGCCGGTTTGATCGCCAGAGGACTTTTAAATGATCCGCTCCCACACTGTCACATTATTACGTCGACCACGCACAAAACGCTTAGAGGGCCGAGGGGAGGAATAATAATGATGGGAAAAGATTTTGAAAACTTGCAGGGCAAAACTGATAAAAAAGGCAGAACGCAAATGATGTCCTCACTTTTAAATAGCGCGGTTTTCCCAGGAACTCAGGGCGGACCATTAGAACATATTATTGCTTCCAAGGCATTAGCTTTTGGGGAGGCCTTAGCACCTGATTTTACTACTTATGGAAAACAGGTTATAGCGAACGCAAGGATGTTTTCTACCACATGTATAGATTTAGGATTTGAAATTATATCGGGCGGCACTGATAATCACATGTTCTTATTGGACCTTCGAAATAAAAATATCACAGGAAAGGAAGCAGATGAACTGTTGATCCGCGCAGATATAACCGCTAATAAAAATATGATTCCAAATGACCCACAATCGCCAATGACTACATCAGGAATCCGCTTGGGTACTGCAGCGATGACTAGTCGGGGATTTAAAGAACATGATTTTATTCAGGTCGCACATTGGATCGAAGATCTTATAAAAAATAAAGACAACGAACAATTTATTTTATCCTTAAAAAAAGAAATCAATAATTACATGAAAAAATTTCCACTTTATCCTGAATTATAGTTTATCAAAAGTCCCTCAGGATAATGCACTTGAACCAAACTCAATCCTAACGCAGGGACAGACCAACTCTTATCAATTTGTTTTTTATTTTGAATGGCTTCCCAAATTTCATCTTTTTGAATACTGCCGTTTGCATAATTCAGGCACATACCAACAATAAGTCTAACCATACCGCGAACAAATCTATTGGCAGAGATATGATATTCCCATTCAGTTGTATTTCTTTGCATCCATTCGCTTTGATGAATGCTGCATTCAAAATTCTTTAATCCTGAATTAGATTTTACAAAGGAAGAAAATTCCTGCATTTCTTTTATCCACTTAGCAGCTTCCTGTAATTTTGAAATCGAAATAGTATCGAAACTCGGATAATAAAAAGAGGTAGTTACTAAAAAAGGATCTTTACTACTATGAATAGTATAAATGTATTTACGCAAATTTGCTTGATAGCGGCTATGAAATTCGTCTGCTGCGCCATACATGTTTTTTACAGAAATAGTTAGCGGTAGTACAGCATTCATTGAATGTAACTTGAGTCTTTCTAATTCAAACGGATCGACATCAAAATGTAAAAAGAATTGTCTGGCGTGCACTCCGGCGTCAGTTCGACCACATCCAACCAACTGAATAGGTCTGTTTAATAACAGGGCCAACTTTTCCTCCAATGTAGATTGTACACTGACTTCATTTTTCTGAATTTGCCAGCCGGAATATTTTGTTCCATCAAAAGAAATTTCTAAAACAAGTCTCACAAGTATAAATAGCTACTTTCAAAAGTACTAATAAATTCTAATTGGAGTGGATAGTTTGTAGTATTAAAAGCAAAAAGCCGGAGATTTGAGCATCCGGCTTTTATTATTTGGTGTAAGGTTTCTAGAAGAGATATTATCCTATTACAGCATTATCTTTAGCTGCTGAGTGCGCATACATGAGTGCCGCTCCTGCTATAGCCATATCCTTTAGCAACATGGTGGTTGCTCCCTGATCGCCAGCTAAAGCACCTTTCATATGTAGTAGCGCAATAAATAACAACATCAATGCAAATAACAACACGGCAGCTAATTTGTCAAATTTTCCAATAAACACGCTGAGTGCAAATGCGATCAACGCAGCGCCGACTATATAAATCATGATAGCTCCTCCAAAAGGTGGCAATGTAGACATCGCTTCGGCATTTAAAAAGTGAAATACCCCAAAAATCAACATGGGCACAGCAAAAAAATACTTTCCTAAACTGGTAATTGCATTCATATTCAATTGAATTTAAAAGTTAAATAATCATTTGTTTTTTTGAAAATAACTTCTAAAAGTAGGAATTGGGACTCATATTTTCCTACTTTATATATAAATTTAATGAATGTTTAAAAATATAAGAATCAGGAAGCGAGTTTGGTTAATAACCTTGGATCAACTCTATTTTCGATATAAGGGCGATCAATTAGTAAGTTTTTTAAACCTCTCACACCCCCGGATTCATACATGGATTCTTTAAAAATATGTTCACAAATGGATCGAAGTCCTCTTGCACCTAGTTTATTCTCTAGCGCGAGATCAGCAATGATTTCTAATGCATCCTGACTCACCTCAAGTTCTATACCTTCTAATTGGAATAATTTCTTGTATTGTTTGATTAGCGCATTCTTAGGCTTAGTCAATATATCCACCAGATCTTTTCGCTCTAAGGTTTCGAGGTATGCTAAAACAGGTAATCTTCCCAATAATTCCGGAATCAACCCAAATTTTTTTAAATCCTGGTGGTTCACTAAGCGTATTAAATTTTTATCGTGGTCCTTAATATTTTCACCTGAATTTTGATATCCTATTACTTGTGTATTAACCCTTCGTGCGATGACTTTTTCAATTCCGTCGAATGCTCCGCCACAGATAAATAAAATATTCTGGGTATTCAATTTGAGAAATTGTTGTTCCGGATGCTTCCTTCCTCCAGCTGGTGGTACATTCACGTCAGCACCTTCCAATATTTTTAACATAGCTTGTTGTACACCTTCGCCAGAGACATCCCGAGTGATTGAAGGGTTGTCGCCTTTTCGCGCTATTTTATCAATTTCATCTACATAAATAATTCCGCGTTCTGCAGCTTCGATATTATAATCGCACGATTGAAGCAATCGGCTCAACATACCTTCCACGTCTTCGCCCACATAACCGGCTTCTGTGAATGAGGTTGCATCTACAATGGCAAACGGAACATCCAATAATCTGGCTAATGATTTTGCCATCAATGTTTTTCCCGTTCCAGTTGGACCGATGAAGAGGACATTAGATTTTTCGATTTCTACTTCATTTTCATCTTGTGCAGAAAGTCGTTTATAGTGATTGTACACCGCTACTGCCAAGGTCTTTTTTGCTTCTTCCTGACCAATAACATACACATCCAGAAAATCTTTAATTTTTTTAGGATTCAGATCACTTGATAGTGAATATCCCTTGGGTTTAGTCTTTGATTTTATGCCTAGTGTTTCCTGCTCAATAATTTGAATCGCTTGTTGTGCGCATTCTTCACAAATAGCTGCAAACTCACCTTGTACTAATATTGGTACATCATCTTTATCCCGTAAACAAAAGGAGCACTGAGTCTCAGAGCCCTGCTTAATTTTAGCCATTACGATGTTGCTTTGGTGCGGATTAATACTTCATCCACCAATCCGTAAACTTTAGCGTCTTCTGCTGACATCCAATTATCCCGATCACAATCCAATTCAATTTTTTCCAAAGTTTGACCGGTATGTTCTGCAAGAATTACATACAATTCATGTTTGAGTTCTTTGATAAGTTTGTAGGAAATTTCCATATCCTTAAATTGGCCTTGCATACCTCCTGAAGGCTGGTGAATCATTACACGGCTATGCTTCAGGCAAGTTCGTTTTCCTTTCACACCAGCGCATAACAATACAGCACCCATGGAAGCAGCTAAACCTGTACATATCGTAGCCACATCCGGATTTACATACTGCATGGTGTCATAGATACCTAATCCATCGATCACGGATCCTCCGGGGCTATTGATGTACATTTGAATATCACGCCGCGCATCGGCTGAATCCAGGAATAATAGCTGAGCCTGGATCACATTCGCCACATAATCATTTACGGGTACACCCATAAATATAATCCGATCCATCATGAGGCGGGAAAACACATCCATACCGACAATATTAAGTTGTCGCTCTTCAATTACGGTAGGCGTAAATCCAGTAATGCCTGGAACTGATTGCTCCATATATTTCTCTAAATGCATGCGAGACATACCGAGATGACCCGTCGCATATTTCATAAATTCATCTTTTGGAAACATCTTCTTTATTGTTTAATTGTGTTGACAAATACCATTCTATTAATGCGGGTGTTCATGTGATTGTTCATTTGGATGGAAATGATCCTCATGAGAATTCATTTTCTTTACGCGTTCTCTAAAATCATCTAAGGAAATCTCAGCCCTTGAAATGGTCAGATTATTTTTCAACCATTGAATCGCTTTTTCATTTAAAACTTCTGTGTAGTATTCGATACTTTTATCTTTGTCTTTCAAAGCACGCTGAGCTAGTTGGACCCAGGATTCTTCAGGCAGATTTACCCCTGGAAAATTTCTTCTCATTTCACGAATTACAACACGGTATACTTCTTCTGCATTGACATTAAATTGCTGATCATTAGCAATATGGTCACGTACTAATCTCCAACTAATTCCTTCTCTAAAATGATAATATTTATGCTCCATTTCATGGCTATCCTCCTGTTTCCACTCCTCAAAATTTTGCTTTAGCCATTTCTTTAAAAATAGATCCGGAAATTTTAAGTTGGCCGTCGCTTGTACTTTTTTTACTAGTTCAATCTCCAACAGTTTGTCGCACTCCATAGCAAAATAAGCGTCTAAATTCTTTCTGATTTCGTTTTTAGCATCTTCTTCATTTGTTACGGAGGTATTTGGGCCAAATGCTTTTTTATAAAATTCTTCATCCATAACAGCCTCTTCCTGTCGTAAGATTTTTTTAATTATAGCCTGGAACGCATCATTAAAGAGGGTTTCCTTATCCTCCAATTTTAAAAAATACTTTCGGATATCTTCATCGCTGGCTGTCTTTTCAATTTGCCTGATATTAATCTCGAGCACATCATTTTTCATTTTACCAACCAATTTCGAAATAACTTCTTCCGTAGCCATATCATCTAATAAAACCTGAAACGTAGATTGAATTCCATCCTCTTTGAGAAGTCCATTCACCATTTCTGTAATTTCTAATTCAACGATATCCCTTTTCTGAATTACTGCGTCTACTTCAGAACTGATTCCCAGTCTCTCACGCAAATGTTTCATTTCTTCTTCGACCCGGTCATCAGGTATTCCTACGGTATAGTGTGTCAGCTCAATTTTAGGAAGTAATTCATGTATATCAACTTGTGGTGCTATGCCTACTTCAAACACAAATTCCATCTCTTTCTCTTTCAATTCAGAATCAGCTAAAGGTTCATTCACAGGGATAATATCACCCACGAAGGAAAGAGAATTTGATTTTTGGTAATTATCGAGCGTCTCCTGGATTAACTTATTCAAAACTTCCGCACGAATAGAACTTCCATAAAGTTTATCCACATAAGATTCCGGAACGGCTCCCTGTCGAAATCCCTTTAGATGAGCCGTTTTTCTTATTTTCTTTAATTCTTCTTTTATTTTAGGCTCATAATCGGGAGAAGTCAATAAAATATGCAAAAAACCGTGTTGCTCTTCAATAGGTTTAAATTGAACATTCATAAATGAAACTTTTAATGATAGACTTGGTTGAGATTAACAAACGATATTAGATTATCGTTCATGCAAAATAGTGCGGATGGAGGGGGTCGAACCCACATGCCTTGCGGCGCTAGATCCTAAGTCTAGTGCGTCTGCCAGTTTCGCCACATCCGCAGGAACAGGGCGCAAAGATAATCGTGAATTTGGCTTATAAAAAAGAAATTTACTAGAAAATCACAAGTTTAAAATTTGGTTTCCAGGCTGACTGTCTGTATTAATTCAGTATAATAAAGATTATATATTAGCCAATTTAATATATATATCATGCTGTATTTTAATATTTAACTGAAAAAATAGAAGGTTGGTGCCCAAGTTGATCCATAAATCCTTAGTTTTGTTAATCTACTTATGCATACCCATGTGCCCATAGTTTCTTCCGCTGCAAGTCAGCAGGAACATGACCAGAAATTGATTCGGGCAGCTTATCGTCGGCTATTAAGAGCCACTGGTGACACAGAATTAATGCCTGAGGATAAAGCAGAAATCAGAAAAGCGTTTGAATTTGCGCTGGTAGCTCATGGGGATCAAAGAAGAAAATCCGGAGAACCTTATATCACCCATCCTTTGGAAGTCGCACGGATTTGTTTTGAAGAAATGGGTTTAGGTTACAAATCCATCATTGCAGCTATTTTACATGATGTAGTAGAAGATACGCCCGTCACCTTGGATGAAATTGATCGAGAATTTGGTCCAAAAATCAGCAAGATAGTCGACGGTTTGACCAAATTAGATGGACTTTATAATGTTGAAATTGAACAAGCTGAGAATTTCAAAAAAGTCTTGAGCACCCTAGTGGAGGATGTACGGGTGGTGCTGATAAAAATGGCTGACCGATTGCATAATTTACGCACGATAGCTAGCATGCCGCGAAATAAACAATTGAAAATAGCCGCAGAAACTTCTTACATATATGCCCCGCTAGCACATCGATTGGGTTTGTATAATTTACGATCTGAATTCACCGACATATGCTTGAAAATTGCTGAACCTGATCTGTATTTTGAAGTCGAAAACAAACTTAAAGAAACCCAGAAAGAACGCAATAAATTCATTAATGATTTCATTCGACCGCTTAAAGTTGAATTAGAAAAAATAGCTATTCCATATAGAATTTTTGGACGTTCTAAGTCAATTTCTTCCATAGCTAATAAAATTAAATCCAAAAAAGTACGGTTTGAAGAAATATACGATCTCTTCGCGATTCGAATAGTTTTTGATACGCCAAAAGAAAAAGAAAAAGCCACTTGCTGGCAAATTTATTCTATTGTAACAGATGTTCATAAACCTATTCCGGATAGGATACGCGATTGGATTACGACACCTCGCTCTAACGGTTATGAATCTTTACATACTACTGTTATTAGTCCTAATGGAAAATATGTAGAAGTGCAAATCCGATCTGAACGCATGGATGACATCGCAGAAAAAGGCTATGCCTCGCACTGGAAGTATAAGGGGATCGCAAACATTCATGGCATTTATGATCATTGGTTTGATAGCATTCGCGATATTTTAGAAACTCCTCATAATGATGCCATCGAGTTTTTAAATGATTTTAAATCTAACTTATATGGCGAAGAAATTTATGTCTATACACCAAAAGGTGAAATGAAAATTTTACCAAAAGGGGCTACCGCCTTAGATTTTGCTTATTCGATCCACACAGACATAGGATATCACGCCAATGCTTTTAGAGTAAATAATAAGCTCGTTCCAATGGGCTATGAACTGGAAATTGGAGACCAAATACAAGTAATCACCAACAAAAATCAACGACCGAATGAATCTTGGTTGAAATTGGTGACCACAGGGAAAGCAAAATCGAGAATACGTCATGCATTAAAGGAAGATCAGAAAAAAACGGCCGATTACGGTAAAGAAATTCTAGAACGTAAATTGAGAAACGCAAAATTAGACTTCGATGAAAATCTCGACGTTTTACAAAAATCACTAAAGTCTAAGAGCCGACTTGATATGTTTTACCTTTTTGCTACAGAACAAGTTGAATTCTCAGAAATCATCAAAAATTTTCGAATAGACCATGGCCGATTATTTGAATTAAAATCAGAACCCAAGGAAGTAGTCAAGGATGAAGAAGAACAAAAACCATCAAAACCACTTCCGGCAAATACACGAATCCTAATCAATGGGGAAAGTGGAGACTCCTTTCAATATTCGTTAGCAGCTTGCTGTAATCCAGTGCAGGGAGACGATATATTTGCATATGTCACCACGGCTAGTGGTATGCGAATTCATCGAACTAATTGTCCAAATGCTGAGCATTTAATGGCTAGTTATTCTTACCGTATTCAAAAAGCAGAATGGGCGCCCGCTTCGGGAAGTAATTTTACCGCACGTTTGTTAATTTTGGGTATTGATGAAGGTGTAGGTGTAATTGAACGTTTATCATATAATATTTCATCTAAGCTCGGAATTAATATTAAATCATTTAGTATGGAAGGTCACGAAGGAACTTTCGAAGGTAAAATTTCTGTAATTGTATCCAATAAGGATCAACTAAATGATATCATCAAATCCCTCTCAAACCTTCCGGGAATCAGCAGTGTTCGTAGAATTGACGGAGAACATTAAATAATATCCGTGTGAACACATTATCTAAAATTATTTACAAAAAATATATCCTGGCTAATTTTATTTTCTATCGATACCTATTTGGTATCAACTACGCCTGCCATAAATTAAAATTTGCGCACCATTCAGTTATACCAGATATATTAAAATTTCTAGGAGCTGAAATAGGGGACCAATTAGTTTGTAAAGAAGGTTTAATTATTGACAATCCACAAAAAGACCTATCCAATTTACGTATTGGAAAAAATGTACATATAGGTAAAAATGTTTTATTGGATTTGTCCAATTCGATCATTCTGGAAGAAGAGGTAATTCTGAGTACGGGTGTGATTATATTAACGCATTCGGATTGCGGTGATCGAATGATGAGTAACTTTCAAACAGCGAAATCTGATCCGGTGGTTATTGGCAAAGGCTCATGGTTAACTGCTCGTGTCACCATACTAAATGGGGTGCACATCGGAACTTGTTGTCTAATAGCATCAGGATCTGTAATTACAAAACATACATCAGATTATACTGTGGTTGGCGGGATTCCAGGTGTCGTTATAAAACAATTGACGCCAAAAGGCCAACCATAATTCTTGTATGAACCTTTGTTTCATCAAGAGGTTCGATTCAGAATTATTTTTACAAAATCGTTCAAAGCAAGTTCCTGTGCTAGTGATAATTTTAAATCCTTAATGAGAACATTTATTTTTTGTTGGTAATCATTGAACAGATTACTGATTCGATTTTCAACCTGATACTTTGTAAAGATTTCTTCAAACTTTTTGATTTTATCTTCATCATTGGTTTTAGTATGGTATTCCTGTAAAATTTGGATTCGTTCCTCCTCTTCTATCGCGGCTGTAGCCAAAAGTATTAATGCAGATTTCTTACACTGAAGCACATCACCTGCTCTTGTTTTGCCTACTTTAATTTCATTTCCATAAAAATCCAACCAATCATCTTGCACTTGAAACGCCAGCCCCAGTTGAATACCCAATGCATAAAACTGATTGCATATCTCATTGGATTGATTGGCAAGCTTTGCACCCATTTTTAACGCGCAAGCTAGAAGTACCGCAGTCTTGAGTCGGATCATTTCTAAATATTCTTCAAGGGTAATAGCAGTTTTTTTTTCAAAACTCATATCCATACTTTGCCCTTCACATATTTCCCGGCTTGTTTTAATAAAATCATCCATGATTTCATTTTTGATTTGCAAAGATTCTGTTTTCTGCAAATAAGAAAACGAATCTATGAGCATGACATCGCCACTTAAAATGGCCGCACTTAACCCAAATTTTTTATAGGTAGTATCTTGTCCTCTTCGCAATTCGGCCTGATCCATAATGTCATCGTGCATTAAAGTAAAATTATGGAACAGTTCCAATGCATAGGCTGCATGCATCGCATCCTGTACACTATCCTTAAAAAGCTGAAATATAAAAAGTAAACTTAAGGGTCTCAATTTCTTACCTTGTTGACCCATAATATAATTTACCGGGCTATAAAGATCATATGGTTCGCGATGCCAGTTTTGGAGTTTGGAATATTCTTCATAAAGGCGTGCAAGTTGAAGTAATGGTTTTATTTTTGCCTCATCCATAAACTAAAATATGATATATAAACCTGTATTTATTTTTATTATTTGCATCCTGCAAACGGCTTGCAAGGTAGAGCAAAAAGTGGATTTAATATTATGGAATGCAGCGGTATTTACAGCGGATACAACCCATCCCATGGCAGAAGCTATAGCTATTGTAGGATCCAAAATCTTCGCAGTAGGCAGCAATGACTCTATCCGCAAATTCGAAGGAAAAGGAACCAAACTTATAGATTTAGAAGGTAATTTTGTCATGCCAGGTTTAATTGAAGGACATGGTCATTTTATAGGCCTAGGAAAGAATCTGGTCCAATTAAATTTATTAAATACGAAAAGTTATCAGGAAGTTGCTGACCTCTTAAAAGAAAAAGTGGCGTCTACACCAAAAGGAGAATGGATCGAAGGAAGAGGATGGCACCAAGATAAATGGCTGAATAAAGCAGCCATCAGTTTTCAATCTTATCCTTATCATGATTTAATTTCATCCGTTTCTCCTGACAATCCGGTTCTTCTGTACCATGCTAGTGGACACGCTTTATTGGCCAACGAAAAAGCCATGCAACTTGCAGGCATCAGCAAGGAAACTCAAAGCCCAGAAGGAGGCCGAATGGTGAAAGATCAAACAGGAAAATTGATAGGTATTTTTGAAGAGAATGCGATGGATCTCATCCAAACTTCGTACAGTGAAAATCAATCAAAGAAATCCGTTGAAGAAAAGAGCGAATACCTTAAGATGATTAGTCAATTAGCTTCAGATCACATCCTGAAGTATGGAATTAGCAGTTTTCAGGATGCCGGTACTACTTTATACGATATACGTGAGTTACATACCCTTTGTATGAATCGGACGATTCAGCCTAGATTATATGTCATGTTGAACGAAGCCAAAAGTCAGGAAACACTTGCTCATCTTGACTCGATGCCTTTTGCCAGCCAAAACCCTCTTTATTTCCAGTCATCTGCTGTTAAAGCCTATCTTGACGGTGCCTTGGGTTCGTATGGCGCATGGTTATTGAATCCATACGACGATTATCCGGGTCACAGCGGGCAAACCATAATGGGAGTGGAAGAATTGGAAAAAATAGCTGAAAAAGCGTATTCAAAAAATGTACAATTCTGTATTCACGCGATTGGGGACAAAGCAAATCGTGAAGTATTAAATTTATATGAAAAATATTCTCTGCAAGATTCTAAACGAAAAGATCTACGCTGGAGAATTGAGCATGCTCAACATATTGACCCGGCTGATATTTCACGTTTTGCCCTGCTGGGTGTCATTGCATCCATACAAGCGATACATTGCACCAGCGATATGCCTTTTTTAACTAAAAGATTGGGTGAAACTAGAGCCAAAAGCACGTCGTACCCATGGAGGTCATTATTAAACCATCAGGTACATATGGCCAACGGAACGGATTGCCCGGTCGAATCCATAAACCCCTTTGAATGCATTTATGCCTCCATCACAAGGAAAAGATTGGACTCAGGAATGGCCTTTACACCGGAACAAAAAATGACGCGTGATGAAGCTTTAAAATCGTACACTATTTGGAATGCCTTTGCCGCAAAGGAAGAAACTATAAAAGGGAGTATTACAGCAGGAAAATTGGCAGATATCATTGTATTAGATCGAAACTTATTAGAATGTAAGGAAGAGGATATTCCCAAAACTAAAGTAGTCCATATGTTTTTGGATGGAAAACAACTGTATTAATATTACAAGGGCTAATAATATTCCATAAAATATTTTCGTAAAAAAGATAACTAAAAAAAATGTTTACGCATATTCAGCATATCAGGGTGAGATATTCAGAGACCGACAAAATGGGATATATGTATTACGGACATTATGCCCAATACTATGAAGTTGGTAGAGTGGAAGCTTTGAGGTCATTGGGAGTAGAATACAAAGATCTTGAAGATGAATTGGGAATTTTAATGCCGGTTATGTCTTTACATGTGCGCTACTTGCGGCCAGCGTATTATGATGAATTATTAAAATTAGAAACATCCATAACGGAATTACCCGAAAAATCAATTCGATTCAATACGCAAATCTACAATCCTAAAAATGAATGGATCAACCAAGCGCAAGTTTCATTATGTTTTATTGAAGCTGCCACCAAAAAAAGAATTCACGTACCTTTAATGATTAAAGAAAAACTAGCTCCTTATTTTGAGGTTTAAAAATTTACAAGACTGGCGTCATAAAGTTCGTGCATCCACCATGTATGTGAATAGCTTGGATTGGGTTAAGAAGAACACCGTACCAGGTTTTCATAAGATCAGCATATTTGATGTGTTCACATTTTTATTATTGGAGATTAAAAATAATGATATCAATACCAGGGCAAGTGCGATATCCTATAGCTTTTTTGTGGCCCTATTTCCTTCGCTTATTTTTATTTTTACGTTAACTGCCTATCTCCCTAATTCGATTGATTTTTTTACGACACTTGAAAATTCAATTCTATCGCTGCTACCGGAAAAAGCTGGAGATTATTTATGGAAAGACATCATTTCAGGTTTGAGACCTCGTGCAGAGACCAGCATACTTTCTGTTGGTTTCATATTAGCTGTTTTTTTTGCTTCTGATGGTATTATGTCCCTAATGAGAGGCTTTGACAAAACATATAAAACCAGTTTTAGAAAAAGATCCTGGTACGAAAAACAAGCGGTAGCATTATTTCTTACCTTTTTAATTGCCATATTATTAATTATCTCTGTTGTCATTATCATTCTTGGTGCACAAATATTTAAATGGATATTTGGCATTTTTCACTTAACGACATTAAATTTAATAAGCTTAAAAATTTTGCAGTACGGAATATTATTAGTATTATTTTATATGGTCTTCTCCTCAATTTATAGATTTGGACCCGCGTTGAGAGTGCCTATCAAAGGATTTTCTCCAGGGACGGTTTTTGCAACTATTACGTCTATACTAAGCTCTATCATTTTCGCATATTTTGTGGATCACTTTGGAAATTATCACAAAGTGTATGGAACGATTTCCGCCCTCTTAATAACGTTGATATGGATTCGCATAAATGTAATGATAATCATCCTGGGATTTGAGTTGAACGCGGCGATAATCGTAAATAGAGACATTCGGGCTTTATTATTAAAAGAAGAATTAGAGGAAGACGATTTCTGGATCTCATGAAAAAAAGTATCAAGAAAAGGGATTTTCTACCCAAACCAACATATCCCGGCGGGACGAAAGCAATGAGTGCTTTTCTAATAAAAAATCTGCAGTATCCCGAAGAAGCTTTACTCAAAAATATCGAGGGTACTGTAATGATCAAAATAGAGATTAGCTATGTAGGATTGGTTACGCATGCTGAAGTAATAAGTAGCATTGGATTTGGATGCGATAAAGAAGCGATCCGTTTGGTTAAGTTATTGAAATTTGAAGTGGATAAAATTCACCTTCAAAAAGTACGGTTTTACAAAACGATTAATATTCCTTTCCATTTACCAAAACAAATTCCACCAACCATCAACATTCATTATCAAATGAATGCTCAGAAAAAAAACAAACATAATAGCCCTGAGGATAAAACGAATTATTCCTATAAAATAAAGTGGTAATCACGCCTCAATTATAAAAATCGAAATGTACAATTAATAATAAACAAGATAGGATAAATTATCTTTCGGCTATTCTTCTCAAATACGCATTCATGGGTTGAGCGTCCTGAACCACTTTCATTATTTCGT
Source organism: Bacteroidota bacterium (assembly GCA_030856215.1). Lineage (GTDB taxonomy): Bacteria > Bacteroidota > Bacteroidia > Chitinophagales > Saprospiraceae > Vicinibacter. Next base: position 30,686 of record JALYPU010000089.1, read on the forward strand.
CTATTAATCCTTCTTTAAGAATTAGTTTACTATGGAATGTACAACTATAATGAAACGACTTATTAAAAATTAAAGGCTCCTTTTCTGCTGCATCCAAAAATTCTGGAGTTATTCTTTTATTCTTTTCTCCTTTAATAATTCCAAACCGTTCCACAAATTTTTTTCCAGCTACCAACTTTTGAAATTCTTTTAAATTATCCCGAATTCCAGTCCTAATATTAAGTAAGATTTTAGGATCTATTTTATAGAGTCCCGAATAAATATTTAATGAATCCGCAGTAATTTCAAAATAAAACCCTGGTATATTAAAATTCTTACGCCCACCAGCTGAGACAATAGCAGACATATGCGTCTTATAAGGGGTTTTGTCTTTGCTAAATCGAACATCTTTGTAAATTCTGAAAACAGCTTCTTTCGCAGTCAAGTTGATCGATGGATCCGTTTTCTTAATTGCATTAATTACATCTTCTATAAATTTTATAAACGGTGCTTCTACATCGTTCTTGAAGATTTCCTTGTTTGCAGCGAACCAATCCCTGTTATTATTTACCTCCAGGTCGGCCAAAAACTTCAAAAAATCCTTTGTAAAGTAAATCATATCTTTAGTGATTAAATTTTTGAGCTAAACTATACGTAATTTTGGAAAACCAGTATAAGTTTACTTGGGAAAATACCCTATTTACTCAAATTATTCTGTTCATCTTATCTTCGAGCCTCCTTGTATGTCTTGCTATCTACATTCCGGCTGAAGAGTGGGATGAATGTAGAAACGGAGTAAATGCGTATGAAATGATGCGAAATAATGATTATTTTAATCTCTATTTTGGCGGACAAATTGATACCTGGAATGCAAAACCTCCTTTGTTATCCTGGCTTATAGTACTTTCATACAAACTCTTTGGTGTTTCAACATTTACCATGAGACTACCTGCTATAATTTGCACCCTTATTTATTTTCAATTTGTCTATAAGATTTTCAATTTATTCACGAACAATCGAAAAAGTCTGTTTTTCTGTTTGGTTTTAGTGTGCTGCCGAGCTGGGTATGGTATTCATATTGGGTTCACTGCAGATTTTGAGGCGTTGCTACATTTATTTTTCATTGTGGCACTTTACATTTATTTAGAAAAAATTCAGATGGGTCAATTTGCCAAAAAATGGATCATCTGGCTCATATTGGGTTTTGGGTTTTGGACCAAAGGACCCGCCATTCTACCCATCATTTTTGTTTTTGTTATGCATATGCTCATGACTCAATTCAAATCACTCAATTGGTTCTACATTATTAAGGCAACATGCTTGTTACTTATAGGTCCTTTCTCATGGTTCCTCTCCGCAGCACTTTTTGGTGCCTCACATAAAGGTGGTTTCTATGGGCAGGAAGGAAATGTTGTAGAAACACTAATTTATCATGATACCGTACGTCGGATTTCAGATCCTGAATTTACTAATGCAAATTATAAGTGGTACCAATTTTTTTCTTCCCTAAATACATTGTGGAACGGACTGGAATACATGATTTTTGCCAGTTTACTTTTTATAATTTATAGTAGATTGAAACACAAAATACTGTTGACGCCCCCCCTTTCTTTCGCCATACTCAACTTTTTTGTTTATGGTTTATTAATCAGCGTAATGCAAGAGAACCATGACTGGTATGTCTCACCCCTGGGAATTGCTATGATAATAGTTTTATATTTTGGCATACAAAAAATGCCTAAGCCAAATGTTGCTTATGCGTTAATCTCTTGTTTAATTATAATAAATCTGTACGTAACTATATTTTCCAAAAATTGGTATCATGATGATATCCTGTTTTTAAAAGCGCTGCCTAAGAATGAAGAACTGGTATTAGGGCCGGGTTATAGTCAGGATTTGTTGTTTTCAGCTTATATCAAAAACAATAAGGTTAAATTCACCACCAGTTCCAGCGATCAACATGTAATATATATGAAGCAAAAGTTAACCAAAGAAGAAAACATGTTTTTTGATGAAAACCATTTTACAAAGGTTTCGGAAAGCAAACGATTTATTTATCTTCGAAAATCTTAATTTGTCATCCTCATGATTTATCAATTTAAAAACTATATTCCCATTTTACATCCGGAGGCATTTGTCCATCCACAAGCTAATGTGACAGGTTGTGTGCAGATAGGTCGCCATGTATATATTGGACCTTTTGCCGTGTTACGAGGTGATTTTGGTGAAATAATCGTGGAAGACGGATGCAATGTACAAGAACATTGTATGCTCCACATGTTTCCAGGAATTAGGGTGCATTTAAAAGAAAACGCACATATAGGTCACGGGGCCATCATTCATGGGGCGGTCATCGGAAGAAATTGTTTGGTTGGCATGAATTCAGTCATTATGGATGATGTAACCATAGGCGATGAATGTATTATTGGAGCCATGAGTTTCATAAAAGAAGGTACCCAAATACCCGCTCGAAGCCTGGTAGTGGGAAATCCAGCTAGAATAATTAAAGAGGTTTCGGATGAAATGCTGAATTGGAAAAGCAGGGGAACAGAACTTTATCAACAACTTGCTCAAGATTGTACTTCAAAATTAAACATTTGTACGCCCCTTGATGTAAGACCTTCGGACTACCCTAGCCCTAATGGAGAATTTCAATCCTGGAAGCGGCAATAGTTTTAAAAAAAGTCATAAAACGTATGGCCTTAATAATTTTCCAACAAATAATTTCTGTCAGCGTTTTATAATTTTGGCATATCACCAAAATCACACGATCTTCACCAAAATTTTATGTATGTCTGAATCGACAGGATTTGTCGAATCTTCTTTGGAGAATGGGTTAATGACCATTCGATTCTTTCACCCCGCTCATAATTCGTTGCCCTCCGATTTATTAATACGTTTAGCGCAACAAATCCAAAGTGCCGGACAGAACTCATCGGTTAAAATAATCATTTTGAAATCCGAAGGTGACAAAACATTTTGTGCTGGGGCAAGTTTTGACGAACTCATTAAAATTGAAAATCTAGAACAGGGCCAATCTTTTTTCAGTGGATTTGCTAATGTCATCAATGCCTGCAGAAAAATTGATAAAATAGTTCTTGCCCGTGTTCACGGCAAAGCGATTGGCGGAGGAGTGGGAATTGCCGCTGCTGCTGATTACTGTTTGGCCAACAAATGGGCTACTATACGCTTAAGTGAATTGGCTGTTGGAATAGGTCCTTTTGTGATAGGTCCTGTTGTCGAGCGAAAAATGGGTTTCTCTGCTTTTAGTCAGCTGGCTTTGAATCCTTCTGAATGGCAGACAGCCGCATGGGCTAAGGAGAAAGGGTTGTTTATGGAGGTTTTTGAAACAACAGCACAGTTGGATGAATATATTATATATTTTACTAATATGTTACTTACCTATTCACCCCAGGCCCTTAAAGAATTAAAACGAATTTTTTGGCAAGGAACGAATCATTGGGATCAACTTTTAATAGACCGCGCAGAAATTAGCGGGCGACTGATACTGGAAGAACATGCTAAATCTGCTATCGCTGCTTTCAAACAAAAATCCTGAACATTGGCAAAGAAATCGATTGAACAAAAAGCACTTTTAGCTAAAGCATTTGCATTAATGTCTCAGGCAAAAGCTCTGACAGATATATTCGAACAAAATTTCAAGTTTGTTTCTAAATACGTCCATGCGACCTCCAGAGGCCATGAGGCAGTACAGATAGCGTTAGGACTTCAACTAAAGCCACAAGACTACTTATCCGCTTATTATCGGGACGATAGCATTTTGTTAGGGATTGGAATGAGGCCATATGAATTGATGCTTCAACTTATGGCAAAACGGGATGACCCTTTTTCGGCTGGACGCAGTTATTATTGCCATCCTAGTTTGAAAGTCGATGACAAGCCCAAAATCCCTCATCAATCATCCGCTACCGGCATGCAAGCCATTCCTTCTACTGGTATTGCTATGGGAATACAATACCGGGAGCAAATGAAAATGGATGATTTAAAAAATAAGGAAAAGCCAGTGGTCATTTGTTCATTGGGGGATGCATCTATCACAGAAGGAGAGGTGGCCGAAGCCTTTCATATGGCGTCATTAAAACAGTTACCTATTTTATATTTTATTCAGGATAATGAATGGGATATTTCTGCCCACAGTAGTGAAATTCGACGTGGAAACGCAATGGATTACATTAAAGGCTTTCCCGGCATCGAATCAATGTCAATTGATGGAACCGATTTTGAAAAATCATATGAAGTTTTGACATCCATTCTTAAGATCATTCGCGAGGAACGCAGGCCTTTTTTACTCCATGCCACAGTTCCTTTATTAAATCATCATACTTCTGGTGTCCGCAAGGAGTGGTATAGGGATGATTTGAAGGAATCAATGTCGAGAGATCCTTATCCAAAATTAATTGCTAAAATGTTGGCATCAGAATTTACAGAAACAGAGATTCATCAAATCGAAAAACAATCCTGTGATCATGTTGCCGCTGAATTTGAATTAGCAAAAAATGCTAACGACCCAAGCCCCGAAGATTTGTATACACATGACTTTGCCCCAAATTTTATTCATGAAGAATCTGGCAATCGAACTCCAACAAATGGCGAAGAAAAAGTAATGGTGGATTGTGCGTTATTTGCAATTGAAGAATTAATGAGAAAGCATCCTGAATGTCTACTTTATGGGCAGGATGTAGGTAGACGTTTGGGGGGCGTTTTTAGAGAAGCCGCCACCCTGGCCCAAAAATTTGGAGATCATCGAGTGTTCAACACACCTATTCAGGAAGCATTTATTGTAGGAAGTACGGTTGGAATGTCAGCAGTAGGATTAAAACCTATTGTAGAAGTTCAATTTGCTGATTATATCTGGCCTGGATTAAATCAGTTATTTACGGAGGTAGCCAGATCTTGTTATTTGAGCAATGGTAAATGGCCGGTGAGTATGATTCTCAGGGTTCCCATTGGCGCATATGGAAGTGGAGGACCCTATCATTCATCCTGTGTTGAGTCGGTGGTATGTAATATTAAAGGTATAAAAGTGGCATACCCAAGCAATGGAGCTGACCTTAAAGGACTTTTGAAGGCAGCATATTATGATCCAAATCCGGTGGTGATTTTTGAGCACAAAGGTTTGTATTGGTCTAAAGTGCCCGGGACAGAATTGGCTAAAACAGTAATGCCGGATGAAGACTATATACTGCCTTTGGGGAAGGCAAAAACAGTTTTAGAAGTCGATGAACGCTTGTTCAAAAAAGAAAATACGCTATGCATTGTTACCTATGGAATGGGTGTTCATTGGGCAATAAACGCCGCAAAGGAATTTATTGGAAAGGTGGAAGTAATTGATTTGAGAACGCTGGTTCCATTGGATATTGAATACGTTTTTGATCGCGTAAAAGCGCACGGCCGTTGTCTAGTTATTACAGAAGAAACGATCGACAATTCATTTGCACAATCGCTGGGAGGACGGATTTCTGAGCACTGTTTTGAATTTCTTGACGCTCCAGTAAAAATTATTGGAAGTGTCAATATGCCTGCCATTCCTTTGAACAGCACACTGGAAGCAGAAATGTTATTAAACCCTAAAAAAATTAGTTTAGTAATTAATGACGTGTTGGAATTTTAAAAATGGGTACTTTATTAAAAGATAAATTAATAATAGGCTACTACTCAACACAAATCATCAGTGATACCAATCAAGGCCTATTTTAACTGCTAACTATGGGTTGAATTTTAAGAAAAACCCATCTTTACGTACAACTTTTCCTTTATCCCATTGTTTTCGCAATCATGGCCATTATTATTACGGATGAATGTATCAACTGCGGTGCTTGTGAACCGGAATGTCCAAATAATGCCATTTATGAAGGTGGTGTAGAATGGGCATTAGCAGAAGGCAATACATTAACTGGCTGTTATACGCTAACGGATGGAACAGAAATAGACGTATCCGCTAAAAATCAACCAGTCAGCAATGACTATTATTACATTGTCCCAGATAAATGTACTGAGTGTGTGGGATTTCACGAAGAACCTCAATGCGCTGCCGTTTGTCCTGTCGATTGTTGTGTTCCAGATCCAGATCATGTAGAATCCAGAGAAACCTTGTTAGAAAGGAAATCCAACCTTCACCTTTAAATTCCAAGTAAGTTTATTTGAATCAATAATAACTGCAATTACTATTGTTTAATAAATTGGCCATCTAATCGTTTACCCTCTTTTGTGTTTAGCTGAATATGATACACGCCTTGGGGTAATCCATCTACCTTTATTAGTTGATTTATTTTAGTTGTATTGAATTTTTTGGACCGAATTAATTTGCCATTCGCATCGAAAATTTGAAAGCTATTTAATTCCATCTCACTTTCTATGTTTAGTAGTTCATTAACAGGATTCGGAAACATCCGGAAGTTTTGCAAGACATTTGGATCATCATTTAAAACAGGTAAAATGATCACATCTTTGGTCACCGAAATTGTTCCACATGGATTTTCAGTGGATAGTTTGACTTTGTACGTTCCAGGACCTGGAAAAACATGGAATGGATTTTTTTCCGAAGAAACAGTGCTGTCTCCAAAATTCCAGGAATAGTTTCTTGCATTCAATGAGGTGGCTGAAAAAGAAACACTATCCCCACCTAAAAATTTGAATGTATAATTTGAAGTTGGAGTTGAGTAAACTCTCAAATACTTAACTAATAAATAATCTTCTTCGTCTGTATTTATTTTTTCTGAAACTCTTTTAATACCAGCACTAGTATACCTTACTTTGAAAGGGCCTTTTCCGACTCCCGTACCAGGTGCTGCTCCAACCCCGAAATTCCAGTTATGAGAATTTCCTATTACTTCCGAAGAATCATTGAACTCAACCTGTCGGTTGATACATGCTTCCGCAGCATTCATGGTAAAATTCGTCTGCTTTACATTATGTTTCCGCTCACTGATTTCTACATTATCTATAAATAAACTACCTAAAAATCCTCTTTTCAATTCAATGCCAACAATAATCTTTTGGCCCTTAAATTCTTCTAAGCTGTAAGCTATCGAAAACCAGTTTGAATCAGCAGTTGGAAACCATTCCGATTGCATATTTCCATTTCCTGTGGTCAATTCCAATCCACCAGATGAGAATACTTCCCTTTGTAAATTTTCATCACCGCATATTGTTTTCACATGAATTCTTAAAGAATCACCCAGACTAAGGTTAGCCGTATTGTATGCATACGCATAATCAAAATAAAGATAAGGATCCAGTGCTTGCTCTAGGTTGGTAGTACTATTGTAAACGGTAAATGGAATGCCAATATATTGATTATTTTGATTATTAAAATACAATGCTTTTGTTTGCTGCAGATCTTTCCCATTTACATTGGCTATCCTGAAACCAGAAACTTTTATTGGATTGATTTCAATCCAATCATCTGGAAATTTATTGGCTTCAAAATCTTCTACATTTGGGAAAATGCCTATTTTATCAGAAATGACAATAATTTTTCCCTTTAATATTATTGTATCATTAAATATATTTTCATCCCCCGCAGCGGCTATCCAGACTGGAATTGAAAATTCACCACTCATTTTAACATCAATACCATTCAATAATTTAAGTCGAATACTTCCATTTGGTTTTACTAAGGTGTCAAAAGTTTCCAAGAAACGCTTTCCATCTAGCTCGTATTCTATATTAAATCTGCTGAGGGCGTTTTTAGTTTGGTTGGTCACGATAAATTCAGGATTAATGATTTTATTATCACATGAAATATAGGATTGAAGCTGATCTTTCGCTAAAATGATTAGGCTAAGATCAACATTCAAAGGGCAATTCACCGTAGAATCTGGAATGCCGATTGCAAATATCCGCTTACTCAAAATTCCATTTTGAAAGCCAGCAATTGAAAACCATTTTAGAAATCTTGGATCAGAAAGTTGAAGGTTGATAAATGTATCCTGAGTGATTTCAAATGGCTCCATAAATTTTTCACCTATTACGTACAGCTGAAAACTGTCTTTATTATTTTTATTCCAACTTAATGTCAATTCATCTGGACAAAATTGAATCACTTTTAAATTGGAAACTGGTGAACTTACTGTGAAGAAATCACTATAAACAGTATTAGTTCCTTGCGATAACTCAATCATACATGAATCCGAATGAATGTTTGCTTCAATAAGCCAATTTACTAAACGCGTATTTGCGGTTGGGGTAGCCACATCATTCCAATCTCGGCCAGCATTGGAAGAAAAACGGATTCTATAATTTTCTGTTCCATGCCCCGTATAATAAATCTGCGTTCGTTCTGCTGCATTAAATTTTTCACCACCTATAGGCGAATTCAATCGCAATGTTTGATCTTCTAATTCATATAAAAGGTAAAACGGAATCCTATTGTCAGGGACTAAACTACCTTTAATTCTAATTCGGTAAATACCTTTCTTTGGAAAATTTATCTGGACCTGTTCAAAATTATTCAATGTATCAATACCAGGTTTGGCACCCTCAGTAAGTGTCATAATGTCTGGGCTAGGATCCAGCACTAATGGCAAAATTAACGTTCCATCGGGATCTGTAACTTCCAGGTTTAAATCATTAATCAATACTTTGGGTGATAATAATGAGGCTTCCCTTTCTGGCCAATAAATCATAATTTTTAAAAGTGAACTTTCAACATTTACATGAATCATAGTATCTATGATCTCTTGGTGACTTATTACTCTCCTACTATATCTTTTTTCCGACAATAATTTGTACGCGCGATATGCATCCGTAATTCCAAAACCAAATATATAATCTGGGCCAGGCGTACCAATATCGGTAGCCGTATTCATCAGAATCCCTTTGATAAGTCCAGATTCAGGATTTTGGTTAAGGTTCATTTCTTTATACGCTTGATATAAAAGTGCCGCAGTACCTGCCACGCCTGGAGAAGCCGCAGAAGTCCCCCCTCCCGTCTGATATCGGTTCCCATCTAATGTTGAAGGTTCCCCATTACCTCTTGCAGATATTTCAGGTTTTAATCTCCCATCTTTTGTCGGACCCCTTGAAGAACTGGGATCTATAGTACCATCCAGCTTAATGTTTGCAACGGTAAGACAATTTTTTGCAATTTTATGTCCGCCTGTAATATTTCCCCACTGATTACCCGCACCATATCCACAATCCAGATTATTTGAATTTCCTGCAGAGAAAACATGAAGCAAATTTGGATGCTCAAAAATTTGTTTTTCTACAATTTGGGTTCCGATGGTATACCCAGCATTACAACCATCACTATAAGATGAATTTGTTATAACCACACCTTTATCTGTATGTAAATCCAAGGTCTGATCCAAAAAGTCTGATTGATAAGGAATCACAAATAATTCCGCTGCTGGAGCCATTCCCTGTACATTTGGATCAATATTCCCGGCACCACATAATATACCACTTACCATATCTCCATGGGTTCCAAAATCTCCATATACCTCATTAGTAATCCGATTTTTAAAATCTTCATGAGGACCTACTTGTCCATCATCTCTTACTAAGACTTTAACTCCGGCACCATCGTAAAATAATTGCTCTTTGAAATTATTACTTATCATATTTACACGATGTAAATTCCTTCCTTCCCGATCCTCTGGCTCACCATTTTGAGGTTTACAAGAAATATACATGACCCACGGCAGTTTAGAAATATCGTTTATATCTTTTTTAGATAATCCAACATAAATAACTCTATACAATTCATAGATGTCAGAATAATTTAAATTACTTTTTTGCAGGTATTCCTTCACTTTAGCCAATTCAATATCCGGCATCCATTGGATCATGTATTCATGTGATCCTGATCCTCCAGTACAGTCTTCTCCATAGTAAAGTGCTTCTGATAGTTTTAGCTCGTTCGGAATACTATAGATATTTTTTAATCCTTGTGGCGATACATTCCTTGATAAATTCTTTTCAATACGGGCCAAATATTTATACTCGTATAAATAATCATAAATACGAATGCCGGAACCCCTCAGTACGGCTTTTTCTGCGTTGGACAAAATGTGTCCAAAATCCAAAATTCTATAAAAGCAATTCTGCAGAACTTCCTCATCATTAAACTCTGTTAAATCTGCTCGTGAGTATTTCGATATATTCTCATAATAATTTTTCACCTGAAACGTTTTCTGAGACAGTAAAAGGTTACTTTGCGTAGACCAAATTACTAATACGCTTAAAAGAATTTGATAATAGTTCATAAGTTTACTCTTTTTCATTTTCTGAAGACTCTGGTTCATTATTTTCCTTTAGTATACTCATCATTCGTAAACAAGGAAAATCCAGTAATTTTTTTAAATTTTGATGGTTGACATTCATTCGATAAAAATTATCTTTTTCAAATAATAATTTACCAAATCGCTCAACATCTTCTTTCTGAACAGGTCCAATTGTTTGAAGTAAAACCATACTTTCCCCTGGCGTAACCGCCATATCAAAAAGCATTTGTTCAGTAATCCCACCGGCTAATTTATCCGCATTTTCGGAAGGATATAAGCTTTTAATAGGTAATTGTGATAATTGCTGCATTTTAAAATTCTTTGGCCAACTACCCATGTAATAGTTATCAATAATGAATTCATGTATCCTGATGCTATGCTTTAATAAAAGAGCTTTCTCAGGATCCGACAATAAATGTCTGGCCTCCAGTTTTCCATACGCATATTTGCTACAGGTCTCATCATTCAGCGAGGTCCAATTTTCGCTAGATTTACATTGAATGAGTATTATTACTACTAAAATCAAATATTGCTTCATGCTTGTTTACTTTTAAAAAATGCTTTAAATGAATACAAAAAAGTACTGTTTTTAAATCCTAGAATTAACCAAATTACTAAGCATAACACTACACTAAAACCTAACGACAGTGCTGAAATCAAACTAGCTAAAAATTGCATAGTATTATTTGACAACTCATAAATACCTATTCTGCTTTCTGATATAGCGTATAATGTGAATACACTTGCCTTACTATATAGAAATATTATGAGGATACCTAAAGAAACGGCTAGATACAAAATTTTTCGCCTCCAATTCATCGGAGTGGCCACGAACAGACTTACTAAAAAAAGAATAGGTACTATAAAAAATTCATACACTAAGAATTGCCTTGAAAAGGTGGAAACCTTTATCTCAGATAGTTTATTTAATCGAGCTTGGTTAATTTCCCGTTCAATCACTACCGGATTACCGAAAACGAGATAAAGTCTGTTCAAGCTGAGCTTGCCTTTTTCATCCAAAACATCTTGTGTTTCAATATGTGCAGAAGGCAAGATAATTCCGACTACAGTTGCTAACGAAGATTTAAAAAAGGAATGATAACGTGTTGAAAATTGTTGGTTCGAAATTAGTAAACTTATAAAAGCATAAAATAGAAAAAAAAATAGCGCAAATTTTATAATCGGTTTAATCATTTCATTTCAATGTCAGGTTTTTGATTAAATACCCAATTGGCCCAAATGAGCCATAAAATTACAGCGATCATTATAAAAACAATCACGCCTCCTTGCAAATGCAAAAATTCAAAACCAGCCGGCCAATAAATTCCTGCGAAAAATAAACCGACAATACGAACAATATTTAACATAAAAAGAATGACTAAACCTGAGGCGATACCAATTAGTTTGTGCTTTGTGGAAATTAATGGTAATGCTACAATGGCTATTAAATATAGAGCGGTAGCCTCCATTCCATCACATCCACCTTTAATACTTACCCCAAAATCAGCTGAAATTATTTTATCCGCTTCTACTTCAGCATGGAAACCGAATAGGTTGATAATTTTTGTCGAAAGTCCAGCCAGGAAGTTAAGATAGGGTGGCATGAGTATCTCCGTATATAACGCAGAATAATAAAAGACGTAAAAAACGATCAAAAGTCCAATAAATGCAATAAAAAATCTAACGATGGGACTAAGTTTATTCCACATTTTTTGGTTGACTACTTAAATTAATTTTATCTAAACTGTCTTTGAGTTTCTCTCTTGCCAATCGTTCACTCAAAATTCTGGCCCGTTCTTGATCCAAGGTTCTTATCAAAATGACTTCCTCAGGTGGAACGATATCCATCATTCCTAAATTCCAACCATCAGTCATTAAGAAAGCTCCATGCACTACAAAGATATATTTATTAGTATCCTGATTGATAAATCCATTCACATCCAATCTTAAATAAGGTCTCCTTGAATCAAAATAATTATTAAAATCCACGGTATCAAATTTGAATTCTTTGATATTATATTTTTCAATTTTGCTTAAAAGATTTCTATAGTAGTACATGACAGAATCTTGAACTAATTGCATATTTTCATTATCATTAATATACTTTAGCTCCCTCTCTTTTTCATTTACGCCAATTTTTCCTAGCGCCATTGTTTGCATACACTTTGTTCGAGTTGGAATTAATCTTTTTATTAGTGCGCTATCTTTAGTAAAAGCAGCTTTTAAAATAATATTGGAAAAATCCGTAGGTGTCATTACCGGTCGTTCCCCTAGGCATCCTAACAAGGTCAAAATAAATATACTACTAAGAAAGAGAGATAATCTCTGACTACATTTAATTATCATGTTAACTATCTTTACTTTAATTCAAATAATCTCAAAATATTATTATTCGAGCTGACCAATACGCCTTTCTTTTTGTTTTTTCCCAATTTAATAGACGCCAAATGTCTGACATCATCTTTTACAAAAAAACCGGATTCTTTCGGCATCATGGCCTTAAACTTTTGATCTCCTTGGTTCACAAACAATCTGCCAATTCCCTGGTTAGCCCACGGAGTTTCATATTCTGCTGCACACCAATTGCCCGCTATCAGAATATCACTTTGTCCATCTTTTGTAAAATCATCAAAAATGATTCCTTGCGTCGCACTCAATTGAGCTTCCAAAGGTAGCACAACAGCCTTAAATGAATTTCCATTTCTAAGGAAGGCGGTGGTGGCAAAAGTATTGGCCTGTAAATGAATGGCTTTGCCTATATTCTCACCCAAAATGTCTTCAATATTAGCTTCTGCAAAGGCTCTATACGTAGGAAACTTATTTATGACGTCTGGTAATTGTTCGGATGCACATTGTCGTCCACGTATGGGTACTACCCTATTCTTTAAATGCTTCGCCAGAAATACATCGTAAGTGGTATTTCCATCAAAATCATTGGCATATACTTCAAAAGGTTTTTCTTCAGATGCTGAAAACTTATAGTTTAGTCCAATATTCCCAACAATAAAATCATTTTCACCATTGGAGTCCATATCTGCTTCTATTATTCTAAACCACCAACCCTTTGAAGATGGTATTGAAAATTGCGTGGAATCTTTATAGAATTGACCATCCTTTTGTATCAAGAAAGTCAATGGCATCCATTCGCCCACAACGACAATGTCCAATAAATTATCTTTGTTTATATCCACTATTACGGCGTCAGTGACTAAACCTAACTTGGTAAGACATGGAGCTATTTCCGTGGAAACATCCGTGAATTTTCCTTTATCATTTCTTAAAATAAAACTATTACTTGGATAAGGATAATAATTGGGAATTACTCGACCACCCACAAATAAATCCAGATCACCATCTTGATCATAATCAAATGGTTTGACGCAACTTCCTGAAATTCCAATTTTTGGTAGCCCTTTTGATTTTGTAAAATTTGCCTTACCGTCATTTAAATACAACCGGTCTTGGTAATAGGTATAATTAGCAGGTTTTTCTGTTCCACCGCTCACCATGTAAAGGTCTAAATCTCCATCACCATCCGCATCAAAAAAACAGGCTCCGGTATCTTCTTGCTCTTTATCTTGTTCTAAAATAGCCGTTGATTTCTTATTAAATTTTCCATTCCCATCCTGAATGTAAATAGCCCCTGCTTGTCCACTGGCTCCCCCAACAAAAAAATCTTCCAATTGATCATTATTGAGATCCCCAACTGCTATAGGAGGTCCATTCCATGAAAGTCTATGGGGTAATAGAACCTGAATTCTAAAATCATTAAAATTATTTTCCTGATGGATAAAAGCAGGCACTATGGCCTCTTTGGTAATCTCTTTAAATAATGGGTCAGCTATCTTATTTTCCTGCTTTATAACTTGGGCATTTTTATAAGATATGGTGGCAATCTGATTGGCTTTAACATTTTTTACAGTGCTTGTTTTCCCATCAGGCCACGTTACGTTTATTTCATCTACAGTTTTCCTGGTACCTATGCCAAAATGTATGATGGGTTCCACAGAAGATAAATATCCTCTTACCACTTTAAATTGTTCCGTGATCGTAATGCTATCTGATGTAAGAACCACAATAGCTCCAATTCCTGCAGTATTTAATGCTGGACCCTCCAATTTTATCCGACAGGAATTATTCGATCCATCCAGATTATTTTTATATAAATAAGGATAATCATCTACATTATTAACAACTATATCTAGATCTCCATCATTATCAAAATCTGCAGTTGCCGCCCCGTTTGACCAACTGGGTATATTAATTCCCCATTCTGTCATTTTTTTGGTGAACTTCAGATTCCCTTCATTCTTGTAAATATAATTAACCAATTTCACTGAAGGGTAATTATCCAGGATGCTTAAGACGGGAGGCAAATTGGTCCCATGCGGATGATTTTTTATTTCTTCTTTCAATTGTTTCTCCGCTTTTGCCCTTGCGTCATTATCAAATACATCTCGTTTATACCCATTGGTGATAAAAATATCCCGATAAGTATCATTATCAAAATCAGTGGCCAGTATAGACCAACTCCAGTCTGTATTTTTTAATCCACAATATTGACCGACATCCACAAAATGACCATTGCCCATATTCAAATTCATTACATTTTGCATGTATTGAAGATGTACTTTCCCGCTGAAATATAAATCATCAAATTCAACACCACGCACCATTGGCGACATAGTGACCTTAGCTCGCCAGTAATCTTCAGCCAACATTTCCACCGTGAGGATATCTTCAAGGCCATCATTATTTATATCGCTGATATCAGTACCCATGGAATAAAAAGGTGTGTGATTGGTGATTACACGAATACTCTCCACAAATTGTTTTCCCCCTTTATTTATCCAACAATAATCGTTTTCAGTAAAATCATTGCCGAGATAGATATCCTGAAAACCATCATTATTAAAATCTCCCGTAGTTACCGATAAACCATAACCATAATTCTCATTCATGCCCATCTCTTTAGTAACATTGGTAAATGTTTCATTACCATTATTTCGGTAAAGTTGACTTTTATTCACATCTGGCGCATTTTTGCGTCCCAAAATGATGTCATCCACTAAAAGTGAAAATAAATTAGGTCGATTGGAGACAAACAAGTCTAAATCGTTATCATTATCATAATCAAAGAAAACAGCCTGGATAGAGAATCCGATGTCATCAATTCCATAGGATTTGGCTTGTTCTTCAAAAGTGCCGTCTTTTTGGTTTATAAAAAGAAGGTTCCTTCGTAAGCTATCAGGTTCAGGATTAGCGCCCCTGCAGACATAAATATCAAGATAATTGTCTCCATTGATATCAACCATCACAACCCCTGTGTGCCATCCATGCATTATTTTATCAATTCCTGATTTCTGGCTGATGTCTTCAAACTTCAAATTACCTTTATTGAGATACAGGCGATCCGGAACCTGATTGCCTGTAAAATAAATATCCGTCAATCCATCATTATTGATGTCCCCTGTCGCTACTCCTCCACCATTGTACATGTAATGGAACGTTAAAAAACTGAATTCCCTATTCTCGGTTAGTTGATTTCTAAACGTTAAAGCGGATTCAGTATAAGGGATAAGGCTAAAACCCATATTACCACTTTCCTCATTTTTTTCGGATTCCTTCTTACATGAGATGATAGTTAATGCCGTGAAGAGTATATAGAAATGCCTATAAATATTTTTCATCCTTTGCTGACTTATATCAAAGAGTAAAATTACCTAATTTAAACGGGAGCTAGTTTGGAATTTTCACAGTACGATGTTAATAAAAACTGAAAATTGTCAGGTAGTGAGTGCTTAATGACAATAGCCCTTGAGTATTATGGGTTTCCGCCGAAAAAATCATACTTTTTGGTTTGTCGAAAAGTATGGATATTTAAAAGCTGTCATTAGGTCTTCGACTAATGACAATTATGGGTATAAATAAAAAAAGACGGAAATAAATTCCGTCTTTTTTTATTTTATATTATTTATTGAATAACATGAGGACATGGATCAGATAAGCCAAAATCGGCATTGCTATAAACATTCCTACAATGTCTGCAGTAGTGAATTCACCCCAGATTAGAAATATTAGTAGCCAACCTAACAAGGCCAATAAAAAAGATATCCAGAAAGCCCTATCAAAAACTGATTTATCAAAAGGCAACCTCATCTTTTCCTTAATCCTCCAGCTCTCTTAATAAAAACCTTTAATTATTCAAAAAATAAATAATTAAATTTTAAGTAGTTGAAGCGTTTGTTTATTATGCCTTAACTCTTCTTGAATACGTATTATAAACTGTAACAACTGCTAAAGTCAACAATACTAATCCAAATAAGAAGAAACCCCACTGAGTCATAGTTGGAACTGGGTTACCTCCTAAAGTTACATTTGCATTTCTACAAACATTGAACCTCATAGCTTGATTAGGCGGACCTGCATTTGCTAAGAACGCACAAGATGATTTTGGAGTCCAATAAGCACAAGCTGCACCTCCCCAAACACCTGCTGGCTGATATCTTACGTGAGTTTGATCTCCAGTTTGAGCATTGGCATTGGTTCCATCCCATTCCCATCTGGCTACTGCGTTATTTTGTGGTGTGTTGACACCAACGCAAGCTGTCCAATATCTTGTTCCAAAAACAATTTGGAACGGGCCGTTGAATTCATAGGTAACAATACCAGCTGAACTATTTCCCGGTGCTACTAATAGATTGCTTAAAGATGGACCACCTGTACTTCCAGGACCAACAGGCAACATAAACTTAATTTCCCAAGCATCTGGTTCGGCAAATACTTGCACTCCTAAATAATCTACAGAAACCACTTTTTGGCCTGATACATTATAAGAAGGAACAGTAAAGTCATTAGCTAATTCAACACTAGCTCCTGGGCCTACAAAATTTGCATTTCTGGTACTAACTAACCAGTTACCGTTAGCTGCAAAGCCATAATCGGGCAGTTCTATATCACATCGCACAGCAGACTGAGGAGTGTTAGGAGCAGTAAACCCACTTAAGTCAGTTACAGATTGAGCGAAAGCTACAGATCCCCATAAGAGCAATGCAACTAAGCTAAAAAATTTGGATACCTTTTTCATCATGTTTTGGTTTTTAATTAAAATGAATACTTTTCATACATACAATTAAACAACATACACTATGGTACATCATTTACACTAAAAAAATTGAATATTGCTTCGTTAACAGAGAAATCAAACCAAATTGCTTCTATCGGATTAGATTTTCCCAAAATCAGTATTTGGACTACTCAGCAAAAGTACCGCCGGGTCGTCTGTAAAAATATACTCCAATAAGGGTATTTTTAATATTAGTAAAATATCTAATTTGAATAACCTTATCTATCAGACTACAAGGAATAAACAAATTAAATTTAAAGTTAATGCCTTCATTTACTAAGTTCTTGAGCGACCATCAATATGGGTAAAAAGTTAAGTTGACCTTTTTTACTAACCTTGCCGTTGAAGATTAGCGAACTATTCCGCAAATTAACTCTATTTTTTGATTATATTCAATCGTTTTACCTTAGCCTTTGTCAAGACCACTGACATTCTATAGGTTGCTTTTGAAATTTGTGGCCAAAATTAAATTCAAAACGCTTTTTTCCTAAGTAAATCCTTCTAATAAATGTAGAATGATAATTATACAAAACTATAATGTGGAGCTATATAAACGGGAAAGAATTTTTCAAACTAGCACTCTATAAGGGAAATGGGTGATAAAACCCGAAAATCAAATCATTCAAGAATATATGAGGAAACTAGATAAACTCCTTTTAAAAATTTATCAATGTGTATCATGATTAAAAATGTAGGAACCTATTGGAATCGTATAATGTGAAAAATTTAATATTCTCTGGACACAATCATGAAATAATTGGGTCTAATGATAACCTATGCCAAAACGAATATAATTGTCTCATCTAAAATGTTATCCATGCACAGAGAAGTGCGGAGGAAGAGGGATTCGAACCCCCGGACCTGTTACAGTCAACGGTTTTCAAGACCGCCGCGTTCAACCACTCTGCCATTCCTCCTAATTCGGGGCAAATATACAGCGTGAGTTGAAAAATATCGAACTATTTACAAAATTCTACGCTAGGCTCGGCTTCACCGATCCAAATAAGAATAAATTTAAAACTAATTTTTAATGAAATAGACGACCATTAGGATGCCAACTATAAGTACCAAAATTAAAAGAGTCTTCCACGATATCCATTGTGTGGTTTCAGAAATGGATTGCTCACTTTTTAATTTTTGTAGCTCATGTTCAAGGTGCTCTTTATACTTTTGCAATGGATTTTCAATATCCAACCTCATGTCACTCAAATAATTTCCACTTATTTCCCAGGTTTCTCTCCATTGAAGGAATTTGGCTTCATTTTTTACCGCTAACGATATCCAGGATTTCAACGCTATTCGTTCGTCTTCAGTAATTTGATGTGATAAACTTTTATATATTAGTAAGTCTTCTTTCATGCTGAATAAAAACGAATTTTAATTAATGCATTTGCAATTCTTAAAAACATGACTTACTGCGCTTCATTATTTAGAAAGGATAAGGATTTGATCATATGATCTGTAACAATATCTTTGGAAATTCCCAATTCCGCTGCAATTTCATTAGTTGTCTTTTCTTCAAATCGACCTAACGCAAAAATTATCCTTTCAGGTTGTTCCAGTGTATCCACGAGTTCATATATCTTTTCATTCCTGGAATTATCTTTGATCCTAACTATGGAAGTTATCCTATTTGATGTTAGATCAGGTTTTAATTCATATAGATCAAAACGTATTTTTCTAGAATGGATGGCAGCTAATATTTTTTCATAAACCTTTTTATTGAGCCATGCGGTTAATGAAAAAAGTTCGTTAATATATTCGCGTTCTAACCAAAGTAAAAAATATACGTCTTGAATGATGGACGCTGCTAATTCTTCTGCTGGAATGATTCGGTAAATTTTCAGAAATAAACTTTCATAATAATTTTGAAACAATATCTCCACCCAACCTTCCTGATTTGATTGCATCATTGTCACAATCAATTCATCCGTAGAGAATATGGTATTACTTGAATCCATTTAACGAATTTAGCCAAAACTTAAATAGGATGTTTTCGATTCCTCAAATTTAAAAAATTGGTTACTTTTGCGTTCTTAATCCAGCGAAAGGATCATGGTGGTTGTAGCTCAGCTGGTTAGAGCGTCGGATTGTGGTTCCGAAGGTCGCCGGTTCGAGCCCGGTCTTCCACCCTTACAAAAGCCTTGAAAACAAGGCTTTTGTATTTTAAAACCACCTCCTATCTAAAAATAAGCACTCTTTTTATTTCGATTTTTTTATTTCTTTTATATACAGTAACATGGTAAACACCCGAAATTAAATCCGTTATTTCATGGTTCGAAATGCCTGGATTCGCACGTAGTTGATTTAATGGAATCCCATGAATATCGTAAAGCAACAATTCTAAGTCCTCCAATAATGGATTATTAACTATGAGAATATTATCCAAGTCACGATAACTCAACGTAATCTCAACATCTTCATTAGGATTGTTTATAATGGTTGGAGTCAGTTCTATTTTTACTTCCTTTCTTTTCGCACTACAAACATGAGGATCAGGCTGAATGACCCAGTCATAAAAAAAGTAATAATATCGATTCCCTAATGTAGACGTAAGAATTCGGCATTTATCCTGAATATAGATTGGGTAACTAAAACCTTTGTCAGATCGCTCTAGGAGTGGACCGTTGGATTGAAACTGTTCTTGGTTCTTTTCAATATTGGTAATAAGGATATAGTTGCCCCCTGCCTTACAATCAAATCCTAAATAGACTGTGTTTTTTCCTTCTTGCAGAAAAATTGTCCTTTTTTCCAAAATTTCTTTAGAAATTGATTGAAGTTCAATAATTCGTTCACCCGCTCTTTTTGTAAATAGCGTAACAGAATCTAGAATAAAATTGCCATCCGCAATAAATGTCAGTCCGGGGCTCAAATTTGGTGATGGATTAGGACTAGATACATACTCTGGGTGCAACAAACCACCATGCACAAACTGATAATCTGTGTATTGAAAATTTGAATACCAATATGAACGACTACTTTCAATTCGCGGTGTTTGAAATTCTCTGCCTATAAACAACGTGTCTGTCGAAATCTCATTTTCCCACCAAATGGTTTGTTCAAGTCCCGCATCTAAGAGAACTCTTTTAGGAGCGGTAATTTTTACATCCGGAATATTTGTAGATTCATCCACTATCCCCTTTCTCAAAAGCAGCGTATCCGTGAATAATTCAGAACACAATCCCTGAACGCGAGAATAATATATGCCCTCTTCATGGACCAATCGCTCAGTTCCAGTTGATCCATCTTCCCAAATAAACTGATGATAATTTGGTACCGTTAATTTTAATTCATCTCCTTCACAAATAATTCGCTCAAAATTTATATTTAACCGAGCTTCTTCGGTTGGCTCCACAATTAATCCAATAGGATAGGAACTTACCATACACTGCTGTTCATTTCTGTAACGAAAAAAATAAACACCTTGTTTCGATATAGTAATCTTAGGACCCACTGCTCCAGTATTCCAAACTACAGAATCAACTTTTTCAGTTGCTTCCAGGTCAATAGTGTCAGCGGCACACATCACCAGATCTTTGGATAAGTCAAAATTCGGTTTAATAAGCAAACACTCTTTTTCAATGAGCAAATAATATTGATCCCCTTGGATTTGATAATAGACATCCTGATTACCCGACGGCCAGATTACATGAATGGAATCTGCCATTTGTATATTCCCTAATCCAAATCTGAGATTCAAACTATTTTGTACACCATAAGATTCACCTGATTTTACTTCCCGAATTTGTTGTTTACCATTTGAGAATAAAATAATTTTAGTTCCAATGGCATTCGGATTGGAAATGTTAGATCTTAAATGAAATCCAATCGAATGATTTGCATTTTTAACATGAAGCCAAATTCGGTCTCTTTGATTGTTAGCTACATTTAATAAGTTGGCGTATGAAGAATAGATATCTGGAAAACCATCCATGTTAAAATCTCCGACAGAAAAAGACGAAAACGATCGTTCACCTATGTCTAAAATTGATTTGGTAAATTTCATATTTCCATCATTCAACCATAATTCAATGGTCGTACCTGATATTAAAATATCCAAATTACCATCGAGATCGAAATCCTCCAAAGCCAGCTGAATAGGTATTCCAGGAAAATTTAACCCAGAAGCTATCGTAACATCTTCAAACGTGTGGTCATGCTTTTGCTTCAATACAATGCTGGGAGAATAATGATTCAATACTACCAAATCTGGTAATCCATCACCATTCAAATCACCCGAAGCTGAACACCAACTTTGGTCTTTTATTGCAATGTTATACGCTGCTCCTCTTTCTACAAAGTTTCCATTTTCCCTGGTATAAAATAAATTGCGGCGTCGCCAATCTTCGGGATCGGTCACACCCCCGCGACATCGGGACAAATACAATTCCAAATCCCCATCCATGTCAAAATCAGACCACATACATCCATAATTTCCAGCTTCCCTTAGCGTCTCGGGCAATGATAAATCTATGAAGGTAGTATCCTGAATTAAAAGGCCTTTTCGATCATTCAAGTAAATCTTGGCTTGAGCATTATCATCACACACCGTCAGATCCACATAACCATCCACATTGATGTCACATAAAGTTAACGCCTGTGGAAAAAATTTGGATTTGGCCAATAGCTCCGTTCGAAATCCCAGTTCGTCCTGATAGAGGACCCATACACCATCCCCATGCCCGCTAACTGCTATATCATTATATCCATTTCTATCAAGATCAGCCACGGCCAAAGACCAAAGAGTCACATTACTCTCAAACGGTAGCTCTTCCCAAAAAAAATAAGCTTTTCCTGAATTAAGCCCCAACCATAATTTTTTTGCTTGATCAACCACTATCAGGTCGTCTACGTCATCGCCATTCATATCTGCAATGGCGGTAATTATGCCACTATTAAAACGGTGCTCAGACTGGATCTCTATAAACTTAACTTGTGCTATAATTAGGGTATCAACCCCTACAATGAAAAGCCAGATAAAAACCAAATAAAGCGATTTACTTTGCATACTTCACTTGTAATAAAAATACAAATATATATATTTTTAATATATAAAAAAGGTTAATTCATGGGAAAGTACTTAGATCGGTGCACAATTTATTTCAATTACTATCTCCGTGCACAAACACCATTTAAAATTCATTCTCCATTTTTAACCGACCTAATAGAAGATGTATTTCTAAGTAAAACTCAAAATGCAGATTTTGAAAAAATTAAAATTTGCTACAAACAATTGAGAGAAGATACCTCAATTATACCCGATGATCCTTTTGCGAGAAAACATTTACAAAATGGAAAAACAGTGGCTGAATTTACAATAAAAGCAATTAGCCCATTAGCTTCTTGCTTTGAATTATATCGATTAGTAAAATTTTTAAATTCCTCAAAAATTTTAGAACTTGGTTCGAGTGTTGGTCTGAGCAGTTTGTCCATGGCTCTAGCTAATCCTATGGGTGTGGTTCAATGCGTGGAGGGAAATTCATTTTTCCAACAAAAAGCGGTTGAAATAATAAATCAGCATGCATTGCAAAATGCACATGTCATCCATGACACTTTTGAAAATTTTTTAAAAGACGATACCCCATCTTACTATGATTTGGTATTTTTAGATGGAGACCATCAATATGAACCCACACTATTTTACCTTAAACAACTTATTCCTAAGCTCCAACCAAAAGGAATAATTCTTTTGGACGATATACATTGGTCAAAAGGAATGTACCAAGCTTGGAATAAAATGATTAGTTGGCCAGAAATTCAAACAAGTCTGGAAACTTCCCGGTGGGGATTATTATTTTTAAATAAGGAATTGACCAAAGGAACGTTTTCTTATATAAATTACAAATGGAAACCATGGCAAATCGGATTATACTGAATATAATTTAGTAGGCTCTTGCAAATAAGACCCTGCCTTTGCTCGGCTTTCCTGTCAATATACAGACCCCTTCTTCCGGTTTTTGATCAAAAGGTATACATCGAATAGTCGCTTTAGTCTTTTCTTTAATCAAATCTTCTGTCTCTGAACTCCCGTCCCAATGTGCATATATAAAACCTCCCATGTCAATTTTCGATTCAAATTCTTCCCAGGTATCTATAAAATATGTATTCGCTTCTCGAAGGGCTAACGCTTTCTGAAATAAATTAGATTGAATTTCATCTAATAATTTGATGGTATAATTTATGGCCTCATTAACGGATATAAACGTTTTTTCTTTGGTGTCCCTTCTGGCAATCTCTACTACCCCTTTATCCAAATCTCTAGTACCAATGCCAATCCGTATGGGTACCCCTTTTAATTCATATTCTGCAAACTTATACCCTGGTCTGTTTTTCTCATCTTGATCATATTGTACGCGAATGCCTTTCGCTTTCAATTCAATCAGCATCTTTTCTGCAACTTCTTGTATTTGTGGGCTTGGCTTGGGTATCGGAATAATGATGACTTGTAATGGGGCTAATCTGGGAGGTAGAATCAGTCCATCATCATCAGAGTGTGTCATAACCAATGCACCAATTAAACGAGTAGATACACCCCAGCTAGTTGCATAAACATACCCTTCCTGATTATTTTCATTTAAAAATTTCACATTAAATGCTTTCGCAAAATTCTGTCCCAGATAATGTGATGTCCCAGCTTGTAATGCTTTTCCGTCTTGCATCATGGCTTCTATCGTATAAGTCTCCTCCGCACCGGCAAAGCGTTCATTTTCAGTTTTCGCCCCTTTGACCACAGGCATAGCCATATACTCTTCTGAAAACTTCCTGTAAATTTCATGGATCAATTGGGCTTCTTTCATAGCTTCATCATGTGTCGCATGTGCCGTATGACCTTCTTGCCACAAAAACTCCGTCGTTCTCAAAAATGGCCGGGTACGCATTTCCCATCGCACGACATTAGCCCATTGATTTATAAGTAAAGGTAATTGTCGATACGACTGTATCCAGTCGCGGTAAGTATTCCAAATAATGGCCTCACTGGTGGGTCTTACTATCAATTCCTCTTCTAGTTTTGCCTCTGGATCCACTATCAATTTTCCTTTATTGTTAGGATCTGCCTTTAGTCTGTAATGAGTCACAATGGCACATTCTTTCGCAAATCCCTCAGCATTTTTTTCTTCAGCTTCAAATAAGCTTTTTGGAACGAATAGTGGAAAATAGGCATTTACATGCCCAGTATCTTTAAACATCTTGTCCAATACATCCCGCATATTTTCCCACAAAGCATAGCCATGCGGTTTGATAACCATACACCCTCTGACTGCTGATTGATCTGCTAGTCCGGCCTTGTACACTAAATCATTGTACCATTGTGAATAATCTTCGCTTCTTAGGGTGATTTCCTTAGCCATTTTGAATTCTTTTGCTTACAATTTTGTTTATACCATCACGATGGCATTATCTGCATATTCGTTAAAAATTTTAACATTCCTTTTTTAAATCTTAAATCGATTTTAACGATAGTCTGGGTGCAAAAGTAATAAATTGCATCCGTTATCAAATCTTTACAAATGCACGCATTAATAAGTAAAATATGAAAATTCAATTGTTTCGATATTTTTTATTGGCAACACTCCTCTCGATGTGTCCAATTCTTTATGCACAATTTGATGATATTTATTATGATCCGGACAAGGATACAGATCGAGAAGTAATCATTACTACAAGTGAAATTGAATCAGATGAAAACTTGGAAGGAAATAGTAACTCCGATGAATTTTATGATGATGAATTTGCTGAGTTAGACAAAGAATATGATTATTATTATTCTTCAAGAATAAAACGATTCCATTCAAATAGATCACGATTTGATTTTTACGATCCATACTATGTAAGTTATTATCATTATGACCCATATAGTTATGATCCATGGTATGGGGATCGTGATATTTATTCAGGCTATGGCGGTTATCACGACTATTATAAGTGGAGACGCTGGAACCGATTGAGTAGATGGAACAATCATTCTTATTGGCATCATTGGGATTATTGCTATGGATATTCCCCTTATACCTATGTGTATCGTTATTATTATAGACCTTACGATCCTTGGGGTTATAATTATTACGACCACGGAAACTATTGGGGTTATAATGGGCATCATGGTAGCCAAGGAGGACACGGAAGTCATTGGAATGATGGAAACAATAACCATAACGTGAACAACGATAATGGCTATTTTGGGAGTAGAGGCCATGGGGTAGTTACTACCTCCAAAAGAGGCCCAGTTTATAAAGTGTATAAACCTGAATTCAAACCAAGGGTATTTAAACCAACCGACCAAGTGATTCCTGGAAAAACTGTAGGGATAACGCCAAATCCTGGTAGAAAGATCATCAGTGCTGATGGAGATTCTCCAGTAAATAATGGTTATAAAAATCCAAATGATCGAAAAAATTCTATAAAACCAGGTGGTTTAAATGATGTACCTTATACACCACCTCCATCTCGGGTAAAAAAATCAGAACCGGGAACCTCAAATGATAGAGGGAATGATAGATCAGAACCTCCACGTATTATTGAGAAAGAATCTGAGAAACTTCATAGACCTAATAGAGAATTCAAACCTGAAAGAAAAATGGAGCATTCAGAACCGGAACTTAGGCCAAACAAAAATACAGACGTCCCAAGGATTCAGGAACGCCATGAACCAAAATACAATGATCGTCCACGGGACCATCAGCCGAAAGAGAAAGAAAGCTATACGCCACCTCGGGAAAATAGAAGCATGGAAAGCCCAAGGTCTTCACCACCACCGCAAAGAAGTCAAAGTGCTCCACCAAAATCTAATACGGACAGTCATTCTGAAGGTAAAAAATCTCCCAGGTAAACTTAACAGCAGAAAATAATATTCGATGGGTGGCAATGATGCTTTTGTCACCCATTTTTTTATAGCTATTACAATGATTAAAAAATAATGTATGAAATCATTTAAAATTACTGGGATTCTTCTAATGTTTATTCCAATCATTTCATTTTCTCAAATCAGCTCTGATGCTTTGAGATGGTCAAACACCAGAGCCCAGGGTACTGCAAGATTTATTGGAGTCGCAGGCGCCATGGGTGCTTTAGGAGGTGATTTTTCTGCGATCAGTATTAATCCTGCTGGAATTGGCCTCTATCGAAAATCAGATCTGAGCGTATCGGGATTAATTCATTTAAATACCGTGAATTCAAAATTGGCTGGATTAGAAGGAAATGCGTTTTCGGAAAATAGTTCGGATCAATTTCAATTGGCAAGTCTAGGGTTAGTTTTGACTACAAGGCCCAGATCAATTTTTTGGGAAAATTTCAATTTTGCCATTGGAATTAACAATATAGGAAATTTTGGTTCTAACAGTTATTTCAAAGGTACTTCTCAAGGTTCTATAACAGATCGATTTTTAGAAAATGCGTTGAATCCGAACTTACCTAATCGCATGGGTTTGCATCCAGATGACCTTGATGCTTTTGAGTCCGGTTTAGCTTATTCAACCGGAGCTATTTTTGACCCTAACCCAAATGATGCGATGACCATTTATACAACAGATTTTTTAGCCTTTAAAAAGTACCAAGTTTTAAAAAGTCAACAATTGAAAGAATTGGGAAGTGCTCATGAATTTCTAATTGGATTTGGAGGGAATTATAAAGAAAAATTGATGGTAGGTTTTCATATAGGCGTCCCAGTTGGACGATATGAATATAAGAAAATTTATCGGGAACAAGAATCTGTACCCAATGAATTTTCTCCATTTAAAGAATTAGAGTTTGAAGAAAACCTTATATCGCAAGTCAGTGGAATCCGAGCTAAACTTGGTATCATTTATAAACCAGTGAATCAAATACGAATCGGATTGGCCTGGAGTACGCGCAGTTATTTATGGATGTCCGATAATTTCAATACGAAACTCCGCTATGATTATTTAGACCAAAACAATGTATTACAATCAAACGAAGAAGAATCTCCCTTTGGATCTTTTACTTACCGACTGATTACACCATCGCAGCTAACTACTTCCTTGGCATTCGTTTCAGAGCATGGATTTTTATCGGCAGATTTAGATTATACAAATCATGCTGCTTCTCGATTTAATCTTACTGCTGACCTCAATAATGAAACCGAACTAGAATATCAAAATCTTCTCAACGAAAATATCAAGAAACAATTTGATCAAGCTATTCAATTGAGAGTTGGGGGTGAAATAGCATTGGATATTTTCAGAATACGGGGTGGGCTCATCGGTATTCAATCTGTCTATAAAAACGATGATGAAATAAGTTTGGGATATAGTGCTGGGCTTGGTCTTAGATTCAACAAATTATATCTTGATATTGGCTATCAATCTATAAGGAATGATCAGGGCCTGGTACCCTATGAGACTGGAAATTCTGATTGGGATGGTAATGGAACTATTGACGCAGTAAAGCCATTGGTCAATCAAGAAATTAAATCGAGTTTGTACCAAATGACGTTAGGTTTTAAATTCTAATTTACCATCCAAGGTAATAGATGGTAAGTATTTTTCATACTGAGACGGTCCCCTTCAAAATATAGACTCATCCCGATTTCCTGTCTTTGCTCTTTTATATCCGGATGGGTATCCGGTGGACAAAAACGGCTTAAAATGAAATAGGAACAAGTTTGGCCTTTCAATTTAAATTGGGATTCTAGAATCATTCCATAAAAATAAGGAGCAATATTTCCTAATTTTAATTGGTCATAAAGATAATTGAGAACCTCCTGATCCCATGCATATGCCAATAGCACTTCATGAAATTCATGCTTTTTATAGAATGGAAAATTTTGGGCTAATAAAAATATTTTTATTTCCGATTGCAGACCTACTCTTTCCATTGGTTGATCAACTAGCGTATCTAACTTTTTATCTGCCTGGTTTAAAAATAAATTAAATACGTTATTTAGTGATTTATGCTTGGAAATAATGTGATGAACAATTGACCATTGGGATTCAGATAGACTTTGATCAGCCTTGCAATGGGAAGTTTCCTGGTGGAGTTTAATCTGGCTTATTAATTTATCTAATTCATACTCTGAATAACAGTTACCAAACATTTTACTATCCACTAAAAATTTATTTAAAATATCAAATCTAATATCACGTGCAGCTTCCATTAAATATAATTCAATTTTAGGTCGATCGCAATGAAATAAATAACATTTGGATAAAAAATAAAGATCTCTTCCTAAGGGTTTCGCTAATTGTATCGCTGTTTCATAGATGCTTTTTGCTGCCTCCGAATGCCCTATGAAATATTGATACTCGGCTTCATGACATAATTTATAATAATCCAAATAATGCTGGCTTGGTGCTTTATTTATTGAAATAATGATGAAAATAATCATTAAAGTCGGCCGGCAAAACGAGATATTTTTCAATGGATAATTAGTAAAAAGAATTATTAAAAAAACCTTATCTATGCAAAAACAAATATAATGATTTTTTTGATTTCTCCTTCAAAGGATTTAGACTTTAAAACAGATCCATTGATTCATTCTACGGATACCCCAAGACTTTGGAATCAGTCGCAAGTAATTATAGAAGTGCTTCGCAAGAAATCCGTCAAAAGCTTGATGAAACTGATGGACATTAGTGAAAAGTTAGCCCAGGAAAATGTCAAAAGAAATCTAACATTTAATGCTGAGTTTACACGACAAAATTCAAAACCGGCCATGTATGCTTTTGCGGGCGATGTGTACCGTGGGTTAGATTCGAAAACGTTAAGCCAAATTGAAGTAAATTATTGTCAAAAGCATCTACGAATTCTATCTGGCTTATATGGAATTTTAAAGCCGCTGGATCTTATGCAGGCTTATCGCCTAGAGATGGGAACTGATCTAACTATAAAAGGGAAAAAAAATTTATATACATTTTGGGGACCGTCTATCAGCCAGGTGATCAATGAAGATGTTGATAAATCGAATTCGAAGTTGGTAATAAATCTTGCTTCGAAAGAGTATTTTGCAGCTGTAAAAGCAAATTTAATAACGGTACCTATAATTAATATGCATTTTCGAGAACAAAAAAACGGTAAATTGCAGTTTGTATCATACACGGCCAAAAAGGCCCGCGGGTTGGTGGTGCGATACATGGCCCAAAAGAAAAGTATTTCAACAGACATGCTAAAATCGTTTAATTCAGAGGGATATTATTTTGAAGAAAAAATCTCAGATTCTGAAAATTGGTATTTTATCCGCTAATATGTGAAAATGCGCATTATTTATTTTATCATTTCATTAGTTTGTTCCTTAAGTTGGATATACTTCCTAAATAATAATCTTAACGTTAAAGACAATACACTTCCACCATTAGGAAAGTTTTTTTCTCCCTTTCAGGGATTTTGGCAAAATGGTAAAAACGCGTTTCAATCGAATGAAGAAATCTTAACAAATTCTGGCGTTCAAGGAACCATTTATTTAGACGATCGGCTGGTGCCCCACATCATAGCCCAAAATCTAAAAGATGCGTTTTTTTTACAAGGATATATTCACGCTAAACACAGACTTTGGCAGATGGATTTTTCAACCCGCGCTACAGAAGGACGAATCAGTGAAATTATTGGGGAACGAGCCATAGAATTTGATCGGGTGAAACGAAAAAAAGGGTTTGCTGAATCTGCTAAAAAAAGCGTAGCCGTCTGGAAAAAATTTCCTGAAACTTTTTCGTTGATTGAATCGTATTGCGAGGGTGTCAATCATTATATCCAATCTTTGTCCTATAAGAATTTACCTATCGAATATAAATTAATGGATTTTTACCCAGAACCCTGGACTCCTTATAAATCATCTCTCTATCATAAAGGTATGTCTGATATATTATGCGGAAGGGAGCATGATATTGAAATGACGAATGCAAAAACGTATTTTGGAGATGATTTTGAGAGGTTATTTCCTGAATTTGACTCATTGCTCAGTCCGGTAATACCATCAGGTACCGCATGGAATCTACCATTGGATACTACTAAAAAGTATTTCTCGACGAAACCTGTTGATGTGGGTTATATTCCTGTATCAAGAGAACATAAGCCTTCCGGGTTGGGCAGTAATAATTGGGCCATTGGCGTAAGCAAATCTACCAGTGGAAATCCAATCCTGTGCGGAGATCCGCATCTAGGATTAAGTCTACCCAGCGTTTGGTATGAACAACAAATTACGACACCGGAGGAAAACGTCTATGGTGTGGGTTTTGCAGGATTGCCAGGTGTGGTTATTGGGTTCAACCAACATATAGCTTGGACTCAAACCAATGCAGGATGGGATGTCATGGATTGGTACCAAATACAATGGCAGGATACCAGTATGAAGAAATATAAATATGATGATCAATGGATCGATGTTCAATATTCCTATGATACGATTTATATTAAAAATAAAAAGGCCCATATTGAATCAACTGTTCAAACAGTTTGGGGCCCTGTAATTTATAATGATCCGAAACATTCAAAATATGGATTAGCCATGCATTGGGTGGTCAATGAACCTTCTTCATCCTGTGAATTGGATGTTTTTTTGGAACTTAATAAAGGTAAAGATTTGGAAGATTACAAAAAGGCTATCCAGAAATTTCCTTACCCCGCACAAAATTTTGCATTTGCATCTGCTGAAGGAGATATTGCAATAACTGCCCAGGGAAAAATGCCTATCAAAAAAAACCAACAAGGCCGATTTGTACAAGACGGAAGTATTTCCTCCAATCAATGGAATGGATTTATCCCACCGAATAAAAATCCACAATCTATAAACCCAAGTAGAGGATTTGTTGCGTCTGCAAATCAGAAATCAACCGATCAAAGTTTTCCGAACTATTATAACGATGGCGATTTTAGAAATTATAGAGGAACTATGATTAACCGAATATTAAGTAGTAAAGAAAAATGGACTATTAAGGAGCTAAGAGATCTGCAATTGAACAGTTACAGCCTGAAAGCTGAAACGGTACTTCCCTATTTTTTAGCTGCAATAGATACTAGCAGAAAAGAAATTATTCAATCAAAAGAATATCAAAGTTTAAAATCCTGGAATTATTATTATGATTCCAATAAAGTAGCTCCTGTGTTTTTTGATTTGTGGTTTGATGGGTTTCATCATTTAGTATGGGATGAAATTACTAAAGACAGTACAAAAAAAAATGTAGCCGTTCCTTCTGATCAGACGACTATCGCTTTGATGAAAAAAAATAGCCAGTTGAATTATTTTGATTTAAAATCAAGCAATCAAATAGAAACTGCAAAAGATATCATACAAATTGCGTTCGATTCTCTTTTGAATTTCACGCTATCACATCTTGAAGAAACAAAAAATTGGGCTACTTTTAAAGATCCTAGTATAGCACATATTGCCAAAATTCCTGCGTTTGGTAAATATCACCTGGTGACGTCTGGTGCAGAAGATATCATTAATGCACAAGCAAAGCTGTGGGGACCTTCCTGGCGGATGGCGGTGGAAATGACAAAAGATGGGCCCATAGCCTATGGTGTATATCCGGGTGGACAGTCCGGTCACCCGGGAAGTCCATATTACGATCAAATGATTGAATCATGGCGTACCGGCCAATATTACCTACTAAATTATTGTAAAACTGAAAACGATATGAAAAACGTTGCAAAATTTAAAATGAGCTTTTCTAAATAATTTTATGAAAATATTTGTCTTTTCTTTTCTGACAATTTTTATCTGCGTTATATCAGGATATTTTGCAGCTTGGTGGGCTTTGCTCCCATTAATGGCCATATTAATATATTTTTTTAGATTAAAACTATGGATGGCATTGTCCATTGTTTTTTTAGGTTGTTTTACGGTACATTTAATTTATAGCTATGCAATGGAATTAAATTATCCATCGGGAGTTTATCAGCAAATCGGTGAGATATTTCAAGGAATACATCCTAATCTACTTAAATATATTAGCAGTTTAATTGCCGCTATCACAGGAATTCTTGGGGTGATTCTAGGTCATAGTTTTTATCGACTTACAAACCCAAATAATAAATAATATACTTATTAAAATATTTTGGTTATAGTAATTTATTCAGGCTTCATCCTATCAGGATAAAAATGTTGAATCATTTTTTCTAATATCTTTTTAGCGGATTCCGGGACGGGCGTACCGGGACCAAAAACAGCCGTTACACCTATTTCGTACAAATAGGCATAGTCTTTTTCAGGTATCACACCACCTACAATAATCAATATATCTGGTCTTCCCATATCCTTGAGAGCTTGGATCGTTTCGGGGACCAGCGTTTTGTGCGCAGCCGCCAGGGAAGAAATGCCTAACACATGTACGTCATTTTCACAAGCTTGTTTGGCTGCTTCTGACGGGAGTTGAAATAAAGGAGCTATGTCTACATCAAAACCCATATCTGCAAAACCAGAAGCAACAATTCTGGAACCTCGGTCGTGCCCGTCTTGTCCTAATTTAGCAATCATAATTCTGGGTCGTCTTCCATCCAATTCCGCAAAGTAATCAGATAGCGTTAACACTTCTTTATAACTAATATTATTTCGCATGGCATTCATATAAATTCCACTTAAAGTTTTAGGTGCCGCCTGGTATCTGCCAAAAGCTAATTCCATTGCATAACTTATTTCTCCCAAGCTTGCTCGTGCCTTAGCTGCCTGTACAGCAATTTCCAATAAATTACCGGTGCCCGTTATACATGCTTGTGTAAGATCATTCAAAGTTCTATTGACTAATTCGGTATTTCTTTTTTCTTTTAGCTCACGGAGTTTACGTATTTGTTCCTCTCTTACGAGTTGGTTGTTAACGTCAAGTATGTCAAAAGAATTCGTATCGTCGTTTTGCAAAAAGTTAACGCCAATTATTTTCTCTTCTCCACTATCAATTCGGACTTGTTTCTTGGTAGCTGCTTCTTCAATTCTCATTTTGGGGATACCGTTCTGAATTGCGTCTAACATACCGCCGTGTTCTTCGATTTCATCCATGTGGACTCTAGCCTTATGAATTAAATTCAACGTTAGGTTTTCAAGAAAGTTAGCTCCACCCAACGGATCAACTGTCTTTGAGATATCAGTCTCTTTTTGTAAATATAGCTGGGTATCTCTGGCAATTTTAGCAGAAAAATCGGTGGGTAGTGCAATAGCTTCATCCATTGAGTTAGTGTGTAGGGATTGTGTCCCACCGAAAACAGCTGCCATTGCTTCCAGTGTGGTCCTTGCAATATTGTTATAGGGTAATTTCTCTGTCAAACTCCATCCGGACGTTTGGCAATGAGTTCGAAGCATCAAAGATTTAGCTGATTTAGGATTAAAGGAAGTCATCTTTTCAGCCCACAAAACTCTGCCTGCACGAAGTTTCGCAATCTCAGTAAAAAAATCCATACCAATAGCCCAAAAAAAAGAAATTCGTGGAGCAAAATCATCAACGTCTAATCCCGCTTTAATTCCAGTCTTCACATATTCGATTCCGTCGGCGATGGTATAGGCTAATTCCAAATCAGCCGGAGCACCTGCTTCATGCATGTGGTATCCACTGACACTGATACAATTGAATTTTGGTAAATTCGATGTACAGTATTTAAAAATATCAGCTACAATTCGCATGGAAGCGTTCGGTGGATATATATAGGTATTTCGAACCATGAATTCTTTGAGTATGTCATTTTGAATCGTCCCGGACAAATTTTGAATGGCAACACCTTGTTCCATTGCAGCGACTATATAAAATGCAAGAATAGGAATAACAGCGCCATTCATAGTCATGGAGACAGAGATCTGATCCAATGGAATTTCATCAAATAATAATTTCATGTCCTCGACAGTATCAATGGCTACTCCTGCTTTGCCTACATCACCTTTTACCCGTTCATGATCCGAATCGTATCCGCGATGGGTAGCTAAATCAAACGCTATGGATAATCCCTTCTGTCCTGCCTTTAAATTTCGCTTGTAAAAGTCATTACTATCCTTTGCATTAGAAAAACCTGCATATTGTCGAATGGTCCACGGCTGTAATACGTACATAGTTGCGTATGGCCCTCGTAAATAAGGGGCAATTCCAGCAGCTTGATAATCTTGCAACACTGAATGCGCAGAATTTAAATTGAATAATGTCGTAGAACTGTCGCCATTATCCATAGTTTCTTGATCGAACTCAGCGACTACATGTTGACTTCTCAACCAGGGAATATTTTTAAAATCTGGTTTCATCTTTTTTCATTTCGAAGATGCAACCAGGATACATTGGAATTATCAGGAACTCGGACTTTATTGAATTTTTCCAGGTATGCATGTATGGCGATCATTGCCGCTGCTTTAAGGTCTGGATTATCCTCTCCGGTTTGCAAAAACTCATCAAAAGTGGTCCTTACAAAAGTGGTATCCATGGTTGCATCTTGGAATTTTTTATGATTTAAAATGAACGTTGCATATGGAATGATAGTTTGTATTCCTTCAATAACATATTCGGAAAGTGCTTGCTTCATTTTTTGAATAGCCAATTCTCTAGTGCTGGCATGAACTATTAACTTGGCAATCATTGAATCATAATGAATAGGAATTTCCTGCTTCTCGGCATATGCATCATCGACGCGTATTCCATCTCCTTTTGGAATTCTGTACGTATTTAAATATCCTGTGCTGGGTGTAAAATCGACGTAAGGGTCTTCTGCATTTATTCGCACTTCAATGGAATGGCCGGCTATTTTTAATTCGGATTGCTGAAAAGGCAACATATGACCTCTGGCTATTTCTATCTGCAGTTCCACCAAATCCAATCCAGTAATACCTTCTGTCACCGGATGCTCAACCTGAAGCCGCGTATTCATTTCCATAAAATAAAATTTTCCATCCTCGAATAGAAATTCTACGGTGCCTGCGTTCGAATAGTTACAAGACTTTGCCATTCGAACAGCTGCTTCTCCCATTTCTTTACGCACTTCCTCCGATATAGATGGTGACGGTGCTTCTTCAATGATTTTTTGATGACGTCGTTGAATACTGCATTCCCGTTCAAATAAATAACAGCAATTTCCAAGTTGATCAGCAATAATCTGAACCTCAATATGTTTGGGAGCTATTAAATATTTTTCAATAAAAACAGAACCATTACCAAATGAAGACATGGCTTCGCTGGAAGCCAATTCAAGTTGCTCAACTAAGTTACTTTCTTCATGAACTACCCTCATTCCCTTACCACCACCACCAGCAGTTGCTTTAATCAGCACGGGGTATCCAATTTTAGTTGCGAAAGCTTTGCATGAAGGAATATCGGACATTGCGTCACCTGAACCTGAAAGTATGGGTACCTTCATTTCATTGGCACATTTTTTTGCTTCTAATTTATCACCCATCATTTCAATGGATTTATGCGAAGGTCCTATAAATATAAATCCTGCTTCGGTTACAGCTTTTGAAAACGCAGCTCGCTCACTCAAAAAGCCATATCCAGGATGTATGGCATTAGCATTTGTCAACTTGGCTGCTTGAACGATCTTTTTTATATTTAAATATGATTCGCTGGAACTTGCAGGGCCTATACAAATTGCTTCATCGGCTTCTTGAACAAATAACGAGCTTCGATCAGCCTCAGAAAATACGGCAACCGTATTAATTCCCATTTTTTTTGCCGTCCGAATGATTCTTCTCGCTATCTCTCCTCGGTTTGCTATTAATAATTTTTTCATAAACTCAGGTAAAAGTAAGATGGGGAATACAATTCAACGGAAAACAATTAAAAATTAAGTTGACAAAAATTCATTTAACCTCCGTGGTGATAATTTCTAAATTAGTATACTACAGAAACTTCTTACATTATATCCCTACGATTCATGCATTTGTTGGAATAAATGCCAAACCTTGCGACACAATTCTTCGGTCATGGATTCAATATAATAAGAGCCCTTAAGCGGATCATCCAACTCCCCCAACTTACCTTCTTCTCTTAGAATGTATTGCAAATGGATAGCGGACATTTGCCATAATGAATCTATACTTTCCCGCCCATTGCCTGGAATGTCAAGATAATCTATGCCACCAATTATTCCGGATAAGCCAATACTAGTTGATCGTATAAGATTTACATGTGGATCTAAGCCCAGCATTTTTGGATGAACGCCAAAATGAATTTTTGGATGTTTCGAAGGTAGTGTATAACACTCCATCAATTTAAGGTACAATAATTTAAAAGACCTTATTTGGATAATATTCCATAAAATATTATTGGTACCCTTAATAAAAAAGATAATGGGTTTTATGGAATTGTCTATTCTCTCCAATGCAACCCCTATATCTTTTAAAATTTTAGCCCAATCTTCCATGGAACTCTCTCCATCTGATAAATTTGGAATGTCTATTTTAAACGTTGCGTTGAGGGCAATACTTTTATTATTATTATTAAATATACGACATTTTTCTGACTGTAATTCTGGAAACATTTGAATAATGTCCACCTCGAAATTTTTTAAACTAATATCTTCAATGACTCCATCAAAACTCCATAAACTTTCAAACCAATCTAAACGCACATCACTAAGCATTACATTTAATTCTTGTGCATCTGGAATGCGACGTAACACAAAATGAATGGCTTCTGCTCCATACTTTAATGCTTGTAATAAACACTTATTAAGGTCTGTAAAATCCTTCTTATTTATTTCATAGGTGATGAGCCATGAATTATCTCTCCGTTGGGGAAGTTTTGAAGAAATATCAAACGTCAAATCTTCAGGATGCGCAAATGGTAAATTTGAAATACCCTCAATTATTTTTGGGCTGAGGTCATGTATGGTTCTTGGGGCAATATCCTGTTCAATCTGATGGTGCCAGTCCGATTTAGTAATTTTTTTAAATGAAAACAAACGTTACATTTTATTTATTTACAAAAATAATAATTCGTAATTCTCCCCGCGTCTTATTCAATCCAAATCAATGTATCCCCTTTATCCACTTTATCTCCTATCGCTATATAAATTTTTTTTATTATTCCATCTTTGGTAGCCTTAATCAAATTTTCCATTTTCATAGCTTCTAGAATTAGTAAGGAATCTCCCTTTTTAATTTCTTGGCTCTCACTCACAAATACGCGAAGTACCAATCCTGGCATAGGCGCCGGTATTATTGCTTCAGACGTTTTCTTTTTAGATTCCAAACCTAATGATTCAATTATTTGATACAAGGGTGTACTAATTCTAAATTCAAATAAACTACGGCCTAATTTTAGAACAACCGTGCGTTCGTCTAATCTGATGTTCACAATTTCTGCCGAATAACTTCTATTGTCAACTATCAAATGATAGGTATCTTTTGTTGTTTTTATGATATCAATCAGTCTTATGTCATCCTCACTAAATTCAAATAAGTGGTGATCAGATTCCAGTTTATATATTTTACTCATGCTTAAAACTACAAAACAACTGTAAATTTAAAGAAAAGGTACTAAAAAAACCCGGACCAAACTGGCACGGGTTCTAATTTTAAGTAGCAATAAATTCTTAATTTACTTTAAAAAGTGGTTTTACCTGCTGAATAACTTTATTCTGAAGTCTCACATAATAAATTCCAGCTGGATATTCTTCCATATTACAAGTTACTTTGTAGGAGCCTTCCGTTAATTCCTGGTTGACCAGCGTTTTTAATAAGTTGCCTGAGTTATTAAATACCTGAACCATAGTATGGCCTCCCTTAGTCGCATAATCAATAGTGGTCATATACATAAATGGATTTGGATAAGGATCAACCATATTTTCCCCAGCGGCATTATTAGTTTCGTGCACATCTGTAGGTATACAATTTCCGTCTGAAATAATCGGTAACTTTTGGAAATTTTTAAGTAGTACTTGTTCTAAGTCATCTTCAGGAACACAGAACCAATCCCCTAAAACGCTAGCATAAATGGACCTAAAATCATATTGCATTGGTAGGTTAGAATCTGGTGTGGCATTTCGATCTATTATTGGGTTATCCCCTATAATTCCTGCTTTAATTTTGGTTCCAAAGACAAACATAGGAAGGGCTGATCCATGGTCTGTTCCATCAGAAGCGTTCGAACGAATCCGACGACCAAATTCTGAAAAAGTGAATCCCACCATTCTGTTTTCAAGGCCCATTAATTTGATATCATCCACAAAACCATAAATAGCATCTGAAACTCCTTTCAACAATGTGGCATGGTTTCCTAACGTCTTGTCAGCTGTATCTACTTGATCTGAGTGGGTATCAAATCCTCCAGCACTAACCCAGAATATTCGCGTTTTTAGTCCTCCTGAAATAAGTCTTGCCACCAACTTTAATTGGTTACCCAAATTTGCTCCCGGATCAGCGGGAACTCCATTGGCTGCATCTTTAGGATACTTTGTAGATAAGGTAGTTGCTTTATTATAAGCTGTTTGAATTACGTCTCCAAATTTATCAGCTTGGCGCTGCACTTCACGTATATAGGAAAGCTCTTTTGCAAGATATCCTGAGCCAGGGTTGTCTTTAAAGATATTTCCTGTCAAATTGACTTGATCCGTGGCATTATTAATTGAAATTCCCATATTGACGCCCATATTCTGTAGGCCAAGTCCCGCATTATCTCCGACTCTTATGGCTAATGGATCCGGCATGGTAGTATTTGGAAATCCTACCGGAAAATTCGGGTATTCATAATTAAGGTATCTGCCTGCCCAGCCTGACTCTAAAGTTTGGTCAGAATCTGATCCTGAAACCCAAATATCCGTAGCTCTAAAGTGGGAATAATTAAAATTTGGGTATCCTACACTTTGAATGATAGCCAATTTACCTTCGCTGTACAATTCTTTAAAACTAGCCATCGCTGGATGAATGCCAGTTTTGTCATTCAATTTTAGGATTTTGTTTTCATCCATTAGAATATTTTCGCGAACTGCCTTAAGATTGGCATATTGATCCAAAGGGATGATGGTATTCAATCCATCATTTCCACCATTCAACTGTACAATAACCAACACGCGATCTGTATCATATAAACCTGCAGTAAGTGCATGGACGAGTGGACTGGATGCATAAGCTCTTAACGTTTGCCCACCTATGATGGTTACAGCACCTGCAACCGGAACTTTTTTGAGGAAATCTCTACGTTTCATTTTAATTTATTTTGACTTATCGAGATGATAAAATGTAATTAATAGTTTTAAGCAATAATTTTTGGTACACCACAATTTCAAATCTAGTGAAGATGAAACTCAGCAGCTGTAAATAAATACTGGAAAAATGTTTCCAACATTTTCGGAACTTCTTTTGCTTCAGGATCCATGGTGTTTGGATCAGCGATGTAAGCATTGTATGCATCCGTCCAATAATAATCCGAAGTTTGACCTTTCAATAAAAAATCCGTTTTCAATTTACCCTTGATTGTTTGGGAAACATCAGAACCGAATAACAATTCTATTGATTCATTGATCAAGTCTCCAGGTTGTGAAGGATTATTTAATCCTTTTACAAATTTTACATAATCCAATTTTATTTTTTGATTCTTTGATTCATTCAGAGCTATTTGTCTGGCATTAGTCATATAACCATTGACTCCAAGAGATTCATAGAACTGTTCTCGCACTGGATAAGTCGCCGTATCCACCCAAATTTCATGAAATTGTGGAATCTGGTAATACGCAGGCCATCCAGCTACATTCGGAGGATCACCAATAGCTTGTCCCGCATTCACCATACTCACCAAAAATTGATTCCAGAAAAAATAACGCGCTTCAAAAGCATTGGTGTTAGTTGGAAATGCTAATTCAAAACTTCGGGCCACGCCCACATTATAATCTGCAGGACTTTTGATCATGACGCCCATAAACTCATCCCTGAAAAAATAATCGCTGGTAAAGAAAGCTTTTAAAGTGGCTTTAATATCGTATCCATTTATAGTCACAGGGCCAGGTGTATTACTAGTTCTGAAAATCTCAGCAAGAGGCGTGATTAAATTTGCTTCAACTTCAGGATTTAATTCATAGTACAAAAAGAAATAAAACAATTTTCTGCAAAGAAACTTTGAGGGTTCATTGATCGCAAAAATCATGTCGAGTAATGCATTTAATTCTACTTGTCCCGTGCCAGGCGCTATAGATGTATTTCCAAAGAAAGCGGAAAACTTTTTAGGGGTGTTATCGTGCTGATTAGGACTGAATGTCACAATCCCACTGGTTCTATTGACCCTCCAACCTGTTAGAATTTTGGCAGCAGCTTTAACATCGTCTTCGGTATATGTAGATTCAGGCCCTTTGCCACAAGTAAATAATTCCAATAATTCACGGGCATAATTTTCATCCGGAGCGGCCACTGTGTTTCTTTGGCCATTCAAATAGACCAGCATCGCTTTATCTAATGTGATGTCATACATTAATTTTCGGAAGTTAGCTATGCAAGAACTTCTTAACAGAATATTATATTCATAGGCTAGTTGAGATCTTCCTACTACATCATTTGTATCGGTGACCAAATGATTGTGCCAAAATAAAACCAGTTTTTCTCTTAAACTCCGCTCTTGATTTATCATTAGGCCAATCCACCATTGTTTATATGATTGGCGACGTGGAGGTTCTGGACTTGGCTGTGTATTAGCCGGTACACCAACCCACGTTTCCCCCAAAGCTACATTTGGATCAATACCTGATACGTTGAGTCCGCTGTAAGCCCTAATTGGAGGGGGTGGAGCTATGGATGAAATATTTAATAATTCATCGACCACTTCATTTAAGCTTTTCCCTTCAAAATGTTTTAAGTCGGACTGACTGACTCCGAATAAAGTTCTTCTCAATAAATGAAGCAATTGTTTTTTGCCAAAAGGACCTGTATAGGGTTGCAGAGCTCCTCCTGGTGCTGCAATGTTTGTACTTGTAGAGGACATTTTATGGTTTTTTATTAAGAGGTGAAATTGATTGCAAGATTCTCTAGTTTGACTAGGGTTATTCTTAGAAGTTTAACTAGTCCTTAACTTTTTTTTAAAAGAATCTTTAGATTCAAATTTACACCTGAAATTTGGAATTTAGTCAATAGATTAGCCGCTTCTATTAAAGTTGTTGTTATACAAGGCGTTGGTTTGAGTGATTTGAGCAAGTTGAACAGTCAATTCTTTTCATGCCAACTCATTTAATATACTCATAGCAACCAATATCTGGAGTCAAAGCATCGCGCAATTTCCCATCAAGGTCTTTTTCGAACCCCATTAATGGAATTGCTTTACCTTCAGCAATCGAGAGTGTGTCCAAATGAAAATCGTCATTGGAGATATCCTTAAATAATTTTTCTAGATTATTTGAAATAATACATTTGTTGGTTTGAGTTGAAATAAAATCAGGATAATTTTCAGGTTTTATTAAATCTGAAACTCGGAGGATGCAATGCTCTAATTGCACATCAAACATTTTACGTTGATCGCTATCTTTTATTTGCCAGAATTCATCTTTATCCGATCCACTGATGATGCAGTTGGTCCATTTAGCCTGTAGGTCAGATGAAATTACTTGTTGACAGAATGGAGGATCAAGACATACATTATTTCTTACAACAACACCAGATTCATTATTTCCCACATTTGCAAAACTGCAAAAATTAAATTCATATTTTCCACCTAAAACGCCAATAAAGGACTGTTGACCTTGATTATAAAATAAACAATTATCTGCCTTAACATTGGAGGCAAATGCATATATTCCATGCAGTGAATTATTATATATTTTACAATAATGAAATACAGCTTCAGACAATGAATCTAGATAAATACCCAACAGATTATTCTTTATCGTACAATGAGTGAATGAATTACCGTGACTGCTTTTGTCCAAAACAATTCCCGACCATTGTCCTGGGATATTCCGAAATGCTTCTTCCAAACGGACGCCTTGAAAGATCACTGGTTTATCAATACTTCCATTTACAATAATTCGGGCGTTGGGTCCAATAATAATTCTACCATCATTATAAAAAAAAGAATTTCCTTCCGCGTCTACCCCTTTCGTAATCCCACCAGATACATAAATTTGGGTCCCTTCTGGAATAATTAAGTCACCATTATCCACATAAACAATCCCATAGATAATATAAGGTTTCGGATCATCCCAAATCATTACCTGGCCTTGTAAATCAATATAGCCTATCTGCGATTTATTTGACTTCGAGGGAAAATAATTAGCATTTTGACCCCAAGCCAATAGGACCAATTTTTGTTCTACCCCATTTACAGTCAATACTAAAGCATCCGTTATAATAAATGGACTTTCAATTAATGGCGCATCAGGGTCCACCGTAACTTCAACGAATACATAAATGCTATCTCTAGGGCGGATTATAATATCCTGAAATAATTCGCCTGCTGTGCCGTCTATATTAATTCTAAATTTAGAATTGGAGCCATTCTCTAATTTGGCTGTAGTTATCTTAATAAACCGATCGTGAGGATTGAATATTTTAATGGACTTTGTCGCAGAAGCCAAACTAGTAAAAACTGTATCAAAACTTAGCGTATCTACAGAAAATACAAGCAATTTATCAGGTTCTGAATAAAATTCTTCTTTTGTACAAGAAAAATTTAATATGAAAACCAGAGATATTAGGTACAACTCATTTAAAGAAAAACTCAAATAGAAAATTTTTACAAACAATAGAAACGAAGATATGATGGAATTTTATACTATTTTTACCCAAAATCTGGATGATGTCTGAAAGAAAAGATACAAATAAACAAGATTGGCTCATATTCTTTGTTTCTACTGCCGTTATGGTCGTTTTGTTAATGCTTTGGCCTGCGTGGTTTTGGGTTGCTCTGCCATTTAGCCTTACTTATCTCACAAAAGCCTTGAATGCCATGTAGTTTCTCTTAGGAGAAATAGGTATTTCAAGATGAAAGTTCACGTCATTATTCCTGCCTTAAATGAAGAAAAAAGTATAGGCTTGGTTATTCGGGATATCCCTTGTCCCCCAGTTTCCCTGATTATCGTTTCTGATAATGGTAGTAGTGATCTTACAGCTGAAAACGCGGCCACGGCCGGCGCCGTTGTGGTGAGAGGATCAAAAAAAGGGTACGGATCGGCATGCCTTAAAGGGATAGAATATGAACGCGCGTTACCCATAGAAAACCAGGCAGATATTATTGTTTTTATAGACGGTGATTATTCAGATTTTCCTGAAGAACTTCTAAATTTAATTAAGCCCATTTTGGAAAATAAAGCTGATTTGGTCATTGGATCTCGTGTTTTGGGTCAAGCGGCTAAAGGAAGTCTCACTCAGATCCAAATATTTGGAAACAGCTTAGCGACCAAATTAATTCTATACTTATTTGGCTATCGATTTACAGATCTAGGGCCTTTCCGAGCCATTCGGTATTCAAGCCTCATTCAATTAAATTTATCAGATCCAAAT
Source organism: Bacteroidota bacterium (assembly GCA_030856215.1). Lineage (GTDB taxonomy): Bacteria > Bacteroidota > Bacteroidia > Chitinophagales > Saprospiraceae > Vicinibacter. Next base: position 74,370 of record JALYPU010000089.1, read on the forward strand.
TATGGTTGGACAGTTGAAATGCAAGTTAAAGCGGCTCAAGCAAAATTGAGGTGCACGGAAGTACCCGTAAACTACAAAAACAGAATTGGCCAAAGTAAGGTATCGGGAACAATTAAAGGGAGTGCATTAGCCGGAATTAAAATATTGAGTACTATTTTTAAAAATTATTTACGGCTATAATCTTTAATTCGTTGGTTATAAATGGCCAAACTTTAGTGGGTTATCTTTACAAAATCTTAACAAACTACCCTTAAACATTGGTTTATGGACCGAACCGGATCCCAAAATGTCAATGTTTAGCAAATGTTATTTTATTTAAGTATATCTAAAATTCAAATGTTTACATTTGTCATACCAAGTATGTCCCGTCTAGAACTTTTCCTAATCGTCATATATACAGCATGTTTGCTCTATATAACTGCCTTCAGCATGATTCAATTATTTTTGTTGAAGTCTTACCGAAAACACAAAAAAAATAAACAAGCGTTAAAGCCCTTGTCGAACACCGATGAGCATCCAATGGTCACTATACAGCTGCCGATTTTCAATGAATTATTTGTGGTAGATAGATTATTAGATAACATTATCAAAATGGATTATCCTAAAGACAAACTGGAGTTTCAGGTTTTGGATGATAGTACAGATGAAACAGTAGATCAAGCTCGAAAAAAAATTAAATACTATCAGTCACAAGGATTTAATATAAAACACATTCACCGACAAGATCGATCAGGTTTCAAAGCCGGCGCACTTAAAGAAGGAATGAAAACAGCAGAAGGGCAGTTTATTGCCATATTCGATGCTGATTTTTTACCAGAAGCAGATTTTCTTAAGAAAGTTATGCCTTATTTTATAAATGAAAAAGTAGGGGTTGTTCAAGCTCGTTGGGGTCACATCAATGAAGATTATTCATTACTTACAAAACTTCAAGCCTTTCAGTTAAATGTTCATTTCACTGTGGAGCAAGCTGGAAGATGTGCAGCCAATCATTTTTTACAGTTTAACGGAACTGCCGGCATATGGAGACGTGCAGCTATTGAAGATGCTGGTGGATGGCAATCAGATACCCTCACAGAGGATCTGGATTTAAGTTATAGAGCTCAGCTTAAAGGTTGGAAAATACAATTTGTTGAAGATATATATTGCCCTGCCGAATTACCAGCTGAAATGTATGGGTTAAAATCTCAACAATTCAGATGGATGAAAGGAGGCGCTGAAAACTCCAGGAAACTGATGCCCATTATTCTAAAATCTGATTTACCGTGGAGCACAAAGTTTCATTCATTCATGCATCTCATGGGAAGCGGAATATTCTTGGTCATATTCTGGGTTGCACTTATTAGTGTTCCCGTTCTTTTTGTAATGGACAGTTTAGAATTAAAAGCGACGTTTTTGGGATTTTGTTTATTAGGAACTCTGTCTGTGATGGCCGTATTTTATGAAGCAAATATCATGATGTGTTGGAAAGAAAAGAAAATCAAAAATAAATTTTTTCGGTTTCTCTTATTATTCCCAGTATTTATGGCGGTCTCCATGGGACTAAGTCTTCAGAACAGTGTTGCAGTAATTCAAGGGTATCTAGGCAAAAAATCCATTTTTGTACGCACCCCTAAGTTTAATATTCTATCCTTGAAAGATAAGCTCATAAACAACAATTACATGATCCATAAAATTGAATGGACCACCTGGGCTGAACTTATGATTTGCTTTTACTTTTTCTTTGCGATACTATTAGGATTGTACATAGAATATTATTCCTTCATGTTATTCCATATATTATTAATGGTAGGGTTCGGAATTAATTTTTATTATTCCCTTAGACATTTGAGTATAAAATAATCCGAAAAGACACATGAAGTCTTTTCCATTCATATTCTTAAGTTTAAGTTATGGATTAGGAATTTTATCGTGCCTTTACATCGGAAATCAATCGGATTTTATTTCGATTATTTTTCCCTACTTAATTTCTTTTATCGTTTATATCCTTATACTTCAAAGGACGAACGACCTTATAACAACCTATCAATTTATATATATTGGATTCTTATGTAAATTGTTGGGACTTTTTGCATTCCCACATCTTTCAGATGATGTGTTTCGGTTCTGGTGGGATGGAGTGCTATTATCCCACGGCGTTAATCCTTTTAGTTATACACCTTCTGAAGCTCTCCAGTTGGAACAATTACAATCCATTATTCCAAAATTGCAACCTGTTTATGACCACCTAAATTCTCCCCATTACTATTCGATATATCCAAGTGTCTGTCAAATATTGTTTGTCATCTGTGCCTTCATTAGTCAGGGTAATATTTTTTTGTTTAGCCTTTTACTAAAACTCATCTTTGTATTAGCGGACTTGGGTATATTATTTTTTTTAATACAGTTATTAAGAAGATGGAGAATTCCTGTTCAAGCATCCTTAGTATATTTTCTTAATCCATTAATAGTTGTTGAATTACATGGCAACTTACATTTTGAATTAGTGCTCATTTTTGGATTGATAGCCGCTCTTTGGTTCTGGGGTAAAAATCAATTTTTATACTCTGGCATTTTTTTTGGCATTTCAGTTTTCTCTAAACTTACATCTTTACTTTTCTTACCTTATCTTTTGGTTCAAAGATTTCAATTTAAATCTTCTCTTAAATTTATAATTGGCGCAGCAATTATAAGTGTGAGTTTTCTGCCATTTATTTGGAATAACTATGAGCATTTTTTTACAAGTTTGACCTTATACTTCAGGCAGTTTGAATTTAATTCTATGGTTTATGCTCCACTGGAAAGTTACCTATTCGAATATAAATGGCATGAATGGAAATCCAATACAGGTTTTATCCTAAGTTGTGTATACCTGATTATTTTTTTTATCTTATTATGGTATTATCATTTCAAAAGCCTTGAGAAGAATGTATTAAAATTTATGTGGCTTAGCTTGTTCTTTTATTTAATATTGAGTTCAACCGTGCATCCATGGTATATATCCCCTCTATTATTGTTGGGAGTTTTTACTTTTCGCTATACATCTGTTTTATGGACTCTATTAATCATGTTCAGTTATGTTAAATATGATAGTCAAACGAAAATGCTTATACCGTTTATTTCGGCGATGGAATATAGTTTGCTAGTCATTTGTTTATTTTGGGAAATTAACCAAAATAAAAAAGCCGGAGAAAAACTCCGGCTCTATGTTTTACAATAAATCTATTTCTTTAATAGACCCAAAGATCATGTTCAAAATTCAATAATTCGTTTTTGATTTTTTCAGACTCCAGTAATAAATTAATCCCGGCCTGTAAAGCATCTTCTCCTTCTTTTGGAGCATATATATCCTGCAATCTGTTTCCTTGAACATTGGATTGTTTGAAAATATAACTTGAGAAAAAACGACCATCGAAAAGATCCGCCCAGGAAATCGGAGACACATCATTTTTTTCGTTAAATGCTAATTCCTTAGATAAAATGTGTCGAGCTTCTGGGTAATAGATCCAGAATAAAGGTGCTTCGTATGTAACTTCACCAGTTGATTCATCAACTTTTTCATTGATTGGAGCAATTCCTAATATCCTAACGAAAACTCGTGAAGCCTCCTTATCGAAATACCATATTTCTTTTATTCTGAATTTCTTAATTTTGTTAAAATCGATTTCAGACTTTACAACCGTCACCTTTTCTTCGTAGGTATCAGGATCCCAAACAACGGTGGTATCAACACGGTTTAACTCTTTGTCAAGGTCTTCCGCAGTAAGCTTTCTGCTAAAATCTTCATTTCTAAAAATGCCAATATCTCCATCTTTCGCCGCATCAACCAAGATTTTGAAAAAAGGTCTGTCTGGATATAAAAATTCGATATTCATTTTTTCCCGAACATCAATAACCCTCCAAATCCTCTTTTGCCATACGACATCCGCTTCACGCAATAGGTCGTAATTAAGTACCCGCTGTTCCCTAATAAGATATCGGTCGACGATATCATCCAGGTAACCGCTGGTATCTTCAGGATTACTTGATTCGGTCAACCCTTCATCTTCTTCAACTTGCGCAATAGCATAGAAACTGAAAAGTCCAAAAATTAGGGTTACTAAAGATGATTTCCTGAGAAACATGATTCTTTTATTTAATTATTGAATTTTAAACGACATATCACCTAGATCGCGACCAGCAGCATCACCTGGACAACGGCCTTTAATTTCTTCAAATACATATCGATCACCTGGTTTAGCTTTATTTATAATACTTTGTACTTCACCAGCAAACCTTCCTCCCTGATTTACAGCAATATCTGGATCCTGACGCGGAGCTACTCTTACTAATCTAAATCCTGTAATCTGACATTTTGCATCAAAATCAAAATTTTCCAAATCGGGTATAATTCCTTGTTGGGCCTTGAAAACACCATTGGCTATACCTCCACCTCTTTGTCCTGATAGTTTTGGAACAGGAGTGGGAATTCTTTTAGCCCGAAATTTAAATGTAGTGGCCTGTAATCCTCCACCTGTTAGGGTAATATTTACTTCACCTTGTGAAGAAACGGTGGCATTATATTTTCCACCTCCTATTTTGGTTAAGGTAATACCACCTCCGCTAGCACTTACTTGAAGTTGTGCAGAAGGAATTCCAGCTGCTGAAATCGCCACTGGATTATCCACACCGATATAAAACACATTCATTTTTTCAGCGGCTACATTAGCAGAACGTTCACCAACTTCAAATTCAAATTCTCTTTTATAAGTTTCCGTTTTATTCGTCACTGGATTAAAAACTGAAGCAACAGCACTATACTTTTTTATCCCTACATCTCCAGGCACTATTCTCCAGGTAGCTTCTCCTTCTGCGTTCACAGGAAGGTTTGCTCCGTTTACCGATAGTGAAACTTTGGTACTTGTAGATTTAGAAGTTGAAGCAGCCAACGAAATGGACGTTTCAAAAGGTTCTCCTTTAATGACGTAATTTTTCTTTGGTGAAGAAATTACTGTAAACTTATCAAGAACCACGTCAGATCCACCTAATTTTTTACTAAAATGATTTAGCACTGAATTTTCTGAAGCTTTGGCATCATTAATAAACTTAGTAAAAATGGGTTGGCACGCACCTAAAGGCATTTGCTTAAATGTAAATTCTTCCCAACTTTTCTTATTCTTTGAATGTCTCCAGGTTTCATCGTCAATACTCAATGGTATTTCATTTTCCATCTGAGGTCTAAGAGTATCATCTATTAAGGAAAGGAACTTTTCTCGATATTCTAATATCTTATTCTTTAATTCTAATCCCTTTTTTTCATTTACCATGGTTCTGGTAGTAACATCCTTATTCTTTTTGCCAATTAAATCTTTATGATCTCCGACAACAATATAGTCGCCATCATCCACTGTTCCGTTTTTATTGCCGGCTTTATCGATAAGGTCATTGACTATTCCATTAATGTAATCAGTAAATTCTTTTCCATATTGAACAGCAAGAGGCGCACGTTCGGCAAATCTTGTATATTCTGGTTTTGCTTTTGCTCGCTCTGCAATGGAAGCCGGGAGTGCCCCATTAGCTTCATCCAAAGCAGCATTTGATTGTTGCAGGCCCTTATTTACTAACTTAAAAGCGTTAAAAATCTCCGCAGAGACGTTCAAAGCCAAAAGCGCTGTAAGTACCAAGTACATGATATTGATCATGAGCTGGCGGGGCTCCTTAGGTATTGACATGATTTAGTCTATTTATTGGTTAAATAATATGGTTAAATAAATAGCTTATCAATTAACTATTACTGGCCATGCCTTTGTATGCAGAAAGTATATTCCCGTACACTGAATTCAAATTGCTTAAGTTTTTATTTAAACTGGCCACTTCATCTTTATATTTTTTAGTATCTTCCAAAGAAGCACTTAACTCAGACATAGCCTCATTCATGCGGGTATAGAAATTTCCCATAGCTTTGATTTGATCGCCTGTTTTTGTAAAATCAACTTCCTGTAATGCTTTTAACGAACCTAAGCTTTTTGACATTTGTTGAAGTTCACCTAACATTCCTCCTAATTGGTTTTCAACAATTTCTCCATTGATAGGACGTGCACCACCTTTAAGAGGGCCTTCTGTCAAAGGATTTATGCGGGAATCATAATCTCCTAATCCTGGGTATAATTTATCCCAATAGTAATCTTTCTCTGGTGGGATAATACCTAATAACAAGAATAAGAATGCCTCAGTAATCAGACCAGCGGTGATCATTAAGTCTCCACCTTCCCAAGACATGATTTTGAAAAGAGCACCTAGCATAACGACGGATGCACCGGCACCGATAATCAGATTCTTTAAGTACTTAAAACCGTTGGTTTTGTAGAAAGCCATTTTGTGTAATTTTTGTGATTAAAAGAATAATGTTTGACAATAAAGGATATAACCTTCGCAGAGCCCTTTGCTACGTAACTAAAAATCTCCTGAAGAACGCCCTAAAAAGGTTAGAACACATCTGAATCCTATATAAGACTTCGTTGTATCCTGGAACTCCCAATTCCTGCTACCATTATGTAGATAATAAGCTATATCTTTCCAAGAACCGCCTCTCAACAC
>JALYPU010000099.1 GCA_030856215.1 Bacteroidota bacterium
GTATTGGGTAATTTTAATTTGCGTTACGTAAATGTCTGTAGCGGCTTCTTGAAAAAATTGAATCACGCTATCATATGTATGAAAAGGAAAGTACAATAAATGATCGCGCTCGTCAAGAGCGTCGAAAATATTATCAGCATTTTGTAGCGGGTGGTAGGGGATGGGTTTTAAAATTTTATTTTTTAGATGTTGCTTATTAAAATCTGGAAAATGGAAAAAATCAAAATTGTTATGGTAGCGTCCTTCCGGAGTTAAGTCCATTTTCTCGATTTCCAAAAGTGGCAATAAGTAATCTAATAAAGCTTTGGGCATCGCTTCATCATAAACCAATCTGGCTGCCGTCCCAATATTTCTTTTTGTTAGACTATTTTTTATCTTTACAAGTAAATCACCGGAAAATTCATCTTCGATATACAATTCAGCATCACGTGTCAGTTTAATAGAATAGGAATTAATGATATGATAGCCTGGAAACAACCACTTCAATGAATGCCTAACTGCTTCATCCAATAATATAATCGTGTGTTTCCCTTTTGTAGATGGCATTTCAATAAAGCGAGACAAATGATCAGAAGGAATTTTTACAATCGCATATTGAACAGAAGGATTGTCAATACCTTTAGCTTTCAACATCACTGTGAGATATAACTCAGAGTTATTTAGAAACGGTTTAATTCTGTTTTCTACTAATAATACGGGTTGTACGAAGGGTAATAGATTTTCCTTAAAATAGGTTTCTAAAAATTCTTCTTGCTCTTCATTAAGTTCCAAATGAGATTGTAAATAAATATTATGCCTTTTTAATTCAGGGATGATTTGATTTTCAAATATTTCATTAAATTCAATAAGGTGGTCGTTGGCTATTTTATATAATTGTTTTAGTAATGTTTTTGGGTCAAAATCCAAACGGCTTTTCGTTTTTCTACCCAACATGCGTAAATTTCGATGATAGGCTACGCGAATTCTAAAGAACTCACCTAAGTTGGATGAATAGATCGCTAAAAATTTTATACGCTCCATCAATGGAACATCCGGATCTTTTGCTTCTTGCAATACTCTGTAATTAAAATCCAGCCAACTGATATCTCGATCAATGTATTCGTATGGTATCACTGTTTTTTCTGTACTCATTATTTTATTCAACGGGTTCTGTTCTTAACAATTTTGAGAATTCTATAAGCTTCGTATGATTAGGGTGATGAATAAAAAAGTAAATTTCCTGAACCCCCAAACTAGCCCAATCTTCCATATGCTTTCGCCATTGCATGAGCCTGGATTCATCCGAAGAATCATCGCCTGTTGCTACAAATCGAATGAAGGTCGTTGGAATTATATGATTCATATGTAGGACGTCCCTTCTTCCTGGTGTATCAGTAATAACTAAGCCAATATTTTTTGTAATTAATGTGGAAATCAATTGATCCAGTTCTTGACTTTTTTCAAACCAGGATGGATGTCTCAATTCAATGAATAGATTGAAGCCCTTTTTTTGCAATTCGAGGAATTGAAATAGACTATTTTTTCTTTTTGTGTCAAAGTAGTCAGGTAATTGCATAAAGCAAGGTCCCAACTGTGATTCAAAATTTGAAATATTCTCTCTAAACCGAAGCAGTATATCCGATTCTATGTTTAAACTTTTATGGTGTGAAATGGCTCTAGGAATTTTTGGGCAAAATTTAAAATTAGGTGCAGTTTTTTGTGCCCAAATTTGAACTTGCTCTATTGAGGGAATGTGGTAAAAACTAGTATTGAGTTCTATGGCATTAAACAATTGACTATACGAAGTAAGGCTATCTCTAGTTTTGAAGTTAGGATCCTTCCATCCTGGATTTGTCCAGTTGGTGGTTCCTATAAACAAAGAACATTTGTTAGTCTTAGCATTGAACCACCATTTATCCGGCGGTAAAGTCTCCGTCAAGGTTATGGGGTCATGTTGTCGTCCGAATTTCAAAAAATGGAATTTTGGTCAAATTTATAAAGGATAAACGGGCTGTAGTATTAATTTTAGCCAGCCAAATTATAAATGTGAGTCAATTAAAGCCAAAAACTATCGTAGCAGCGAACTGGAAAATGAACTTACTGCCTACCGAGGGGATCCGTTTACTTCATGAATGGAAAACCCAGATTCAGTCTGAAATGGTGGAATTAATTATTGCCGCTCCATTCACCCATCTATCTGGTATTCAATTTATTAGGGATCATAATGTCAACTTGGCCGGGCAGAATTGTAACGAGCATGATTCTGGCGCCTATACAGGTGAAATCTCCGCTGCAATGCTGGTTGATTTGAACTGTAGGTATGTCATAATAGGCCATAGTGAACGTCGGCAAATGGATCCTACGGAAGACCAAAGAATTGCATTAAAAATTTCAATGGCCGCTGAATCGGGCCTAAAAGTCATTTATTGTTGCGGGGAACCCTTAAAAATAAGGGAAAATCACGGCCATTTTGAATTTGTATCCAACCAATTAAAAAAGGATCTATTCCATCTCCCAAATCTAGATTCGATAATTATAGCCTATGAACCCATTTGGGCTATTGGGACGGGAATCACAGCAAGTCCTGAGGAGGCACAAGACGTACATGCATTTATCCGCGTAGTGCTAACCCCACAATTTGGGTTGTATTCCGTTAACAATCTATCCATTCTGTATGGAGGAAGTGTCAAAGCATCCAATGCGTTGAATTTTGCCCGGCAGAAAGATATCAATGGCGCATTGGTAGGTGGGGCGAGTCTTATTACCGATGAATTTAAGGGTATTGTACAGGCTTTTGAAGAGCAGTGAGAATCTTCAATCGTTTACTCAATTAGTTTCACTTCATGTTATTTGAAGATATAGAGAAAATTGAATTTTAAATATAAATTACCGTGTCCAATAAATTATCGTTGACTTGTCCTAATTGCGGTGCGGCAGTTCATGCAAATTTTTGTGGACAATGTGGGCCTAAGATTCACAAAGAATTCTCAACACTCCAGATAAAAAAAGGGTACCTGAGCAATTAAATCATTTAAGTTAACAAGAAGAATGATAATAATCTTAAATTTTTTCATGTATTTTTAATAAAATCCTTGGATTTAGGTCCAAGGCTTAATTATAAAACTAAATTATATCTGCTATCAATCCCAGAGGGATGGCATATTGATAAAACTAAACCATTAAGGTCCCTCAAGCCCCAGAGGGGCGACATTTTTGTTTTGTGTTCTGAGAGACATATTTGCCTACTACTAATCAAAACTACTATCCTAAAATATGAGCGAACTCTGAGTGAATCATTTTTTGATGCGGGACTTTCCTAAATTATACCCCAATTTATTCGTATGCATTCGTCCAAGTACATCTATGAACATTGAATTAATTTCTTATAGGCCATGGGTGTATAAGAATCCAGCTTGGTAATTTTAGCATCATTAATTTTAGGAAGTAACCATTCCAAATAATCCGTGGGATTTACTTCATTGGCTTTGCAGGTACCCATGATC
>JALYPU010000114.1 GCA_030856215.1 Bacteroidota bacterium
GTAATAGGATTTGGTTACCTAATTGAGACAATATTTTATAAAAAATTAATGGATCGTCACCAATAGGAAACAATGCAATAGAGGGTTCATAATTTATCACCCATGGAGTCATCAACTTTTTCTCCTGTTGTGAGATGTAAGGGGGATTTGAAATAATGACATCTATATTTTTTAATTCAGGTATTTCTAATAAAAAATCCATTTTGATAAAATTAATGTCTGCATTATAATTTATTGCATTCATTCGGGCCACTTCTAAAGCAGCTTCAGAAATATCTAACGCATTTACTTCAACTGCTGGAAATTTCTTTTTTAAATAAATGGCGATACAACCACTTCCAGTACCTACATCCAATATGCTGTTTGCGCCCGTTTTTATAATTTCTTTCTCTACCCAATAAACGAGTTCCTCTGTTTCCGGTCTGGGTATAAGTACTCGCTCATCCACAAACAAATTGAGATTCATAAAACTAGCTTCGCCCACCACATATTGAACGGGTTTGCCCTTTAGAACTTGACCAACTGCATCGTAAACCAAGCCTATTTTATCTTCCCCTAATTCCTGGGAAGCAGCGTGAGCATCATATATTATATATTTATTTAATATATAATCAATCACACCGGCCGCTTCTCTAGGCCCCAAACTCGCCTCTAATATTTCTATGCATTTCTGGCATAGTTCTTGCCTCTTCATTAATTACATATTTAAATTCCCATTTTCATATGAAATCAATAATCCAATGTCCTGGATTTTCGCGTAAATGTAGCTTATTATCGCTTGCTTTATTCGGATCCATATTTTTTACCCAAAAAATAGAAGCTCAAGTTGCTGATCCCTTTGGAGTATATGAAACCTGGACTCAATCTGAACCTAAATCACTACCAAAAATAATACTCAGTAGACAAGGTTATTCATCCCAGGAGGAACTTAATCAACGCTTCCAATTATCAAAATACGAATTAAGAGCGTGGAAACAATTAAATCATGATTTTATTAAAACAACTATACCGCTTGCCTCCGGTAAAAAACTGAATTTAATTTTAAAAAAATTTGAACCACTGGAAGATAGAAAAAATATTTTCGACCTAACTGACGAAACAATTCTTTCAGTTCCACTTACGGATGGTCACTTTTTTCAAGGTCATTTAGAAAAAGATCCGAATTCAATGGTAAGTCTATCCCTTTTTGAAAATGAAATTTATGGTTTAATCATTGATGGAGATGGACATACCTATTCCATTTTACCCAGTAAAATTTCCAATGAGTCATTAATCTACTTTGACCTAGTTGAAGAATCTAAAAATCATACTGATATCACTTTACCAGCGTGCAGCACCGACGATCAAGCCCATTACTTCGAAAATCAACATCAAATTACTCAACGTTCAAGAGATAATTGCAAAAGAGTAAGTATTAGTTTGCGATTAGATTTCGATCTTTATAAAAAACAGGGATCCAGTGTTACAAAATCCGTCAACTACGCTATTGCACTATTTAATAATGTGCAAGCCATTTATCGGAAAGAAGATATTCAAATAAGCCTTGCTGAAATTACCGTTCACACAACAGCGGATGGATTCAAACATATATCTGCCAGTGAGGATCTCTCTTTTTTTAGAAAAAAATATCCCACATATAAAGGTAACATCCACCTGTTATTAAGTGGATTTTCTATTTCAGGTGCGCCCAAATTAGGAGGCATTGCCTACATAAACAGTTTCTGTACTAAATCATACTCATTTGCCTTCGCAAATGTGATCGGAACTTATAGCGAGTACCCCATCTATTCTTGGGATGTTTTTGTATGTGCCCATGAATTGGGGCATGTACTAGGATCGAGGCATACACATGCTTGTGTTTGGGGACCCAATAAAAATCAGGCGATCGATAATTGCGGGTCTTTGGAAGGCACTTGTACCAAACCAGGTATTCCTATAAAAGGAACCTTAATGAGTTATTGTTATACCTCCGCAAATCCAGGAGTGGATTTAAGTTTGGGCTTTGGAATAGAACCTGGAAATTTAATTCGATCCAATATTCAGTCATCTACTTGTTTGAGTAATTACCTACCTCAAAATAAATTACCTACAAAATCCGATCAACATATTACAGCCAATCACGAATGCTTTGATGGGGTTTATACAAATTACTATTTTGATAATTTTACCGTAAATGACACGGATGATATTTTAATTTTATCCATCAAAAAAACTTCAGAGCCCATAGGATTTATTAGCGATGGAAGTTTGATCATCCGGGCGCACAACACTAAGAGTTTTGGTACAAATCAACCAACTCCTATCACCGCTTCTTATGTAGGTATTGGCGAAAAATTGTTTGTTGTAAATAAATATTGGGAAATTTTGCCTGCTAAAAAAATAACGCAATCAATTACCGTTAAATTTGCTTTTTCCGACCAAGACCTTACAGACCTCAAAGGAAAAATTCCAAATTTAAAAGTAGACCAGCTCAATGTATTCTCCTTCACAGATGCGGTAAACCCAAATCCTGTCACAAATCACGAGGGAGCTACCATTTTCAATACCACTAAATATAAATATTCATTAAAAGCTGGAGCAGGTAATTGGGTTTATAGTATAGACCCAAACGGTAAACATAACGTTGAAACCGAATTAAAACATCTCGCTGGAATTTCCATGGGTGCTTACATAGAATTTTCTGCATTGACAAGCAGTTTTGAATTGGGTACTTTCCGTGCGCAAAAATCGGGTGCAGATAATCTGATCGAATGGAGCAGTTTGAGTGAAAAGCATACCAAAAAGTTCATTTTGGAAAAATCATTAAATGGAATTAAGTTTGATTCTATTACAACGATCAATGCAGCTGGCACTTCCAGTGTACTAAAATCCTATTCTTACATAGATAAAAAAATGGCTGCTGGTGAAAATTATTACCGATTAAGAATAGTCGATACATATGGCGGGTTTTGGAATTCTATAGTGGTGTCATTAAGTTCTTCCTATAGTTATGCCAACCGAGTGAATCTTTATCCAAACCCGGTACCAGACGGATTTTTATTTGTAGAGTTTAACAGTTTGATAGCGGGACCTGCTACATTTGAAATTTTAGATTTAACGGGATTAAAATTATCATCAAAAACGGAATCAATACAAAAGTCAAAAAATATTATCCAAGTAGAAACGTCTCAATTGAAAAATGGGTTCTACTATTTGAGAATCATAAGCGGCGCTGAAAGTCTAAAACAAAAATTTGTAGTGAAAAAATTCTAATGACCCTTCAATCAATTCATATTCAATATCAATCTTATGAAAAAGGTGTAGAACTGGGTAAAGAACAACTGAATGTGTTGCATCAATCAATAAAAGCTGCCGAAAAGGCTTATGCAGTATATTCAGAATTTCGAGTTGGCGCAGCAGTTGAATTAGAAAATAGATCTATCGTATTGGGTTGCAATCAAGAAAACGCATCCTATCCTTGCGGTCTTTGCGCTGAGCGGGTAGCTTTATTCAATGTAGGTATTAATTTCCACAAACAAAAAATAAAACGTATCGCCGTAAGTGTATTAAATGAATTACCGGAAAGCATGTGGCCGCCTTCTCCTTGCGGAGCTTGCAGGCAAGTGATGTCCGAATTTGAGTATAATAATTTAGATCCGATTGAAATTATCCTGGGGCATCCAAATCATAGAACTTTTGTGTTTTCATCGGTTTTAGATTTATTGCCGTTTTCATTTCATCCAAAAATACTTATGCTTTAGCATTCGGTTATTTTACAGATTGTTTTTAATCGCGTACAGTCGAGCTTTATCCAAATCTTCGGAAGTATCAATTCCAATGGATGGAATGTTAGTTTCAGCGAGATGAATAGCAAATCCATTTTCCATCCATCGTAATTGCTCTAAACACTCGGCACGTTCCAGAGAACTTGTGCTTAATTTCGATACATCTAATAAACTATTCCTCTTAAACCCATACAAACCCAAGTGCTTATAGTAAGGATAGGTTTTATACCAATCTTCTTTACGCACATTTCTTTGAAATGGAATTGCATGGCGAGAGAAATAAAGCGCTTTTCCACCATTATCCATCGTCACTTTAACTACTGCAGGATTTTGTAATTCGGCATTTTCATAAATTCTTGTTAGTAAGCTGGCTATTTGAACAGTATCCAATGCTAATAATTGAATCAATAATTCAAGCTGGGAGGGTTGAATGAAAGGCTCATCTCCTTGAACATTAATAATAATGTCAAATTCAGGATATCTCATAGCCACTTCAGCGCATCGGTCAGTACCACTTTGGTGCTGAGGGGATGATAGTTCCACGGCTGCATTAAAACCCTTAGCATGGGTTAACAGCTCTTCAGAATCAGTAGCGATGATAATCTTATCAAGCTTAGTACACTTAATCACTTGTTCCCATACCCTCTGCAGAATTGATTTCCCATTAACTTCCAAAAGTAGTTTACCTTCCAAACGTGTGGATGCCATCCTAGCGGGAATAATAGCTAAAATTTTCATATAACTTCCTTAAAAACAAATTATTGTATATTAAATAAATATGTAATATATTTGCTAGTTCAAACCGCTGATATGATAAAAAACGCACTCATACTTTGCACTTTCTTAATTTTCAACAATTTATATAGCCAAAACTCAGGCCAACCTATTGGACCAGACAGCTTATTTCTGGTCATTCAGGAATCTGACTCGCTTTTTTTATCTCACAAAATAATGAAGAAAGAAACACTTTACGGCATATGCAGAAAGTATAATATTCCTCTAAAAGAGTTCATGGAGATAAATCCTGGCAAAGATCTTCAATTTCAAATAGGTGATATCGTCTATATTCCAATTTCAAATACAACTATCGAGGATCATTTAAAACCGAACCTGGTGCCTATTTATTACCATGTAAAAGTAGGCGATAATTTATTTCGAATTGCAAAAAAAGCTTTACACCGTTCGGTAAAGGATATCATGAAATTGAATCAATTATCCACGAATGCAATTTCTGAAGGCGATATCATACTTGCAGGTTATTATAAATTGAATATGGACCAAATTGAAAATGACATTCTTTTAGTGAAGGAAGAAGTAAAACACATCAAATCGACAGAATTGGTTCATGAACCAATTGAGGAGGAAGTGAAACATTGGAATCAATTTGCACGGGGAGTTGCATTCAAACAAAAAGGCATTGGTGTTGGACGGTTTTATGCGCTTCATCGCGAAGCTGCTATCAATTCTAATATTGAAATAACGAATCCTATCACCAATTCTAGAGTATACGCAAAAGTCATCGGAAGGATACCCAAAACATTTCCAAAAGATGTTCAGGTTGTGGTATCTGAAGAAATCGCCAGAGAGCTATTGAGCCTAGACCAACGCTTTTTTGTATATGTGAAATATAATGTTCGATAAAATTAATAGCCTTATTGTAAACAGGTTTTCGTTATCAATTAAAATCAAAAATTTTCCTATTTAGCAATTTTAATTGCCCACATCGATTAAAATTTATAGTCCCATTAAATTTTATAATTTTACAGCTTCACAAATCTGACCATGAATTATTATAAAACTATTTTAGAAACCATAGGTAACACTCCATTGATCAAACTTAATAAAGTAGTTAGTGAGATACCAGCGTTGGTGCTAGCCAAGGTAGAAACTTTTAATCCTGGCCATTCCATCAAAGATCGCATTGGCCTAAAAATGGTAGAAGATGCCGAGAAATCAGGTAAACTAAAACCCGGAGGAACTATTATCGAATGTACGTCCGGTAACACCGGAATGGGTATCGCCATTGCAGCTTGTGTGAAAGGTTATAAATGCATTTTTACTACAAGCGATAAGCAATCGAAGGAAAAAATAGATCTTCTTAAGGCAATGGGTGCGGAGGTGATTGTTTGTCCTACTAATGTCGAACCTACGGACCCGCGATCTTACTATTCTGTTGCTGAAAAACTGAGTAAAGAAATCCCCAATTCGTTTTGGTGCAATCAATATGATAATTTATCCAATACACAAGCGCATTACGAAAGTACAGGTCCTGAAATATGGCGTCAATCTGATGGAAAAATTACACATCTCGTTGTCGGTGTCGGTACAGGTGGCACAGTCTCTGGTGTCGCAAAATATCTTAAAGAAAAAAATCCCAATTTAAAAGTTTGGGGAATTGATACCTATGGTTCTGTTTTCAAAAAATACAAGGAGACAGGAATTTTTGATGAAAAGGAAATTTATCCTTATATCACAGAAGGAATTGGTGAAGACATCCTCCCAAAAAATGTCAATTTTGATATAATCGATTTGTTTGAAAAAGTAAGTGATAAAGATGGAGCGCTCGCTGCACGAAAACTTGCAAGGGAAGAAGGCATCTTGTTAGGATATTCTGCGGGTTCTGCACTAGCTGGTCTGTTACAATTGAAAAATAAACTGTCGAAAGACGATGTGGTGGTCATTATATTTCATGATCATGGTTCCCGATATATTGGAAAAATCTACAATGATGATTGGATGCGTGAGCGTGGATTTTTAGAATCCGAAATTCGCGTATCGGATTTAGTCGCAGCCAAAAAAGATAAAACCTTCTATTCAGTGGATAGTCAGGAAAAGGTTCGCAATGTACTTGAACTCATGAAGGAATTTGATATAAGTCAGTTACCTGTCATGGAGAATGACGAAGTTATTGGTACCATAGCTGAAAACACTATACTCAGTTTTATTTTGGAAAACCCTTTAGGAAATATCGAAAAACCGGCGCGTCAAATTATGTCGGAAGCCCTACCCCGTGTATCCATGGATATGCCCATGAGTTTGCTGAACAAATGTTTTACAGAAAAGATACCGGGTGTCATCACAAAAGACCATGTGGGTAATTACCATGTGATCACAAAATATGATATCGTAAGAGCGTTGTAAAAAATTATCTACCGACACTAATGAATTGTCGCTACAAAGGAACTAGCGGAATGTCATCCTACCAAGATTTTAGCCGTAAGGTTTATTACAGATATGTATCATTATACAGCACATCAAATTCATTCAACAGATCAATATATTCTTGCTCAAAGTTTTTATATCTGTGATGTTCTTCCTGGTTTTGAATATATCTTATGACTTTATGTCGATCTGTTATTGAATAAGAAAACGCACCAAACCCCTCTTGCCATTTAAATGTATCACTAATCAAATTATTTTCATTTATCCATCTGGAACTATTGCCTTTTACCACCCTTAGAATATCTGAAATGGTACATGTAACTGGCATTCCAAAAAATATATGGACATGGTCAAGCCAACCGCCGACCGCCAATGGTTTTAGTTTAAGATTCAATATAATTCCTGAGATGTAACTATGTATATCATCTCGAATGTCGTGAGTTAATAATTTTTTTCTGTGTTTAACCGCAAAAACGGCATGGATAGAAATCTGCGAATAGGTGTTCATAGTGTGGTGTTATTAATTAAAAGAAAAACTAAGATAACAACTTTTGATTAAAAGCATGCTTTGAAAAATGTCGCCCCGCTGGGGTATGCACCGTACGTGCGTAAGTTTGTTAGCACCGTAGGTGCGTAAATTTGTTAGCACCGTAGGTGCGTAAGTTTGTTAGCACCGTAGGTGCGTAAGTTTGTTAGCACCGTAGGTGCGTAAGTTTGTTA
>JALYPU010000116.1 GCA_030856215.1 Bacteroidota bacterium
GACCATGGATAAACTGAATATTCAGGGAAATTATAGCAATAATTCATCTACAATTACATACTTGCTTAATCCACAACTGGATTCCTTGAATGCCGTTGTTGCAACAAAAGATCTAGGATTAAATATAAATTATACTCTACCTTTTAAAGGTGAACATCAGCATACAATTGCTTTATCAGGGAATATGCAAAATGTAAGTGACAACATCGAAAAGTCATCTCAAAGTAACAGTTCCAAATTGTTTCTAGCCAATATCCAATATATGATAAAAACAAAAAGGAAATGGTCTATGTCTGCGAGAGTAAATTATAATAAGAATGAAATACAAGGAATCGAATTAAATAGAATAGGTTATGGCGCAGGTGTAAAAAAAGATTTTTTCTCAAATAAACTATCCTTAAGTGTTAATGCCAATTTTTATAAAAATAAAAATGCAAATGGTACTAAATCTTCCAATGCCATTGGTCAAATGATGATCGGTTACAAAATTGTAAAAGCAATGAATCTACAATTTTCTATCAATCGCCTGAGTAATAAATCATCAGGCAAAAATGATTTTGTTGAATACATAGGAAATATGGGGATCCAATATAGTTTTAACTATTCACCGAAATCTGGTAAGGATAAAAAATAATATTTACTAATACGATTTTATGATGCAAACTAAATTTTTATTCATTTTATTGATATCAATATGTGTTACTTTTTTTGCACATGGACAAGAAGTATGGCCTGTTCAAGTAACTGGAAGTATGTCGCCCCCACATTCATTGGATCTAAAAGTGTATACCATAGATCGTGTGAATGATTTGAAATTTAATGTTTTGCTTACAGATCCCAAAGAAGAATCCCTCAAAGTAACACCAGTTTTGTCAATTGAACAGAATGGTAATATTATTTATCAGACAGATATGAATTATGTATTACCGGCATTGGAATTATTGCAAAATGACATATTTGTTATGGATGGATCTGTATTGAGTCCATATCTATCTAATGAAGCCTTAACTGGAAAAAATGCTGAAGGCTGGGGCTCAGTAATTTTACCTGAAGGCTTTCTGAATATTTGTGTTCAAATGTATGGTGTGGATCGAGTCGTTCCTGTATCCAATAAATTTTGTATTGCAGCCAATTTTAGACTGAATCAGGCTCCCCAGATTATCAGACCTGCATTCAATGAAAAAATAAAAATGCCACCTATCCAGAATATGATTTTTTCATGGATGCCTATGCATATTGGCAGTGGAAATAATCCAGGCGCTGTCGAATATTTATTTGAATTGGTAGAACTGCCACAGGGGGTGATGAATGCCAATGATGCTTTTGAAAGTGCTTTAAAAGTATATTCGACGACGACAACAACGACATCATTGATTTACAGTCCAGCGGAACCCGTATTAGAACCCAATAAATATTATGCTTGGCGAATTACTGCCTCGAGTGTTTTATATCCTACTAGTAAATTGTTTCAAAATGATGGACGGAGTGAAATTTCTGTATTCGTCATGTATGATGGTGATGCGCCAGTAACTGAAATGAATCCATTTGATAATCCGGCGCCCAGAGCTTGCTCTGTTTATGAGACAAGTTATGGAGCAGTTATTAAAGCAGATAATGAATCTGTGATTGTAGGAGCCAATCAAGAAGTTAAACTGGGTTACTTTAAATTAAAAGTGAAAGAAGCGAGTGGATCTACGCAAGACGGATATTCAGGTACGGGTTTTGTTTATTATCCCATGTTTCGATCTACCTTGGAAGTGGAATTTACGCAAATCAAGGTGAATCAGGAAGGTAGAGTGTATGCGAGTGAAGGTATTGAAGCTGTGTTAGATCCAGATATAAAATTGCCACTGGATAAAATAAATAGCACTAATGCAAAAGAAATTATTTCGACATCCTATGTGAAAAAATTGTATGATAAGTACAATGATCAACGAGATGTATCAAAGTTATCGGAACAAAATCAAAAACTAAATCAGTTACCTGTTTTCCTAAAAAATGAAAAATATGTTGATGACGATGTGTGTGTGTCTGCCATTTATTTTAATCCCAAGTCTGCATTTTTAAATTTAGTTTCTCAAAATAAAAATGGTGATATTTTCGCAGCAACAAGTATTTCGGCTACTCCGTATGGTATGAAATCGAATTCATACTTAGTTCCTATTTATATTTCTCCGAATCGATCTGCAAGTGAAAAAATAACGGAATCCATTGAATTAGCAGGTTTCCAGTCAGCTGGGAGCAAGATTGAATGTGATTGTAAAGGTTATCAAAATGTAAAAGCCAAAACAGGTATAATCATATCTCCAAAAATTTTACACCAATATCAAAGTACAGCTGCCATATCTTTAATAACTGATAAAGCTATTCAAAATAATAATACCTATATCGGTAAAGTTTCATTGAGTCAAGAATTCGAAATTACCGGAATGGAAGGCTTTAAATTTATTCCTAAGTCAGGTAGAATGGATTTAGATCAAAACACAACATTGACAGGCCAAACTAATTCAGCAATGAATAATCCAGAATGGAGAGGGGTGGTTATAGATGATGTGGTGTTGGAGTTGCCACAGAAGTATAATATGATTAATCAAGCAAAACCTCTCCTACTAGATAAAGGCCAGTTGATAATAAATGATAAAGACATTCAAGAAGGATTTTTTTATCAAATAAATGTTTTGAGTTTTAGTAAAGGAAGGATGGGTCCATGGGCATACAGCATAGATTCCATATTGATGAATATTAAAGAGAACAAACAATCAAATCTAAGTCTTCGAGGACAATTAATGACTCCATTTTTTGATGATGCATTTCCTTATAGTGCCAATTATCAGGAATCAAAATCAGGCAAAACAAAATTAATAGCATCAGTTCTTCAACCGGAATTAAAAATGTCCATGTGGCATGGACATTTTACATCGAAGAGTGATTCTAAGATTGAAGCGAGTTTAATAGATAATAATGCTGAATTGGTATTATCACCGAAGTGTTCATTTAATGGAAATATAAAAATTGATTTTACTGACAAACAATTTAGAGACGCTATACTTAATCAAAATAAAGGAATTACCATCGATGAGCTAAAAAATGCACTTAAGGTTGAAACGTTAGCTTTCGAATTATCAAATTTAAAAATAGAGGGCTTAAGTTCTGATCCATTCAAAGAAGCTGGGAAGCGTTATAATATAATAAAGTTTGATAAGAATAATACTAAGTTATTAATCGGCAAGGAAGAGAATAAGTGTTCAGATGTTTCTTTTCAGTATGATGTCAAGGATAACAATGAACGACTTGGTTTAAAATTGATAGTTGTTAAAGGTCAGAGTAAAATAGAGTTAATTATTTGGTCAAAATCAAAAGGAAGTGTACTAGAATTTGAAGGAGTTGAGGTAAAGACAATTGAACTGAAGTGCAATTGTACTGCAATGAATATAATTCCCTCGGAAGATGAGTGGAATAAATTGATTAATAATTATTACTATAATAAAATTATTTCAGGAAAGCCACTACAATCACATACTGGAGGATTAATGCACTTTATTGCTGATTCAAATTCTTCTATTTACAACTTAGTAGAAATTATAAATATTAAAGAAAACTCCATATCATGGTTTCCTGCAGCAGCAGATGCTTCTGTCATTTATATACCATTTCTGGACAAATATTTGAATATAGAAAAGGATGGGGCATTTTATAAAGGTAAGTATAACCCTCCGATGTTTGGAAAACCTAGCATTCCGTGGGTTTATAAAATTTTTGATAATTTGGAGAATAGCGTCAAAGATACACTAGATTTACCGATTGTAATTTCTGAAGACAATTGGTCTCAATTTGGTTTTAAAGGTGCTTATACATTACCTGAAAATTATAAATTATTTATTTCTGAATTTAAATCAGCAGCCGACAAGTTAGAGAGTGCTACTATTAGAATCAATTTGATCGGCATGATTGAAGTTGAAGGTAAAACCAAATTTGTCGAATTTAGCTCTTTAAAAGATTTACCGATTGGGCCTGACAAAGTATCATTGAAGGATGTTTTACTACATCTTATTAATGATTTTAAAGTAAATGATAACATTAGTTTTCTTTCTTCGATAAAAGCAGGATTACCAGATAC
>JALYPU010000125.1 GCA_030856215.1 Bacteroidota bacterium
GCGCATCCCAACAAAAACAACACAAAACCCTTCAAATATTCGTTACGACAAAAAAACAGGCGATTGCTTTTGCAATCGCTTTTTGTTTTTCAAATTTTGGCTTACGTTAGAATCTCAAAAAAATAAATCGAGCAATTTTTAAGATTAATTTCCATTTTCAATTCAATCTTTCTTACAAATTGTTTCTTTCAGGCAATGAAATTGCCAAACGCTTTCATTAGTTTATGTAACGCGTTCGTTAGTTTTGTTTTTCAGGAAAAATGATTATTTGTATTTTCATATAGTAAAAGATCAAAGTTCTTTGACATACTGTAAATAGAAAAGGAAAAACTTTCGAAATAGCCCGGATTGCAGTGGAAAGCCCACAGGCCGCAATTACTAATTTATTATTTGAAACAAATTTTACAGCGGCCGAGGACTTGCAGCGGAAAGTCGGAGAGATAGTTGTAATATAATACAATGCTTCTGCTCCTTACTTTTATTATTACAACATTTGGCGATGCCGATGTGGAATATTTATACACTGCTTCTCAGCAACGTTTAAGCAAAATTGTAAAGCCCCATAAAGTAGCAGGTGCAGGAATTTCTGACCAGGATCAGTGGACGTATTACTGGTATGCGTATGATGCGGGTGGACAGGTGATGGCGGTGTACAAGCAAACGTATGAAGATAAGACTGCAGGCGTATACAAAATTCATTTAGATGTGCAGGAGCATGATGTGTATGGTAGCGGAAGATTGGGAATAAGAAAAGGTGATGATGATGGAAAATATGAGATGACTTTTACCGGAACGAAAACTTCCGGGGTGTTCAGTACGCTTTTGTATTCGGGAGCGAGTGCTTCGCTGTCGCGTTCGCATTTTGTGCGTGAGCTGGGAAGCAAACAATATGAAGTGGCCAATCATTTAGGAAATGTGCTTGTTACTGTGTCGGATAAGCGATTGGGGTACATGATTACTCCGGTGGCTGTGGGAACGGTGGATTGGTATGTGCCGGATGTGATGAGCTATACGGATTATTATGTGTTTGGTGCGCCGCAACCGGGAAGAGCAGGCGGCGATCCGACGCGTTATGGATTTAACGGAATGGAGAGTGATGATAATATGAAAGGGGATGGACTGGATTACACAACGGAGTACAGACAGTATGACCCGAGGGTAGGAAGATGGTTTAGCCCAGATGAAATTGTAAAACATTTTGAAAGCCCATATGCCAGTATGACAAATAATCCAGTCGTATGTATTGACCCAGATGGATTGGACGCCCAAAAAGGGCCGATTAAAGACGCTATTGATAAAGTAGATCGCAAACTTGGAAAGATTTTTGGAAGATCAAGACTCTTTGGATTTTACGGTAGTAATCGTAGATTAGTAGATGTTTCTGAAACAAGGAGAGGTAGCTTTAGCTTTAACCAGACAAGATTTACAACACCATCACGTGCAAATCCTTTAAATACATTGGCTGATATTCAATCAATAAATGCGTTGTTAAACGGTACTTTAATAATACCTGGCGGCATTATGAGTAATGGATTTGCACCTATAATGGCAGCAGCGGCAATGGGAGTGGGCGTTGTAGCACCACAGATAATTTATTCAGAAATGGCTGGAAGTCTGACATATAATTCCTTTTTCCAGAGTCCGAGTCAACAATTTTTTCTGGATCGAATGTTATTAACAGACAATGCAGGAAATAGTATTTTTCCTGATGCTGCTGGCCTTTTTATGCTTACAGTTAATATTGGGATATCCAATCATCAGTATATGGGAAGTTCTGCGCTGACACCCGGTGCTCTGCCTGGTGCAATACTTAATGATAGATTTAATATAAGAACACAAGGTGCCGGAGATTATCGCATGACGTATACTAAAATACCAATATTCGCAAACTCAAAAACGGGCCCATATATCTCCGGTTATCAATTTGCTCCTCCTAATACGCCAGGAGCCAAGCCTTTATGGAAGCATTCTGCTAGATATATTGTCAGGTATATTTTTGGTGGTGCCCGTGCAGTTGATTTAAATAATGCACAGAACCGCAGTAAATTAAGAACACATAATAATTAATGATGAAGGGAGCTACTATTATATTGTTATTTCTGTTTTTTTTCTATTCCAAAATAGGACAAACACAAAATTTAATTCAGGATTCTTCTTTTTCCTATAATGAATCTATTTCTAAAAATAAGTACTGGAACAATCAAGTGACTAAAACAGGAGGATTTTATGATTCACGTCTTTTTACTGATCCTTTGCTTCCATGGTCATGGGCTATGAAAAGGGCGTTGCTAATTGATTCATCCCGTAAAGATTTTTTTGAATTTACCCCTTTAAACACTAATAATAGTTCCTATCTCTATTCAGATGTTGTCTTTTGCGAACTTACAGAACCATTAATCAAGGATAGTATTTACAAAATACAAATGTGGGTTTTACCTCCTGAATGCATCGCAATTTCTTCAATTCAGGTTTATTTTTCTGATTTAAAGTTGTTGAAGGTTGATAAAATAAAAAATTCTCACCGAGCAGATTTATTTCGTCAAGACAGTAGTATGATAGTTAATAATTTATTGTTCGCAAGAAAGAAAAAGAAGAATGAATTTGGTACGTTTTACTCTAAATGGGTAATGCAATTTGAAGATAAATGGCTTTGTATTTCGGGCACGTATAAAGCAGTTGGAGGAGAAAGATATTTTTATGTTGGCAACGTAAATAAATTTAATTATGTTGCTTATGTTCCGAAAATTCGAAAAAACAAATTAATTCGAATAAAAAACAATGATCCGCGGGAGAGTCCAAAAAACTCAACAGAATTTTTTATTGATGATGTTTCTATTCGAAAAAGATAAAGACTGAATATTGGTTGTGTTCCATCTGTGGTTGTGTTCCATCTGTCACCTGAGAGGGTCGTGTAAACTTTTATCACCTGTGTTATTTGTTTACTGTAAACCGTTGAAAATCAAAACAGAGTCAATCTTTTGCTGTTTTAAAAGGAAGGTGTTTTTGTATCACCAATAAGCCGATCTGCTTTCTAAGGCCTGTTAAATAAGGATTTCTATTCCCGTAGTGTAAACTTTTATCACCTGCGCGTTTCTTAGGTTTTATATCGCGTTCGTTAGGTTTCTCTTTTCTGTTTTTCAATTTTAGATTTTCTTAGCGGTGATTTATACGCACAGGAAAATGTACGACTGTAAATATTGTGGTAGTAGTTGCATTAGAAAAGGGGTACCTGTAGAAACCTATAAGGGCCGCCCGTGTAAAATGTGTTATTGAAAAAAACATCTGCTCATGTCATTGCCACCGGAAAATCCACAGGACACGATAGCCCGCTTCAAAACGCATTCCTCAAAAAACCCGGGCAAGGTTTATCGTGATGCTGCCGGCCGCCATTACTGGAACGGTGATATGTTTAAAAGCAAGAGTGAGCTGGATATGCTTGTGCGTATCATGCAGAAGCCCTTGCTGCAAAAGCTTGATAAGTTTTTTACGCGCATGGGGAATTTCTTCAGCCGTAAGAAGAAGCAGTAACCATAAAAAAAAGAAAACCCTCCCGGCTTAGCCAAGAGGGTTTTCTTTTTAGAGGAAGAATGAAAATTAATCGCCCGTGTCGCTGGCAGTAATCGCCGTGCAAACTCTACGGCAAAATGGAATTAAAATTCCGGATTAACGAAATGCTACCTCAAAAAAATAAACGCCCCGATTTTACGTGAGGCGTTTATTTTTTCGAATGTCACTTACTTTAATTTCAGCAATATTGACATCTGTTTTTTCGATTATCGATTGTCCTTTTTTGTTTCGCTTGTTTTATTTGTTGCGAAAACCGGCTTTTGTCGGGAATGG
>JALYPU010000127.1 GCA_030856215.1 Bacteroidota bacterium
AGATTTAGCGCCGCTATCTAAATCGGGAGGCTTTATCGGACACCATATCATGGTTCCAAAAGAAGGTGTGGCCATCCATATAAATGCGTTCAATTTTCCTGTGTGGAGTATGTTGGAAAAAATTTCGGTTAATCTTTTAGCCGGTATGCCTGCCATAGTAAAACCAGCTACGATCAGTTCATTTTTAACAGAAGCAGTAGTCCAGGATATCATTAAATCCGGAATTCTACCAGAAGGTTCTTTACAATTGATTTGCGGATCTGCAAAAAACTTATTAGATCATGTCGAAAGTCAGGACGTGGTGACTTTTACGGGTTCTGCCACAACCGGGCGGATGTTGAAAACGCATAAAAAAATTATACAAGAATCGGTTCCTTTTAATATGGAAGCGGATTCTTTGAATTGCTCTATACTAGGTCTTGATGTAAAAGCCGGCTCTCAGGATTTTGACATTTTCATAAAAGAAGTTCATCGCGAAATGACGGCAAAATGTGGACAAAAATGCACCGCTATCAGACGGGTGATTGTTCCGGAGCATTTACTTGAAGATGTTCAAATAGCCCTTTCCCAAAGACTTCAAAAAACAGTCATTGGAAATCCTAATCTGGAGGAGGTTCGCATGGGTGCCTTAGTTGGAAAGATTCAACTGCAAGAAGTAAAAGAGAAAGTGGCTGAGTTAGCAAAATATACACCGATTGTGTATGGAAATCTGGATAATGTGGACGTGCGGGGTGCCGATTCACTTGCGGGGGCTTTCTTTTCACCCATAGTCATGTTAAATGAAAAGCCCTTCGAGTATCTAGCCACGCATGAAGTGGAAGCTTTTGGTCCGGTGAGTACGTTAATTCCTTATACAAGTACCGAAGAAGCGGTGTCTATTTCCAAATTAGGCAAAGGATCATTAGTTTCTTCGATCATCACTTCCGATAAATATATCGCCAGAGAATATACGTTGGGTGCCGCTTCACATCACGGAAGAATATTAATTTTAAATGAATCCTGTGTCAAGGAAAGTACAGGCCATGGATCGCCCATGCCGTTGTTAGTGCATGGAGGGCCTGGCAGAGCAGGAGGTGGTGAAGAATTGGGTGGAATGAGGGGTGTAATGCATTACCTCCAACGCACGGCTATCCAGGGTCATCCAAGCATGATTACCGGTATAACGCAAAGTTATGTAACGGGTGCTGAAACTCATGAAACGGAAATTCATCCATTCAGAAAATATTTTGAAGAATTAAACGTCGGTGATTTATTGATTACCGCGAAACACACGATAACCGAATCTGATATTTCAAATTTTGCGAATGTAAGCGGGGATCATTTTTATGCGCATATGGATGACACCGCCCTTGAAGGAACTATTTTCACACAACGCGTTGCGCACGGCTATTTTATTTTATCTAAAGCTGCGGGCTTATTTGTAGATGCTAAAAAAGGTCCGGTTCTATTAAATTATGGAATCGATGAGTGTAGGTTTACTAAACCTGTGTATCCTGGAATGACCATTGGCGTGAAATTAATTGTCAAAGAAAAAATCGATCAGGAGAAAAAAAATGTGGAGGATATCCCAAAAGGAATTGTAAAATGGGTAGTAGATGTCTACGATGAAACTGGAGAGAGCGTGGCCATTGCAACTATTTTGACCATGGTGAGAAAAAAACATGATTAATATAAATCCAATAAACTATTTTTTAAAGGGAGTAAGCCTTAGGACTCGGTACGGGTTTTTTATTATGACTATTTTTTTATATTTATTGATGGGTTCTTGCGCCAATATCAAAGATATCAGTGGAGGACCAACGGATAAAACATCCCCAAAATTAGTGATATCAAAATCCAGTCAAAACTTTGTTAAACAATTTAATGAAAAAAAAATCACGCTGTATTTTGATGAATGGGTAAAACTTGATAATCCTCAAACAAATATCATTATAACACCTCTTACTGAGTTCCCGCTTCAGTATAAGCTGAAAGGAAAATCGCTACAAATTTCATTTGATAAAAGAGAAAAGCTCAAAGAGCAGACCACCTATACTATTCAGTTTGGTGAAGCTATTAAAGATATTACTGCAAATAACTCGGTTGGTTCGTTCAAATATGTTTTCTCTACAGGCGATTATATTGACTCCTTAATAATTACTGGAAAAGTGATAGATGCTGTAAAAAATGAAGGGAAAGAAAAAATATTAGTATCTCTATACGAAAATCTTTCAGATACTGCCTTTACAAAAACAAAACCGCTGTATTTCAGTCGAACAGATAAACAAGGAAATTTCAAAATAGAAAACCTGAAAGCAGCGAACTATGCAATTTATGCGGTAGAGGATAAAAATCAAAATTACTATTTTGATCAAGCGACAGAATCTATTGCATTCCTGGACCACACAGTTACTGCGGGGGATACCTCCTCAGATAAGATTATTCTGCGCTTATCCTTGGAAAGAGCCCCATTGATCATTCAGGATAAAAAAAATGTAGCGGGTAAATCAATCGTGAAGTTTAATAGACCTCCGTTGATGTGGGATGCTCCATGTATACGTCAAGAAGGCATTTATTTTAATGTAGAAAAAGATAGCCTTATTTTTTGGAATTTCACTGAATCCAAAATTACCTGCATACTAAAAGTTGAAAATTTGGTAGATACCATAGTTCTCGATCCAAAACCCATTCAACTGGAGTCTAAAGAAAATATCACGTTACAAAATGGAATCTTAAACCCTGGAGAAAATATTATAGTACATTTCTCTGAACCTATTCGCTCTTATGATACAAGTAAATTTAAAATCGAAGGAGTATCCATAACTAATTTTGTAGTAGATACAGCAGATTCAAGAAAATTAACTATTCACCATAAAGCAAACGAATCATTCTTTGGCGTCTTTATCGTTGACTCATTGGCCATTTCTGGACGTCTTGGGGCTACTAATTTTAGGGATACTTTTCAGATAAAGGTTCGAAGTAAAAAAGAATATGCAGGACTAGAATTGACATTAGACTCGTTAACCATTGGTTCGAATTACATACTGCAAATTATGCAATTGGATAAAGTCATCAACGAAGTTTTTTTTATACCCAATCAAAAAAGTAAAACATTGACATTCACGTACATGAATCCTGGTAACTTTGCAGCCAGATTAATTTTAGATAAAAATAAGAATGGACATTGGGATCCTATAGATTATAAACAAAAACTTCAAGCTGAACCAATGATGTGGTGGACGTTAGAAGAATTAAGAGCTGACTGGGATGTCAAAATTAGCTTAAAGCCTTAATCATGATTTTAAGAACACAAGATTTGGTAAAAAATTATGGAGCACGAACCGTGGTTAATGGCGTTTCTATAGAAGTGAATCAAGGCGAAATCGTCGGTTTATTAGGACCCAACGGAGCCGGTAAAACGACAACTTTTTATATGATCGTCGGATTTATCACACCTAATCGGGGATCCGTTTTTCTCAGCCAGGAAGAAATCACTCGGGAACCTATGTATATCCGCGCAAGAAAGGGTCTTGGCTATTTACCCCAGGAACCATCTGTTTTCAGAAAATTATCTGTTGAAAATAATCTGAAAGCTATTTTGGAAATGAGTGGACTGAGCAAAGCGGATCAAAAAATAAAATTGGAATCGTTGCTGGAAGAATTTCATTTGGAAAAAGTACGTAAAAACATGGGGGATTCACTTTCAGGAGGAGAGCGAAGGCGCACTGAAATTGCCAGAGCGTTAACCTCATCACCCAATTTCATTTTATTGGATGAACCATTTGCTGGAATAGATCCAATTGCGGTGGAAGATCTTCAAGCCATAATTGAAAAACTAAAATATAAAGGTATTGGAATATTGATTACGGATCATAATGTACAGGAGACCCTTTCGATCACGGATAGAGCCTATCTGATAGTGGATGGTAAAATTTTAAAAACCGGTACCGCAGAAGAACTCGCAGAGGATGAACAAGTAAGAAGAGTGTATTTGGGTCAGAATTTTGAACTTAAAAAGAAAATACAAAATTGAAAATACTGATAATTTTTATTGCGCTGTGTTTACAATTGACTTCTTGTCTTAAAGATCAAAGACAAATCGATCAAGTGGCATTAAAAATTTCGGATAGTATTTATATAGCCAATCAATTACAATGGGAATCTGAATCCGATTCCCTTTGTAAAAAATTAAATACAGAAACACTTCAAATTACGTTGGACTCCTTAATTAACCAACGGAAAGAAGAAATTTTAAAAGTTCACGAAGCACGATGACAAATAAATTTCTGCTAGTTCTTAGTGTAATCTTTATTCATTGTAATATAGAACAGGATATTGAGAAACGAAGTTTGGAACATCTCAATAAGCGAAAGGAAGAATATTTCCAAAATAAATTGGAAAATTGTAAGCGAGAATTAATGTCGAAAGCGGAAAGAATTACGGACTCAATGATGATTACTATGTCGAAATCCATAAAATATGACAGCCTAACCATCCCTACAGATACCACTAAACCTATAAAACCGGAAGTACTTTTTCCGGATTACATAAAACCTGAAAAACCTAAATTTGACACCGCAGAATAAATAAGTTACGGAATTGACCCAATGAGCAACTAAACCTTACCTCTAAAATTTTTTATAAAAATCCCAAAGTTTGTTATTTATTTTTCGGGCGAATCGTTCAGCATTTTTTTCGATGTGTGTTTTAGGATAAAGGATCTGATCCGTTACCTTTGTAAGATTAGAAAGGCTGATGACCTCTGGAAAGGGTGGAAGAATGCGACCTTGATCTGACTGACTAAAAATAAAACAATCCAATGATTGGTTCGGTGATTGATCGTGGGACAAAAGCAAATACTGAGAAAGTTTGGGCTGAATATGCATATCTGTTTTCCCTTCATGATTTAAATATAGTGGAAGGTTGAAGTTTTTTTCTTTAAGCATCTTCAGATCCTTATCATAAAAATAATAAACCGGACAAAAGTTAAAATAGGTTTTCATACTTTGGATGAAACTAACGTTAAATAGATCACGATCCCGAATAGTTTTTGCCGATAATTTATTCAGTCGTTCCACACATTTTCCATCACAATTTTTGTTCAACAATTCTTTTTGTATAGCTTCCAACTTTTTATGCTCGCTTTTAAGACGGATTAATAGACTTCCATCTTTCAAATTTTTAATGGCTAAGGCCGCCTGCTCCTTAGGTAAGTCAGATTTTTGTCCAAGGAGATTATTTGCTAAAAAAATGTTAAAAGTCAATATTCCTATAAACAGAAAATGACTTGAATTGAATAATTTTGCGTTACTTGACATAATTCTTTAGAATAAACCAGTACAAAAGTCTCAATTTCAAAATTCTTTTTAGCAAAAAATTAGTTCCTATGTCGCAATATATTGATATAGAGTCGCTTAATCAGCAAATTTCTATTGAAAGTAATTTTTTAGAAGATTTAAAACAATCCTATAGCAAACATATGGTTGGCCAAAATCATATGATGGAATGTTTGATTTTAGGGTTACTTACCAGCGGCCACATTTTACTCGAGGGTTTGCCCGGATTAGCCAAAACCTTGGCAATAAAAAGTTTAGCAGGAGCCATAAACGCCACTTTTAGCAGAATCCAATTTACACCGGATTTATTGCCTGCTGATATTATAGGCACCCTGATTTATAACCCAGCTGATCACCAATTTTCAGTAAGAAAGGGACCGATCTTTGCCAATTTTATATTAGCGGATGAAATAAATCGAGCACCCGCTAAAGTTCAGTCTGCGTTATTGGAAGCTATGCAAGAGCGTCAGGTTACCATTGGAAAAGAAACGTATCCATTGAAAGAACCTTTCCTGGTACTGGCCACACAGAACCCAATAGAACAAGAAGGAACCTATACGTTACCGGAAGCACAGGTAGACCGTTTTATGATGAAAGTGGTGGTGTCTTATCCAAGTATGGTAGATGAAAAAGAAATCATGAGACGGAATCTAAGTGATGAACTTAGTCATCCAATACAAGCAGTTATACACGCAGATGACATTATGAAAGCACGCCAGTCTGTAAAAAAAATATATATGGATGAGCGAATAGAACAATACATACTGAATATCGTCTTTTCAACTCGAAATCCGGACCTATACAAATTATCTGAACTAAAAAACTTGATTAATTACGGTGCCTCCCCAAGGGCGTCTGTATTTCTAGCGCATGCCGCCAAAGCATATGCCTTTATGCAACATCGGGGGTTTGTAATCCCTGATGACATTCAACATGTGGCAAAAGATATCTTACGTCATAGAATAGGACTCAGTTATGAGGCAGAGGCTGAAAATATAAACATAGATGATATCATAACAAAGATTTTATCCACCATTGAGGTTCCGTAATCTTTAAAATATAATAATTAGAATAGTAACTTTTTTTAACCATCCAAATCAAGAAACATAAAAAGTGATTTATGAAATATTTCCCGGTTAAAATTGGAATGAACTATATCTCATACATGCTGATTCTATCCTGCGTCACCACTGGATTGTTGAATGCACAGAACGATAAAATTATTAAAAAAGTAAAATCCCAATTTCAAGAAACGGAAAAAAATATATGGACAGAAGAATTTATTGGACAATCGTTGGAAGGAAATAAATTAAGGTTAATTATATGTCATAGTTTAACAGAATATAAAGCACTACTGCAAGAAACGAATAAGACTTTTGAATGGTATTTTGAAGGAGAATATACACCGGATAATTTAATGCTTATAATCCTGGATAGCCTGCAAAACAGATTAGGCTCCTGCACCGGGGTTGCTACAGATAGCACCATTGTAATGGAATGCATGGATCAACTGAAAAGTCACGGTCGATATTACTTTTTAAAAAAGAAAAGCGAATCAAATGAAAGTATAGTATCCTGTTTTCCTAACATCTGGTTACGAAAATATTCAGGGACATTCAAGAATCAACCAGTTGTTTTAACACTAAAAAGGACAGAGGATGACCGGATACTTGGTACACTAGATCATGAATCGCTCCAGGAAAGCTTTAATTTTAATGGAACCTGTAAAGTGGGCACCTGCGAAGATGTAATAATAGCAGTATCTAACTTTTTACATCCTAAATATGGAACACTGTTACTAGACCTTTCAAATGCTTTTGGATCATTCCTGGAAGGCTCAATAGGAGAAGAAAAAAGCATTAAATTAAGTCTGGAAATGGTTCAGGACATAAGGTTAATTTGTCGGAATTTTTATAAAAATAATATCACACTCCAAACTCAAACTTTTTTGACGAACCACAAAATATTGGATAAGTGGGTAAATGATCAAATTCTTACACTAGTAAACTCTCTGCCGGATTCAAATACTGTCATTAATCCATTACCCTATAAAATATATATGGAACTTGATTATTGGAACGATGACCTCTTAAGTGGTTATCTTCAACTTCAAAATTTTCCTGATACCCTTCCGAATATAATCCCATTTAATTTTAATTTACAATCAGGTCGTTTTATAGACCTGGAAGATTTTTTCCTCAAGGATATAGATTTTAATATAGTCCTGCAGGAAATAATCGAACTAAAAAAATTGGAACGTCAAGATCAGGTGTCAAAAAAAGAAAAGGAATTTATCGGACAATCAAGCTTTCCTCATTATACAATAAAACCAGGTGGATTATATTTTTCTGCAAATTTTTCGAAAATTTATGGTTTTTCGCGGATCCTAATTCCATTCCGTAGGCTTGAAGGATATTTAGATAAAAATGGCCCTGTTAAAAGGATATAAAATATGGATACTGCAGAACTACTGAAGAAAGTCCGCCGTATAGAAATAAAAACAAAGGGGTTAAGCAAACATTTGTTTTCGGGTTCCTATCACAGTGTGTTTAAAGGAAGAGGTATGTCTTTTTCTGAAGTACGGGAATATACTCCGGGTGATGATGTCAGACATATTGATTGGAATGTAACTGCCCGTGCCGGTCAAGTGCACATTAAACTGTATGAAGAAGAACGCGAACTGTGTTTAATGCTACTGGTTGATATTAGCGCATCCGTTTTTTTTGGTTCGAGAGGGCAAAGTAAATCTGATTGGATCACCGAAATATCAGCAGTGCTGGCTTTTTCAGCCATGCAAAATCAAGATAAAGTTGGGCTAATCCTTTTTAGCGATAAAATTCATTTATACATTCCACCAAAAAAAGGAAAACAACATATATTGAGAATAATAAGGGAATTATTAACCATTAAATCGATACCAGCGCAAACGCATCTCGAAGCACCGTTACAATTTTTAAACAGCGTACTACGAAAAAAATGTATCAGTTTTATTCTGTCAGATTTCCATTGTTCTATTCCTGGTACCGCTTTAAAAGTGGCATCAAAGCGGCATGATATTATTGGACTGCAAATTCTGGATCCTTTAGAAAAATCGTTTGAAGCGGTTGGATTGATTGCACTCAAAGATGCAGAAACAGGACAAGAAATTATCCTGGATTCTCAGGATCGGGAAATCATGGAGCGTTATTACAATGATCAGTCATTTCATAATAAAATGATGGCCCAAAGTTTTAAAAGAGCCAAATCAGATTTTATTGAAATGGATCTGAACGATTCTTATCTAAAGGTATTACTAAAGTTTTTTAAAGCAAGGAAACATTTATGAGAATCTTTTTGAGTGGACTCGTTATATTGATATTCCAAAATATACCTACCTTTTTAGTTGGCCAAAAGATACTAAACCAACGGTTGGATAGTTCGCATATGTGGATTGGAGATCAACAATATTTAACACTCCTGGCTGATTCAAATACTTTTTCCGCAGACCATTTACCCAGCAGGTTAGACACACTAAGTTGGATACATATTTTAGATAAGGGTTCTTGGAATAAATTGGAGAATAACTTCTATGAACGTAAAATTCTATTTACCGTTTTTGATAGCGGTCAATTTAGTTTTCCCAACTTGCATGCACAAAGTAGCGATAGTAATATTTATCAGCAACCATCAAACTTACAAATTCAAGTTTCTTTTCCGCTGGATACCAACGCACAATTGCTCCCCATAAAAGATATTATTGAAACCAAGAGTCAGCACCCACTTTTATTGTATATCATATTGGCCATCATCTTATTAATTACCTCACTAGGAATTTTATGGTTTCTTTTTAAAGCTGACCGGATTAAACCTGGGCCACTTTATTATGAAACGCATAAAAAACCTTGGGAAATTGCTTTATTGGATTTAGCTGATTTAGAATCCAAAAAACTAATTCAACAAAATCAAATTAAAGCATATTATGATTCCATGAATCATATCATACGATCTTTTTTAAATAGCGGATTCTATATAAATGCATTAGAATCTACCACCAATGAAATAATGGACAAAATCCAAACTATCCAATTTCCCTTGGAACATCTACATCAATTGAAAGAAAACTTGCAAATAAGCGATCGTATAAAATTTGCAAATTATATTCCGGATCCTTCATTCCATTCAAAAAGTCAACTTTTCGCTTTTGAGTTTATCCATGCCAATAAAGATTTATCTGATCAATTACTTAATGATAATAAAATTCATTGGCTACGATTATTAGGCGCTAAATTGGCGAGTCAATTTCAAACACCACAGGAAGCCGTTCCAAAAGAATTGTTACAAGTGAAAAGAGATGATACATTGGAAGAACTGGTTTTAGTAAATGCGTTGATTTACACAAAAGAATTCACCTTGCCTGCTGCTTGGGTCCACTTACATCAACATAAAATAGGCATCATCACTAGGTGGCACTACCTCATTCTAAATCAAACGAATCAACTATTTTTGAGATTATTATTACTGCTACTAATCATTCCGTTCATTACCTTATTTCTTCCCTTCATTTGGTTGAATTCAATCATTACTAAAGAATCCATCTTTTCACGTGGTGTATTTGTAATGAGTCCTGCCGGAAAACTAATGGTAAATTATAAGAAATTATGATGACTGAATGGTGGACACAATATGAATGGAAAAATCCTTGGTTTTTTCTTTTGTTTCTCATCTTGCCATGGATTTGGTATCAGATAAAATATAAAAGCTCCGAAAGCCTGACCATATTGCAGTTTCCTAATATAAAATACTTTAGGGATAAAATAAATTGGAAAAAACGTCTTCATTTTACGCTACCCTACCTTAGGCTTCTAGTTATTACGCTACTTATTCTAGCTTTAGCGAGACCGCAGCGGATTTTAAAGGAAGAAAAAATCTATGCAGAAGGGATTAATATATTTTTAGTTATGGATTTATCTTCTAGTATGTTAAGTCAGGATTTTGAACCAAATCGACTGGAAGTTAGTAAACTAGTGGCTGCGGATTTTATTCAAAAAAGATCGTATGATAGAATTGGATTGGTTGCCTTTGCAGGGGAAGGGTTTACTCAATGTCCCCTCACCACAGACCATATAATTCTAAACCAATTATTATCAGAACTGCGATGTGGTTTTCTAGATGATGGCACAGCCATTGGGATGGGTATATCTACAGCTATTAACCGCTTAAAAAATGACTCGCTGTCCAGTAATGTAATTATTTTATTGACAGATGGGGTTAATAATGCAGGAACAATTAGTCCTGCGCTCGCAGCGGAAATGGCGCAATCTTTTGGAATCAAGATATACAGTATTGGTGTTGGTTCCACTGGTGAAGCGTATAGCCCTATTGGAAGAAATCATCAGGGTGAATATGTATTCGGAATGGCTCCGGTCAATATTGACGAAAGCTTACTCAGCCAAATATCGCAACAAACCGGAGGAAAATACTATCGGGCGACTTCTACTGAAGCATTAAAAGAAATTTATACTGAAATCGATCAATTGGAAAAAACAAAAGTAGAAGTAAAAGTATTTAAAAGATATAAAGACGAATTCAGATTTTTTGTTTTACTCGCTTGTATTCTTTTAATATTTGAATGGTTAGCGCGTTTTCTACTAGTAAAGATCTTAAAGTAATATGTTCAGGATAGAAAGTATAGAATATTTGTATCTGGTTATTTTTATCCCAATTATTTGGTTGTCATACCGCTATTACCTTCGTCAGAATAGCCAAAACTGGTCTAAATTAGGTGTACAAGACGTACTTTGGAAATACAAACTTGGAAAAGAGAAACTGCTTCCAAATAAATTAATAATCAATCTTATCGCTTTAGTATTTTTAATAGTTGCCTTATGCAACCCACAGTTTGGTTCTAAAAAAGAAAACATTAAAACCCAAAGCTTAGATATATTTATAGCGTTGGATGTATCCAAAAGTATGTTGGTAAATGATATTCGTCCCAATCGATTGTCCCGAGCACAACTTTGGATCAAACAATTCACCGAACGATTCAAGTCAGAGCGAATAGGTTTTATAAGCTTTGCAGGAAATGCGTATCTCCAATCGCCACTAACGTCAGATATTCCTACTATTCAACTAATGGCTTCGATGAGTTCACCGTCTACCATTGGAACTCAGGGAACCTCCCTAGCAGCCCCAATTTCGCTGGCACGCAAATCATTTCCAAAACAAGATGGATATCATAAAGTCCTCTTGCTGATTTCCGATGGGGAGGATCATGAAGGAGAAGCTATCGATGAAGCAAAATTAGCTTCCGGAGAAGGAATAAGCATTATAACGATTCCTGTGGGAACAGAATCTGGAGGATATGTACCAGATATGGAGGCTACTCAAAATGCTTATAAGAAAGATATCCAAGGACAATTTGTAGTCAGCGTTCCAAATAGAAAACTATTAACAGAGATTTCGGCTAACTCAAATGGTCAAATGATGGAACTAACTAATGGTGAAGACATTTTTAATCAATTGAAAAAACGATTTGCGCTAATAACAAAGCGGGATGCTACGTTTCAATCTTTCAGCGAGTATGAATCGTATTTTTCTTACTTTATTATTTTTGCAGGAATACTTTTGGTAGCAGATTTCTTTTTAAGACGGAAAAAAAATGTGGTTTAACTGGGTAATTATTATAGGTATAGTGTTCTTTTGGAGTGATCGTTGTGAGGCTCAAAAAAAAGAGCATTTTGCAAAGAAAGCTGATCGCTTTTATAGAGATTCGAATTTTACCTCAGCTGAAGAGATGTACCGAAAATCCAATGACCTTAATCCGAATGCAAAAGATCAATACAATTTAGCGAACAGTCTTTATAAACAAGGGCGCGCAAAAGAGGCCGCAAGCACATATGAAAAATGTATCCCTTTAAGTAATTCTGATAAGGGTCTACAGGCTAAAGCGTATCATAATTTAGGTAATGCATATTTTGAACAAGGTGATTATAATCAAGCCATTAAATCCTACCAGGATGGTTTAAAGATGAACTCAAAAGACCTTGAAACAAAACAGAACCTTGCCAAGGCTATGCGGATGAAAAAAATGCAACAGCAACAACAACAAGAAAATCAGCAACAACAAAAGCAAGAAAAGGAACAAAAAGAAAAACCAAACGAACAAAAAAATAATAACCAGGAACAAAAAGAAAATGAACCACCTCAAAAAATGGATCAACCTTCGCAAAAGGAACCAAATGCAAAGATGAACAAAGAGCAGGCAATTGAGTTATTGAAAATGATCGATGAAAAAGATAAAAAGATCCGAGAAAAAATGCAACGGATGGAAAAAGGGTCGAATAAAAAAGAAAAAGATTGGTAAATAATAATTGATAATATGATCAAACTTTGGTTGTTTTTTATAGCAATGTCCTTTCATAGTCTTCATTCCCAGGATTTAAAATTTATTGTTGACCTGGACAAGGATAGTTTACTTCTAGGTAATTACCTGGAAATCACTTTTACCATCGAAAACGGAAATGGAAAATTTTTTGCACCTGAATTTAGCGGATTTGGCCTGCTGGGGCCTGCCAGCCAGTTTTCTAGTTATAGCAATATTAATGGAATGATCAGCCAACGTCAAAGTTATCAATTCACACTTAAGCCGGAGAGAGAAGGCTCATTCTTAATTCCAACTGCAGAATTTATTTCAGATGGAACAACTTTTACCACACCTGAAATAAATATAAACGTATTACCTAATCCGGAGGGTCTCATTCAAAATTCTAAAAGGAATCTCCGGTCAGATTTTGTTCCAACTCCTGGTAATCCCTCCATCCAACATAAAAAACGAAAAGTTATTAAAATTTGATGCCGTACGTATTCTCTTTTCTATTCACATGTCTACATCTTATATCTTTTGCACAGGTATCTTTTTTTGCAGAAACGGATGCAAGGAGTATTTTAGTTGGCCAGACTTTTACTGTAAGCTTTAGATTAAATAATGCAGAAGGCGTAGGTTTTACTCCTCCTGATTTCAAAAACCTACAGTATGTCTCAGGACCTTCCCGGTCTTCATACACATCTATAATTAACGGAAGAACGACCACCTCCATGGGGTACGTTTACACACTACTGGCAACAAAGGCTGGGAGCTACACCATAAGGGCTGCTTTTATAAAAGTTTCCGGCAAATCACTTTCTACAAAACCAATAACTATTCAGATTCTGGCAGCATCCCAAAACAATACCACCTCAAAAGACATCATTATTCGTGCCATGCTAGATACCAATTTTGCATATCCCGCACAACAAATTTCATTGTCATATAAATTATATACACGAGTTAGTGTAAATAGAATAGAAGTAGTAGTATCCCCTAATTTGGATGATTTTCAAAAAGAATATATTAATGTATCCATGTTACCTTCTCAACAAGAAGTTTTTAATGGTCATCAATATACTACTAAAGTTATCGCCCGCACGGTCTTATATCCACTTAAAAAAGGACCCTTAACACTTACAGCTTCAACGTATAAAGTGTATACCGGAGAGGATGATCCCTTTGGCTTTGGTATGAATTCATTGTTTTCAAGTAATGTAGAGACCATCACCACAAATGAACTTAAACTAAATATACTACCCTTGCCTTCTCCCATTCCTCCTACTTTCAGCGGAGCCGTAGGCAATTTTACAGCCAAAGTTGAAGGAATCAATGAGCGATATACCATACATGACGCGATAATGTTAGGTTTAAAAATTGAGGGTGATGGAAATTTTAATTTTATTAAACCAGCACTATTTCAATTAGATACATTCTTTGAATCTTCTGATTCAAAATCGTACGACATTACAAAATTATCCGAAGAACCAAAAATTATTAGTTCCAGATATTTTGAATATTATTTAACACCAACTGTTACGGGTAAAAAAACATTAAAAACCATTTTTACCTTTTTTGATCCCTCTCAAAATAAATATATTGATAAGATCGATAGTTTTGAACTTGAAATAATTTCCTCTCCTCTTTCGGTGAATCAGAAAAAGACCAAAGCAATAGAATTAGATCCAATAAGAGAAAACGTACATATCAAATACCAAACTAATGGTGATAATTCTCAACGTTATTATATTCTATTTTCCCTTTTTCCAATTGCAATATTTGTTTTTAGTATTGTAAAAAATAGAATAAGCAATAATCGTTATATCCCTTTCTTACCAATTAAAAAAAATACCAGATATGATTTAGCAAAAAATAATTTGACGAACCTAAACTATGAAATTAAATTGGAAGATTTAGAAACATTATTAATTGAAAATATTCTGAGAATACTCCGAATAAATATTCAAAATCCCACCCTATTTTACCTTAAACAATTTGTAAAAAAGCAACAAGACATCCATAATAAAGACCATATCTTATCCTGTATAGAAAAACTTGAAAGGTTGAAATATGGAATAACGTTACACTCAGAAGAAATGCAAAATTTGAAAAAAGAAATAATGGAGATTTAACTACATTCATCCATGTCCTTTTCAATAGTTAGCAAAATAGTATTTCAGCTAAAACTTACCAAAAATTCATCAACGGACGCTTAGTTAGAAAGTAGACCTAGTGTTTTTTTTTGATTAAATGCATCTAATCCACAATTCAGAAAATCTTCATACTCCTGAATACTGGCATGGTACCCTCTTGGCTTAGCTAAAACCTCTTCATTAGGGCCGACCAATACATATAGTGGTTGGGAATTCTGATTAAAATTCACAATTTGAAAATCAGACCATTTATTGCCTATGGTTTTTAATAACGCGTTTCTGGTTTTAGAGACCAACGGTTTTTCTAATAATTTCGGATC
The DNA here is from genome assembly GCA_030856215.1 of Bacteroidota bacterium. Classification (GTDB taxonomy): domain Bacteria; phylum Bacteroidota; class Bacteroidia; order Chitinophagales; family Saprospiraceae; genus Vicinibacter. The sequence continues at coordinate 15,131 of JALYPU010000127.1, forward strand.
ATCACAGTATAAGGAAACTAGTACATAATCTTTTGCAATCTTATTTCGAATATTGTCGACCACCCAGATCTGTTCTTCTGTTTTCCGGCAATTCACACAAAAAATTCCAGTGTAGTCAACCAACATAGGTTTATTAACTTCTTTCGCATAACTCAATCCTTCGTAGTAATCCTTGAAGCAGTCTAAATTATTGGCACACTTGGTAAATGATATAAATCGATCCTTCAGTTCTTTGTTAACAGTAGATTTTGGTAAAAAATAATTATACGATGAAGGTGGTGCCAAACCACTCATAAGGGCTAACGATCTATAGGAGTTTATATCTTTATTGTAAATAAATCCTGTGGCCAAATATAGCGTTAAAGCTAAGGATCCAAAGGCAAATCCTTTTCTCAATTTTGTCAATTTATTAAAAGGATTGTCATGAGGAAATCGGATCAATCCAAAAAGATAAAGCGTCATTAATGCAAAAAGAACTACCCATAAACCCATGAAAATTTCGTAGCCAAGAATATTCCAGTGATTTGCCATATCAGCATTCGACAAGAATTTAAGCGCCAATGCCATTTCTAAGAATCCTAATACCACTTTTACACTCGTCATCCAACTACCTGATTTAGGTAATGAATTTAACCAGGCAGGGAAGGCTGCAAACAATCCGAAAGGTAGTGCCAGTGCAACAGAAAAGCCTAACATAACAATAGTCGGTCCCAATTTATTACTGGCTGATTCCACTATGGCTGTACCAATAATTGGCCCAGTGCATGAAAACGAAACAAGAGCCAATGTAAAAGCCATAAAAAAAGTACCCAATAAGCCACCTTTATCCGCCAGAGCATCCGTTTTATTGGACCATGAACTTGGCAAAGTGATTTCATAAAAACCAAAAAATGAAAATGAAAATATGATGAAGATTACAAAGAATATAAAATTAGCCAGCCAGTTAGTAGAAAGTTCATTTAATGCCGTAGCTCCAAAAACGGCAGTGATTAAAATTCCAAGTATTACATAAATTACAATAATGGATAATCCATAATTAATACCATTTTTGATACCTGATGCCCGATCTTTACTTCCTTTTGTAAAAAAAGAAACTGTAAGTGGTATCATAGGAAAAACGCAAGGGGTCAATAAAGCCAAAAGTCCACCCAGGAAACCAAAGAAAAACATCCAAAATAAGTTATGCCCAGCCAATTGTTCTCCTCCACAATCCCCAACTGGATTCTTATGACTTTCAATTAATATTGGATTACTTTGGTCGACGATATCCCCCTCTATTTTTGGACCTTCTAATCCAATACCTTCTGAAGCCCCTTCAATTAGAAACTTACCATCTGTTGGAGTAAAGCTGAAAGCCAATTCCTTGGGAGGAAGACATTTACTATCATCACAAGTTTGATAAGTAAAGCTTCCCGTTATTGATTTAGTGGGGTCCAGGATTTCTACGTCTCTACTGAAACTTACGAACTTCTTGTATTTGACCAATTGCATTTCAAAAATCTCATCAAAAACATCGATTTTATAATCACTGGTCTCATGGATTCCGCCAAGTATTTTGAAGTGCTCTCCCGCATCAAACTCCATAGTCGTTGGCATAGGTCCATCTTCACCCATTTTGTTGGAATATACATACCAGCCTTCATCAATTTTTGCATTTACCGTCAAAGTAAATACCTTTTCAGAAGTAGCTTTAGCCTGACTACTTACTTTTACCGGGTCCAGCAAATCGTTCGTAACTTCTCCTGTTTCTTTATTTTCATTAGAAGCAGGCAGCAGAGACGCCATTCCAGATATTGAGGAAGTGCTATTATCCAAGTTAATGACAAAATCCACTGGAGCTCCAGGCAGACACTGCTTATCAT
>JALYPU010000140.1 GCA_030856215.1 Bacteroidota bacterium
TTGTTGAGGTATTTAATTACCTGATCAAAATACAGAAAGTGAGATCCGCTCGTCAATTTGCGCATGATCTGGATATTATGCCCCAATCTCTCAATGAGATTTTAAAGGGTAGGCGAGAAGTGCCACACAGTTGCCTGGAAACCTTGGTTCAAAAATTTAACGTGCGGTCTGAATTTATTCTGACTGGGAAAGGTCCTATTCTTATTGAAGTTTTGGCGTTGAAAGAACTGAAAATTCTCAATATTATCACTGATATGGAAGGTAAGGAGTGGATTATTCATGTTCCTATAACTGCTCATGCTGGGTATGCCATTAGTCATCAGGAACCAGAATTTGTTTGCGAACTTCCTAAGTATTCTATTCCTGGTATGACGGATTTCCGGGATGGCAGTATGCGATCATTTGATGTGGCAGGGGAAAGTATGATGCCTTGCATATATCCTGGAGATAGAGTAGTTGGAGTTTATGTACATCATGTATTATGGGAACAGAAACTTAAGGAGAATACTATTTATGTAATTATAACTAAAAATGAAATTGTCGTCAAACGTCTAAGTAACCTAATTCGGACTGAGCAAAAGATCTTACTCCATTCAGATAATCCTGAATTTTTATCGTATGCCATTAATATTCAGGATATTTGTGAGATTTGGGAAGTAAAATTAAAATTAAGCACACAGTTAGAGGTCATAAAGCCATTAGATAATAACCAGGATCTAAATTTAATGAAATTGAACCAGGCGATAGAAAAACAAACCAAGCTTTTGGAAAAGATGGTTAATAAATTGGATTCAAACTAATTTACTGCTGCTTATATTATAATATGGCAACCTATCATTTTGTCACTTTGATGCATTCATGATATATGAACAAAGCCCTTTGGGTTCCTACAAACGATTGGATAGTAAACAGCCAATTAACAAAATATAGGAAATGGCTTTCTGAAAATAAAAATCTTTCTTTTCTTAGATATGACGATTTGTATCAATGGAGTATTATACACTCTGAGGTATTTTGGCAGAGCTTGTTGGAGTATTTTGAAATTATACATATAGGTTCCATTGATTTCATAAATGACGGAGCGAAAATGCCTTTTACAAAATGGTTCGGGGGAATTCGTCTCAATTATGCGGAACATATTTTCAGGAAAGCTACTGATCAAATACCGGCGTTAATTTCTAAAAGCGAACTTCGGGATACTGAATACACCAGTTGGGAAGAATTAAAAGAAAATACTTCAAAACTTCAACAAGTATTCAAAGACTTATCCCTTAATCCTGGTGATCGTGTGGTAGCATTTACTGCAAATATTCCAGAGACCACTACGGCATTCTTAGCATGTTGTTGTTCAGGATTGGTTTGGAGCTCGTGTTCGCCAGATTTTGGAACAGCCAGTGTGATAGATCGTTTTGCCCAAATAAAACCCAAGGTTTTAATAGCGGTTGATGGGTATTCGTATAATGGAAAAATATTCGACAAAAGAAAAACGATTATTGAAATAGCTCAACAATTACCTGAGTTGGAAGCCATCATTTGGATTCCATATTGTAAATTAGATAGAATTGAAATTCCAAACTGTAAAAACTATTATTGGGAGGATATTTTATTCACCAAGCAAAAAACCGAATTAATATTTGAAAGAGTGCCATTTGAGCATCCAATATGGATCCTTTACTCATCTGGCACAACCGGATTACCAAAGGCTATCACCCATGGACACGGTGGAATGCTATTGGAACATTTAAAGTATTTACATTTTCATAATGATGTACATTCTGGCGAACATTTTTTCTGGTATTCAACTTGCGGGTGGATGATGTGGAATTTTGTCCAGGCTTCTTTATTATGCGGAGCGACAGCTGTATTGTACGATGGTAGTCCGTCTTATCCGAAATTAAATCTATTATGGGATTTTGCCTGCGAAATTGGGTTGGAACATTTTGGTACCAGCGCACCATTTCTAATTGCTTGTATGAAGCAAAATTTAACGCTACATCAACTGGATGGAATTTCAGCTTTGCGCACAATCGGCTCTACTGGATCTCCACTCCCAATAGAAGCCTTTCAATATGTGTATGAAAATATTTCAGCCAATATTTGTCTTTGCAGTATGAGTGGCGGTACAGATGTATGCACAGCGTTCGTGGGCTCTTGTGTAGAAAGACCTGTTTATGCAGGGCAAATTCAATGCAGGGCTTTAGGAGTTGCTATGGAAGCATGGAATGAGGAAGGTCATCCTGTCTTAGGTGAAATGGGAGAAATGATGATCACTAAACCGATGCCTTGTATGCCAATTTATTTTTGGAATGATGAGGATAGAATAAAATATAGGAATAGTTATTTTGAACTATTTGAGGGTGCATGGCGACATGGGGATTGGGTAGAAATAACAGACCAAGATGGGGTTATTATTTATGGACGGTCTGATGCAACATTAAATAGGCATGGGGTTCGAATAGGAACTTCGGAAATTTATAGTGTGCTCAACCAAATAGATGAAATTGCAGATAGTTTGATCATAAATTTAGAACGTCCGGGTGGAAAACATTTTATGCCTTTATTTGTAAAAATGGCAGACGGAAAAATATTGACTAAAGAATTAATTAATTTAATCCAAGAAAATTTAATTAAACAATACTCCACTCGTCATGTGCCGGATGAAATTATTGTTGTGCCTGATATTCCATATACCATTTCAGGTAAAAAAATGGAGAGTCCAGTAAAAAAAGTGCTGATGCATTTGAATATGTCCACTGCTTTTAGTCCTGACGCTATGCGGAATCCGGAAGCTATGGAATTTTTTAAACAATTGAGAAATGATCCAAGATTTATTTTAGAGGCCTAGAATGGGTGTGAAGTAGATTCCTGCTTATGTATCTATCACAACAGCTTTGGGTTAAAACAACTAGTTAATTCACAATTTAATTGAAAGCTCCCGCGAAGAATGCTCATCCAATTTTGTAGCCTATAGGTTTGAAGGCATAATTGTTGGACATTTCAGCTGAGCAGGCAGTCATACCAACAATCAAGTCCATTTTTGCCTCCAGCATAATATGATCACCGGCCTTACTTTTTGGTGGAAGCACAGAAATTTTTCCTGTGGCATCATCTATCGCGACATGCATAAAAACATTAAAGCAAACTGGAATATCATCTGCACCAATACCATATTCTTTTAGTGCAGCCTCTAAATTTCCTGCACAACCTCGATGAGGTTCTGCATGACCATAAATGATGCGAAACGTATCGGCACTGCAGGGAGTCAACAAAAAATCATGTCTGCCTACTGTATCCTCGATCATTTCAAACATAATGTTGCTTCGATTCGAATAAAAAGAATGTCCTAAACTAAGAAAAATGGTCTCTGCATAATCCATCGTGCGGCCTGAAGAAAGATACTCGGCTTTATCATTTAAATTATAACATATAAAATCTGAAACCTGTTCTCCCTGTATGTCGATTATGCTGAGTCGTTGACCCTTTTTTAATATAAAAGAAACACCGCTACGGGGTGGAATTATGTTTGTTGGTTGCATGATCTATTTTTAAAGGGCATTTCCAGGATGCATCATATTTTTTACCACTGTATTGATACACTTCCGAAGTGTTTCCAAAATCATCTAACATAGGATTGATTGACCCAGAAAATGTAAGATCGCGTGACCGAACAATTTCTTTCATAGGCTCATATCGATGGGACGCTCTTAATTTTTCAAATTGCACATGTGGGTTGAACACCAAAGTAGGGTAGTTGAATTGTCTTGATATCCTGCTGCTACTAGGATGCAATCCTATTATAAAAAACGCCTCTTCCATAAGACTAAAGCTAAAAAAGGCGGACGTAGGATCTTTATTTACCCTTGGATCGTAACTATAATTTTGCGCATCGAAGTCTGCCAATGACTGAAGCCTCTGCCAAAGTAACTCCTCAAAAATTTCTTCTGTGAGAATATCAGGTTCTTTGAAAATTATGGCCGCACTTTGGAAAATCTCGTCTGAATTGCGGATGTCTTCTACAAATTGATACAAGAATTGTAATATATGAGGGTCATCTTTAGAGCTGGCCATATGATCTATTACTAAACATTGTATTTGTTGTTTTGTAGCAGCGGCTTTGGCTCCAATGCAGGGGTATGTTTTATCATGTATAAAAGCCAGGAATTCGTCAATTATATCTTGCTGTTGAATGTTTATCATAAAAATAGATGTTCAGCCAATAATCCCTGCAAATTAAACAAAAATATTAGAATGATTCGTTTGGCATTTAGGCTTATTAAATCAGCATCGATGGATAGGCTTCATGATGCTGGAAACTGTGCATCCAGTTGTTTGAGTAATTTTATATGTTTGTTGGCTACTTTGAAAAATTTCCAACCTTCCCTAAAATTCCAATACCTGATTCCTTTTGCATGATTATACTTTGATATCTTATATGAAAAGCCCCAGTGTCGCGCAAGAATACTGCATGCTCTCAGTAAGGTATTACCATTTCCATATACATGATGAGGTTCGCCGCCACTCCCATTATATTCCAGAATACAAAAATTCTTTCCTTGTTTAAGGTCTTCGATAGAGGTACATTTTATATCGTAACGGCCAAAGAAAAGGGTTTTTGTGTAATGACTCAGGTCATCGAAGAGTTTTAATAATCGTTCATTTTTTTCATGATCAAGATTTACCAATCTGCAGCCCCGGCTAAGATTTAAAGCATAGGACAATTGAAAAGATTCTCCTGCAGGAATTATTTCTTGTAAACTTTTCTGATGTTTTAATCTTATTTCTTCAAGTATAAAGCGCACTCGCGGATAATTATTTATTAATTCAGCTAAGGTTGATTTTCCATCCCCTGTGACAGCAAGGAATTCTTTCCTCACGAATCCTGTAATGTTTCCTTTTTGTTCATAAGGATAACGATAATAAAAAACGCTCACTTCAATAGGGTATTTTATTAATTCCTGCAAAATATAATCAACGGGCATAAAGGCATGATACCGTTGCAAATCTTCAATCGTATCAATTTTTCGAAACATAAGGCCCATTCTACCCACTTCTGGTTTTACTACAACAGGATATTGAAAATTATGGGTGGTAACGAGTTTTTCTATTTCAGAAATTGAGGCACCAGGTGAGATGTATAAACTTTTGGGGTAGCTTTTGGGCGGGAGTAGATCATACATTTGTTTTTTTGATACTCCATCCATACCCCCAAATATCAAACCTGGATTTGAAGGGGTGAAATACCAAAATGATTTTGAGCGGAGGCAATACCAAATCCACGAAGGAACTAATGGAATATATTTTAAGCGCCAGTCCCAGGTTTCCCAATGTGTAATGCGGTAAAACATGTTTTTAACATTCATGGAAGATAGCGATATTCAACTTTGTATTAAAGGCGCTTTTAATCTTAACATTAGATTGAACACCATCGATCAAATTTACAAAAAACTAACAAACGAAGTTTTCTGAATGGGGAAATAGTTGAATTTTATTTTTAATTGGATTGAAAAACAGAAGAGGTGCTGATACTTTTAGACTTGAAAGACATAGGTTACCCAATTTAAGAGATACCCACAGATTTAAAAAAATATATAGGAGGTTGATTAGCTAATCAACCTCCTAATTTTAATTGACTATATTTTAGTAATTGCGAATTAATATGTTTTAACTATTTTTTTCGGGCTAATATCGAACTTTTAGAGCAATATCACCTAAGGAGCTAATTTCTTCTTGATCCATAAATATAGCTCGACCTTTCTTTGAAATTACTTGCCAGGCGATATCACTTGTTATATCATCTATGACGTCTGGTTGCGTTGGATCGTCCGCGAAATCGAATGAATACTCCCCAGTCATTTTTACAGCCTGGTGAAAATCATTCTGAGAAATTAATAAATCGCCTCTCCCTTCTTTAGCGGCTCTAAAAATTTCAGCTAAATCAGTAATAACATTTCCTTTACCTACTGCTTCCTGCATTTCCGTAATGGCGTCTGCTCTCCGTAGTTTTTGAAATGTATTTATTATTTGCCATGCATCAGAAGCTATGGTGTGATTTGATGTATCGTGGGGATTGATACTTACATAACTAAGATATATGGAAGGTTTGTCAGCTACTTTCAACAGTTGATTGTAATTGTCTTCTGTACAAATCACCACGCAATTCATATCCGATATGTTATGAACTTTCACTACCGCTTTGTCAATTTTATTAAAATAGTCATGCATTGAGCCTAATAATTGCGTATCATTCAATTTATCTTTGGCAATTAAATCAGTATCGTTTTTAGAGAATGGGAAATCATCATTGCTCACCTCTTCTGAAATCGCATCATTAATAGCATGGAGTAGTCTAACGTCCGACTGGGAGAGGACCAGGATAAGATATTGTTCCGTTCGGTTTAGTTCTTTAATTAATGGTTTGACAGCAAAACTTTCAGCAATATGGACCGTATTTTGTGGAGTTGGCCATGGAGATTTAATAATTTCTTTTGTGCCATTGGAAAGAAAAATATGTAAACTATCTAAATTATGAGTAAGGTCCATATCCCTTTCCAACTGATCCATCTTGTCCAATAAATCACTTGCCGTGCGTTTACCGAATTCTTTAATCACTCTTTCATGAGCTTCTTTTAATAAGTTTTTAAGTGCAATCGTATCCTGTACGTTGGCTGGATGTGTCCTGTGAGTGTTCATGGAAATGGTTACACAGGGGCTGCTTCTCTCAGAAGCAATTTTTTCAATTTTTACTTTATGCATAATATTATGTTTTAAAAGTGTAATACTCTTTTGAATTTGTAGAATTTAGCTAATTAAACAAGCGGTGGGATCCCGGATGTACTATAACTATTCATAAACCTAACTTAGTATGTCACTATAGTTGACTAAATTATATCACTTACAAAGCAACAGATATTAGCATCGCTCTTCAGATTATCCATTTTTCGCAAGTGACAAAGCTGACTTTGGCAAGGCTAATGATATTTTATTTAGCAGTACTTTACTATCGGAAGTGAATTTTGCTTTTATTTTTTTCAGCTGATTCAATTCTTTACCATTTATTTCACCTGTATCCATAGCTTTTTGATGGTGCTTAATAATTACGTGGCAATCATGCCATTCACCTAGTAAATCGGGCAAAATATCCTTTTTTTGTATCGTTTCATCTGTCACAGATAAATCCAAACTCTCCCGGTTATAATAATATTCCTTTAAACGTATGCGTAAATCATGAAGTTGGTCAGGTTGTAATTTATTATTGAAGAATTTTAAAATTTGCATTCTCTTTTTCTCCATATAATTCGTCACATTCTTTTTATCCGCAGACATAAGAAAAGGGTGAAGCTTGTTAAACGCTTTTTTTAACTTTAGCGCATATTTTTTATTTACCATTGAAAAAAAGATTTCTTGCTCTTGTAATCTAAGTTCCTTTAAGCTGGATTTATACTCATTAAGAACAGTATTATTAAAATTCTTTTTCAACATATCCTCTTCAACATGAATCTCCCTGACTTTTCCTGCTTGGCGGAATAATCGTTTAAATGGTTTAAAAGATTTTTTACGTTTAAAGTCAGTAGCGCAAAAATTTAGTAAACTGAAAAAAGCATTTAATTTTTTAATTTCAACGCGTAATTTATGGAAAGTGGCAGGAGTAAATGTTTGCTTTGGTTGTCCAAGTATAGAATGCGTAGACTTTTCTCGCTTTTTCACATATTTTGTTAGTGTTTTCATTGCTTTGGGAATAAAGTGGATACCATGAAAATAATTTTCCAATATGTGTACTCATTCTATTCATATGAATTAACGAAAGATACTTATTGTTTATTCTATTCTACGAAGGTCATTTTAGTATTTAACTTCCTCCGGCAAAGGTTCCGAAATTGGTACTAATTTTTCACTTTCAATAAAAAGTATAGCTAGATTTTAGGCATAATACAGATGATAAAATCAATAACCCTTAACTGGCTGATAGCTGATTAGTCTACCAAAAATTTTCTAACCAGAAGTTGGTTATCCTCACCACTTATCCGCAACAGATATAATCCCTTAATGACAGGATTCATATCTAAATTAGCAGTTTGCTGATATTTAGTAACAATCACGTTTACAGGTCTCCCCATGACATCAAATACTGAAATGGTTTTGGTTGCGAGTCCGGGCATATAAAGTGTAAATGTCCCTTTATTTGGGTTAGGGCAGATTTTCAAAATGCGCTCATTTGTTTCGAGATATAAGGTTGCAGTAGTTACCTTGGAACAGGCTGTTATGATGGTATTCAAAGCGGTGATATCACAACCGATGTCTTTTCCGTCTGTCCCGGCATTTTTGTAAGGACTATTGGTCGCAAGTCGGTAATCACCTCCTGCATAATTTACAAAATTAACGTTGGATATAGACGTTGGAAAATAATTACTGCTTGAAAACCCAGCGGGCTTTCCACCAATAAAAACATTCTTTTCCCAACCAGTAAAACTGGTTCCCTGGAACCCATCAAACCACTGCGTGATGTTGTTTGTAAGTATAATAGTGCTAGCCGTTCCGTATGCAAATAGAATATTGTTTGCGGAATGAAGTAAGGTGTTGTGATCGATGCAAAGGTCATTTATAGCAGTAATCTGGAATAATCTTCCGGTTTTATCGTTAGGGCCCCAACTACCACCAATATCTTCAAAAAGATTATTATAAAATTTGATCCTGTGTTCACCCTTTCCTTCACTACCGTACAAAGACACGCCACAATTGGTATGGCGTATAATGTTGTTACGAATCGTAATATCCTGAACCACACACCAGGGCATCGTTCTGTTTTCGTCACGTGTTGAAAGCAAAATAGCGCAACCAAACTGAGGCCCGCCTGCCACATTTGGATCTGAAGGCCATGAGTGTTCTAAAATATTACCTTCCAACAACATTCGTTGCCCGCTTTTAATCTCAAATACATTTTTTACACCCCAAATTTTTCCAGCAAAACTTGGATCCGCGGGATTCCAGGATACTCGTTTAGTCATAAGATTACAACGAATCTCCACATCCGATGGGACTAAATTGGGTATTGCAGAAAGAGCTCCACCAAATAATATGTTGATATGAGAAGCTTCCAAATAGTTATTGACGATTTTGAAGGGTCCTGCACCATTAAAGCATGAGATGGTTTTAGATTCAAAGGTGGATACTCCGGATTCCGCATGAATATTATCTATGCGCGAATCAATGATGGCTGCATGGGCACAGTTGAGTGCAAGGCCTACTTTTAAATTCCCAGTATTGTTGCCATGTATATAACAACGGTCGATTATTAGGTTATTGGGTAAGTCAGCTAATTTGGTCTCTGATCCGCTACCAAAACTCACCAGCGTAAATTGATCGGTAGCGCTTGTAGGCATTCCAATTTCTAAACCAATTAGCCGATAATGTGAGGCACCACTTTCTGTTAAAAATGCGGAGACCATTCCAGCAGAAAGTATTTTGGCCATATTGGGAGCATCTGCAGGTGATATGCGGGTACCAGGAGCAGGTAGGCTACTTTCTTTCGATGTCCGAATGTAGATCCATCCTGTTCCGGTTTTTTTACGTAATGTAAAGTTACCGGTGAAGGTAGCGCCGGCTTGTAATTCAACTACATCACCAGGCTGTGCATTGTTCAAAGCTGTTTGAAGATTTCCACCAGCATTGACAATGATCTTATTTCCAGTCGGAAGGGAGTATGTTGTGTTTACATAACTCTGCGGTAATGCGGGCTGACAGGGTTGGGCAATTAATATAGTATGAAATAATAAACATACCATGATGCATGTAAGTATTAATAGTATTTTTTTCATGAAATGATATTTTTTATTGAATTTTGGTTGATGCATTTTTTAGATTGGTGATCCTACTTCCTTCTATTTTATTATAAGTAGATCCATCAGCGGTGATTATCGCTGCACTGTCAGATAAATGGGCTGGTTTTTCCAAAATATTTTCAGCTTCAGGTATGGTAAATAAAAGATGAGGATAGATAGAACTGTTATATCGATTAAGTTCTATTTCTATACGTGTATCTGCGGGTAATGTTTTTTCTTGTTTTTGGTTATTCAGGATACCTGAATTTGGTCGGTCACAACTCAAGAATAATAAGGCTGTAGTTATGAGCCAAACGATATTAACCATTTTACTTTGTTATAGAAGGTACAAGTTGGTAAGATTTTTGAAAATGAAATATACGATTTATTTTCGATGGGCAGACAATTGGTAATGTGATAGTGTGGCACCCTGTTGGAGCAATCTGACAGGGCCATCTATTCGATGGTTAAAAGTTAGTTTTCATTTATGAATTTTTCAATAATATTGGTATCTTTAATTCCATTGTGCATAATTTTTCCGTCATTTGAAACTATTACAATGGAAGGAAAAGAATAGCAGTTTAGCGCATTGCAAAAAGATGATTCCTTAATTAATAAATTCTTACCAATAATTTCATCAATTTCATGTTCAAATTTTATTTGGCTATTGAAGTCTTGTAAATTATATTCTTTATTATTTTTCAGCAATATTACTCTAATTGAAATAAATCGTCTTTTTGAGTTACCTGTATTTACATTATTTGCAAACTTATGAACCTCGCTCAAGTTCTTAAGACAAGGGGAGCACCATGGGCCCCAAAAATAAAGTATGTATTGCTCTGTTTCTTTATTTCCAAATTGCTTTAACTTTAGCATCAATTCATTATTTAAATAATAGCCAACCTTGTAACCAATCAATTTCTTTGCATCTGAATATTTGACAATATTTATAGTATTATTTATTAAGTCAAGTGAATCAAAATAATACGAATAGCTACCCAATGAAAAAGGCTCCGTTAAATAATACGTCATAGTATCGGAAAAATTATAAAGAATAAATTTATTGAAAACTGGATCATATTGCAAAATAAATACTAAATTTGAATCGATAGATACTTTATAATTAATAATTGGTGCTATATGTACCTGAAATGCAGTTTTTGAAATTTGGTTTACATTTACTTGAACGTTTAATTCATATTTATCTGTAGCATTAGAATTACATGTTACTTTTAAGTGATGTTTATCGTTGAGTTTGAGCGTAATTTTTTGTTTTTGAGTACCCATAAACACATAAAGTGAATCATTTAGAATTTCTAAGTCATATAAATTTGAATTAGTACTATTTTTCGATATTTTAAAATTTATATCATCTGAACGGAGCACAACCTTAGAATTAAAAAACGCATTTACATCAATATCATAATAAAATGATCTATAATTTAAATCAACTGACTTACATACTAGTTTATTCTTCACAAATGTAATTTCATCCTTGTTATATTCAAGAAGTAATTTTTTTATATTCTGCGAATGTGCCGATTGGTAATTGTAGCAGCATAAAAAAATAATGATATAAATTTTATACAAATTGGCTTTGGTATACATTACAATATAGTTTCTACTAAAACAAGTTATTTGAGTATTATAATAATATAAAGGCATTATTGTTAAATAAGCCTTTACATTAAATGATGAAATCAATACCAAGGCTTACAAGCTCCATCACCCTGTGTATAGGTTCCATTTCTGTTGCAAGTCACACATACTTCATTTTGAGAAATTAATAATCCACATTGTCCTCCATCGCAATTCACAGAACCTGTTCCATCTGCCCAGCTACATGTAAGTGATCTAGCAGTAAGCTTTGTGCAAACAATATCATAACCTTTGCTCTTATAATATTCCATTTGTTCAATAGTCATCGAGGCAAAAGGAACAAATCTTGCATTTTAATCTATGCTTGAATAACTTTCTGAGCATGATGAAAAAGGTACACTACAAGAGAAAAAAGAAAGAAATTACAACTTTTCATATACTTATATTTAATTGTTTTGACATAATACTACTATAAAGGTGTCAATCTTAGGAAAATCTTACCTTGCTTCTTCCAATCTGAGTTGAAGGACTGCTGTCAGATTTTATTTGTCATCGTTATCAGGAATCAATTTTTCAGAAACGTTTTTAACGAATCCTGACTACTTTATTTTGATTTTCAAATTTATTGTATTAAATTATTCTTGTTATATATCTTTTTGAACATCAATGACATAGTCGCTTTTTATTTATTTTAATTTTTTTAACGGTTGATGATACTCCGTAAAGCATGGCACCTCTGCACCGAAGGTAATTCATATTTTTAAAATTTATGCCAAGAGTGGAAAATAATTCTTGAGTGGTATGTCTAGCAAGGATTGGATGCGGTAATGCTTGGGATATTTATTTCTAGTTAGTTTTAGCGTTTTCGTATAATCATAACTTAACGAAAAGTAGTTTTTCAATTCGTCTATATTGCTAAACAATGTGATCGGCACCAAAACATATTCTTTCAATACACTTCCATGAGCTTCACATAATGTAGTCTTATATTTTTTAATAAAATCTTCCCTTATTTCTTTAGGTAGCCTAAGTCCCAAGTTTCCATCTTTATCAAGATATGAAAACATATTGCCATTCAAGGATGTATAGGGCATAGTGACTCCTTTTTTTTTCAATGTTGGATTTTGTAGCGATCAGGCGATCATACAAATCTAATAAATTGGAGGATATACTATATTGATTTTTGTTTGGCACCATTTCTAAGATTCAGGAGCTTCGAAAGGTACTAAAGATTTATTAAAAAAGGTATTGCCTAAGTTCCTACGCAAAAAGGGGATTAAACTTTGAGCGAAGAATTCTGGCAATACCTTGTGAATTGTGATTGTTTTCTGAATTCGTCATTAGGTCTTCAACTAATGACAGTTATAGGTTTATTTTATGAAAAGTTTTTCCCTCCACAATTTATTATCATACACAAGCTCAATAATATAGATACCCGGTTTGTAATCGATAATGTTAAAATTAGCATCCCCAGTTATTTTTTGTGCGACTATTTTCTTCTCACCAATGCTACTAGATACGGAAACCTCAGCACTTGTTATCTCAGGATGTAGAGTTAATGTAAAATAATTTGAAGCCGGGTTTGGATATAATTTGACAAGGTCACTTAACGACGGATCATAAGTACCTGTTGATAACAGGGTAAATTCTAGTATACAACCTTTGTTAGGTGGAACTACTGCCACACCTGGAGCGCCTTTTACGACACCCACGGTATCTGTAGAAACGTAGATTTTGGTTCCATCTGGTGAAATGGCAAGATCGCGGAACCTGCCCAAGCCTTGGAAATAAGCAATCGTGTCACCCACAATGGCACTTCCATCATTAGAAAGTTTCAATCGATATACGTTAGCAAGTTTTAAGTTGGCCATCAAAATAGAGTTTTTCCAACCGGGTATAGCGTCTGAGTCATAGTAATCAATGCCTGAAGGGGCACTGGTAGGATATTGCAGGTAGTAATTGGGATAGGGGGGCGTGTTGTTGTAATCATTGGTGTAAAAAGTAGATACGTCCCTTCTGCTAGCCGGAAAAAAACTTCCAATTGGTTCGCCGTAAGGGTATGTTCGTTCAATCAAGGCTTGATTAGCCACTTCACTAGTTACAAAGGGAACTCCACTTCCGGCTCCTGCTTTGCTTCCATCATAATTACCATCTGTATAACCCATTATCAAAGGAAATCCGTAATTGTATCCTGGTTTGATGATGTTGATTTCATCGTCAGAATAAGGACCATGTTCTGATTCATAAAGAATACCTGTAGGTGAAAAAGCAAGACCCTGTGGATTGCGATGACCTATGGACCAAACCGCACTTTGCTTTCCAGCAGTGTTGAAAGGGTTGTTATTTGGTATCCATGAATTGAAATAAGCGGAGTCGCTATCTGGAGTTAAGTTAAATCGTAGGATTTTGCCTTCATAATGATTGGGATTTTGACCGTTATGTGTGCGTGCTCCATTACCCAAATGGCCTGCTGCCATGTCTCCTACACTATAAAACAAGAAATCCATGTCTTCAGAAATAGGTCCAATTGCCAACCTTCCTCCATTATGATCCGTACTACCAGGAATGGTATCAACGATAACCATTTCATTTGATAATGTTTTCGTGCGCATGTCATAAAAGTACCGGACAATCTTGGTTTTAAAATAACAACCCAATGTGTCTGGAAGACAGCCGTCAAATCGGTAAACATAGGCCACATAAAAGTAAGGATTGGTGTTAAAGCTGGGATGAAATGCAATTCCTTGCAAACCTCCTTGTGGAAATTTAGTGGCCAAATTGAAGTTTGGAAAATTCTTTTTGGCGCTTAAATCAATCAGCAATTCAGCATTTCCTGTTGCAGGGTCAATACGGGTAATCTGATAACTATGAGCTTCAGTAGCCCAAAGAAAACCATCAGGTCCGAACTTAATTTCCCATGGCTGACTTAGCCCGCAGGCCAATTGGCGCATAGTGAATTTTTCGTTCTGCGAAAATAAGCAGGAAGATAAGAGCAACAAAAAAATGGAAAAAAGGAACGGTAAGTGTAGTCTTTTCATAATATTATTTTAGCTATAAATGTTAGAAGTGAAACTATTTTCACTACATATCAAAGGTGATACCATTTAGACTATTGAGTATTATACAACTATTTTAAAATGTTGTAAGATTCACATGTTTTGAGTAACA
Organism: Bacteroidota bacterium; assembly: GCA_030856215.1. Classification (GTDB taxonomy): domain Bacteria; phylum Bacteroidota; class Bacteroidia; order Chitinophagales; family Saprospiraceae; genus Vicinibacter. Next base: position 14,583 of record JALYPU010000140.1, read on the forward strand.
TGTATAATAAAAATATTCTAACCGAGCATTATGTATCTGAGCATGCAGGTTTCGGGCAATTATTTTTCTGCCAGGAAATATAGTACATGGAAGATGCAGTCTGTTTTGATATCATCCTGCATTGCGATCAAAGTTAATTATGGAAAGTGACTTATTTTTTTCTAAGCATAACTATGCCGCCTATCAAGGAAAGCGCAGCGAGTCCTAAATAAATATAACCGGTTTGTTGAGCACCTTCATCCTGTGCAGAAATTTTTATTCCGAGAATATCGACTGTTCCGCCACTCTTATCTAATTTATTGATGCCAACAAAACCAATAAGGAGTGCAACGACGATCAAAATGATACCAACTGACTTGTTCATAATTATGTTAATTTTAATGTTCCTTTAAAAAACTTTTTTCTTCTACCTTAATGGCGAGTAAATGTTTCCCATATCCAAAGATACATAAATCAAATTAATGTTTGATGCCAGTGTTCTCTTTGTTAAAAATATTTTTACTCCAACCTCTTAAGTCATAGTACGCTGATTTAGGTTATCCGGTCCAGCCGTTTATCCCTTTTTTAGGAAGCAACACACCATGTATATAGAGTACTGGAATAAAAGCTAACCCAAATAATATAAAAGCAACAGTGCTTCCAAAGAAAACGGACGTAGAAATAATAATAATAATGGTTGCGAAGTATTTGGCAACTTTTCTCCATTTGGGACTTCTTTCTTCAAAGTGTCCTAGAAAAATATGCCCAAACAGTATTACAATACTCACTATTGCAATTTCAAACCATAGCGTATTTGTGTGCCACATAAATTTTAATAAATGTATAATTAGACAGTATGTCCAGTTTGGTAAATCAGATGATTAGTTTTCATGCTAAGGAGACCAAGTAGTAGGCAAGTTTAGCAGCCGTTTCCTGGTAATTATGTTCCAGAAGATGATTGAAAATATTCTTCTTATAAAAAGTTGATAAAGTGATAGGAGGTAAAAATTCTATGTCAATTTTTGTGTAGCATTGTATTAGACCTTCGATTTTGAATGACAATGGGGCGGATTTAAATCGTCCCTTGGTTTGTCTTTTTAAGATGACTATTCTGTCGGGTTGTATCTCATCAAAAAAAGTATGAACGGTTGATTGGAATTCTCTAACTCGCGAATTGTCTGTGTCATCGGTCAAAATTAGATATTTGAAGTCACCCGTCAAATTAGTTAGCTTTCCTGTGGCATTTTTTTCCAGTGCATAGAAAATTGCTTTGGATTTATCAATGTCAATACCGATTACTTTCATATGGTTGTGTTTTCCGGTTTAAGTGCTTGTATATTATGGAGTCCATCGCAAACCTGAACAGGTTGAATTTCTGATCAGCTGTTCCGAAGAAATCCGTAAAGTTCAAATATACAAATTCCAACATCAGGAATATGGCAGCTCTCCAAGAAAATTTAATGCGGGTTATTGGTTTATATAAAAAAAGATATAGGTTGCTGTTCATTACCTAGCGAGCATGTACTTTTTACTCCACAAGTATTATTCCATTTCCTTGTTTATGGTCTGCTGTAACCAATTTAATGAGGTAGAGACCTTTTACTAACTTTCCCACATAAATTTTCTGATTTAATGCAGTTATATTTTCACTCAGTACTTTAGTGCCTTTAATGTCATATAATTCCAGATATGCAGGAAGCTCAAGAGTATTGTGGATATAAAATTCTTTTACCGTCGGATTTGGATAAAATTTTAACGTTAATTTTTCAGGACTAATCTCTTTATGAATAGTCGTTATTAAATTAACGGGCTTTGTATATTGAACTATTTTTGAATCTGTAGTACCTATAAATAGTTTACCATTGAGGATAGCCAGACTGCGACTATTGTTAGGCACTCTCAATAAATTCTCCCAATTAATTAGGTCTGTCGTTCGCCTGAGATTTTTTACACCATACCCCGAATCAACTAATGCATAAAAATAGTTGGAGTCTATAAAGCAATCATATACCCATAAGGAGTCTACCCATGAGGTAGTGGTCCCGTTGAAGCTGCGCAGCTGCGTAGAGCTTCCTGGCTCCCAACTTCTGTAAACCAGTTTTCCTACAAACACTTCTGGTCTCCAACCTAGCGAGCTAAAAGTTGGAAATAACGATGGCCCAGCTGCCCATGTAGTTCCATCATACACTTTTGAGTTCGGGTGCATAGGCCCATAGAAGTCTCGTGCTTGAACATATAATTTACCGTTATACACACCGGCGAAATAAAACCTGGCAAAGTCGCCCGCAACACCGCTTATAGCTGTATCCGTTAATATTTTTTTCCAGGTTTGTCCGTTATTGGTACTTTTCCAAACAACTGCGTTGCTCTCTTGAGAACCGGTCATAAAGACTACGGAATCATTCAAATTAATTGCATCAAACGTATGTGTAGAGTTACTTCCAAAATTGTAATTAGTCCAACGGCCACTACTATCCTGTTTTATATAATCTCCTGGTATACCGTACGATTTTCTATCTATAGCCGGAGCATACAGCAATCCATTCAGCAATCTATAGTTATAAATTGCTTCTGTGTTTGCTTCAGCTTCAAAAGTAAATGTGAGCGAATCCGGGGAGAATGAATAAATAGAAATTGGGCCGGTATTGGCACCATAGTCTCCATATCCTGAATACAATTTTCCACGCCACGGAAATAGCGTCATCAATTGTTTTCCTCTTGTAGTGGATTGAAGAGAAGCTGTAGGATGAACACCCGCTTCGAAAAAAGAATCTATTGCTTGAGAAACTACCTGGGAGGGTAAAGCTATGAATATGCATAAACTAATAAGAATTGGCATTAGACTAAAGACAGCTTCCCTTTTCATTTTATGTTCGATTTATTAATTTTTTGCTAATATAAGGTTGATTGTACTAGTATAACCCAATAAAAACCAATTGGCTAATAAGAAACATATGAAAAATTAGGAAGATTATATGCGCAATAAAAAATTTGCTCTATTAAATGGGGTTTCTTGATATTGAAATGCAGCTTTGACGGCTTTTTCTAACACTAATTTGAGGGTACTGAAATCGTTTGGTTTTTTTATATATACATTGGCGCCCTTCAGGAAGGTTTCTTCAATATCTTTTTCAGTGGATGACGTTGAATAAATAGCTATCGAAATATCTGTTAATGCAGGATCGTCTTTTATTTCTTTCAGGCATTCTAATCCATTTTTGCGTGGCATGTTTAAATCGAGAAAAATAACATGGGGCAAGATTGCATTTATTTTTGTGAGGTATTCCATTAATTCCATACCGTTATTCACTGTATGAACTATGGTATTTATTTTTAATTCATTAAAAGCCTCCTTGAAAAGCAATCGGTCACTTTCGTCATCGTCAGCCAGAAGTATATGTAGCGGTTCGTTTTTCAAATTGAATGTATTATTGTTTTTCAGGAATATATATATCAAATGTTGCCCCTTTATTAAAATCACTGGTCGCTGCAATAATGCCTTGGTGGTTTTCGACAATTTTTTTAACAATGGAAAGCCCAATGCCTGTCCCTGCATATTCGTCTTTACTGTGAAGTTTTTGAAATACTTCGAAAATTTTGTCCTTAAATTCAGGTTCAAAACCTATACCATTGTCGGAGATAGAGATATGACAATAAGATTTTTCAGGGGATAAATTTTGGGTTTTTATTTTAGTTCCTTTTATTATTTTACTTTTGATGATTATGTGGGGTCGATGTTTGGGATTTGAAAACTTAAGTGCATTGCTGAGGAGGTTATGCATCAACTGGTGGAATTGAAAACGGATGACAACGACAGGGCAGAGTTCAGTCGCGTCGATGGAGGCATGTTTTTCATCGATAATGTCTTTAAGCTCAATTTTTACGTCTTCAATTATTTTATTTAGGTCGGTTTTTATAAACTTTCTTTCAGTGATGTTGGTACTGGAGTAGGAAATTAAATCCTCGATAAGTTTTTGCATTCTATTGGCCCCTGATTGCATACGTTGGACATAGTCTTTTCCTTTGGTAGATAAGTTTTTAGATTCCTTTTCCAGTATGAGTGAAGCGAACGTTTGAATTTTGCGAAGTGGCTCTTGCAAGTCATGACTGGATACGTACGCGAAGGACTCTAGTTCTTTGTTAATTTGTACAAGCTTTTCGTTTTTAAATTCGAGGGTATTTTTTGTTTCCAGTAACTCGTACGTTCTTTTTACTACGGCATCTTCTAGTTCTACATTATACGTTTTCTGTTCCTGAATTTCAGTATTCGTCCCTATCCACATAATAATTTTTCCGTTTTCATCCTTTTGTGCTAAGCCACGACTTAAATGCCATTTATATTTTCCAGCTGAATTGAGGATTCGGTGTTCCAGTTCAAAATTATTCCCGGTGTCAATGGAATGTTGCCATCGTATTTTATTTGTGGCCCAATCATCCGGATGGATTATTTGTTTCCATCCCCAATCCTTTAATACTTCATAAGACAGTCCAGTATAAGCAAACCAACATGCATTAAAATAATTCATATTTCCATCTGAATCCGCTGTCCATACTTTTTGGGGCATGGCATCTGCGATAAAGTGGAAGTGTTTTCTAGCTCGCCTTTCCGCTTCTTCCGCTTGTTTTTGTTCGTGGATATCTGTACAGGTACCTATAAATGCAATTACATTATTTTCCGCATCAAAAAAAGGCTCCGCACGTGCGAGAAACCAAAGGTAATAACCATCTTTTGATTTCAGGCGGTATTCCACTTCTAAGGCTCTTTTCTTTTCGAGGGTTTTTTTCCAAAGTGGAAACGCCCGCTCCCGGTCTTCTGCATGAAGTGCATTTGCCCAGCCTTCATTCATCGCTTCCTCCTCTGTCTGACCGGTATACGCGTACCAACGTTTATTAAAATAAATATGCTTGCCGTCAGGTTGAGAACGCCAGGCTAGTTGCGGGAGCCCTTCCAGAATATTTTGAAGAAAGTATTCGCTTTCTTCAATTTTTTTTCGGGCAAGTATCTGGTCAGTAACCTCAATACCATGGACCAGTATGCCATTTACTTTTCCATTCACATCGAGGGATGCCTGGTATACAAAATTATAAAAACCACTCACCAGCATTCCACCGCCTTTATCAACCATTAAGGGTTCTTCTGTGCCAATGAAAGATTCACCGGTTTTATACACTTTATCAAATATTTCAAAAAATCCCTGCCCTTTTTTTTCAGGCATTGCTTCACGAATAGGTTTTCCAATAATATCTCCGTGTCCAACGATATTTAAATATCGTTCATTCGCTAAAACAATTTCATGGTTTGGTCCCCGAAGCATACAAATAAGCGCAGGCGTTTGCATGAAAACATTTCGTATGTATGCATCAGCAGCCATGGATGCCTCAGCAATTTTCGTTTGTGCATCAACCTGGGAGGATAATAGATCCTTTTCTCTGAGTTGAAGTAACACAGTTTGGGTGATATCAGTTATAGCTAGTAAAATTAAATGTTCTTGATGCGTTTCCTGAATAATACGGTTTGCATTGAGTAATAATGTTTTTTCGCCTAAGCCAGGGAAGCTGTGTGTAAATTCAAAATCTTTCAAGAACGAATTTTTGGGAATAATATCTTCCAATAAATCTCGTAAACGGGGTATGTTCCATTGTTTGTTACCTAGATCATACAGACGAATACCTTCAGTCTCTTCTTCCTTTAAATCAAAGTTTTTATAGAATGATTTGTTGGCCGATTTTATACAGAGATTTTTATCTAAAATAATCATCGGTTCATTAATAGTGGCTATGATAGCTTCAGCATATTCATATGATTCGTGCAGTAACTCGTTCCGCGTTTGCAATTCCTGGTTAGTAGTGGTAAGCTCTTCATTGGTTGATTCAATCTCTTCTTTAGAAGTTTCCAATTCTTCATTCACTGTTTGTAATTCTTCATTGCTGCTCACCACTTCTTCATTGGCGCTCTGCAATTCTTCCGTTGCTGCCTCTTGCTTTTGCACAAAAGCATACATTTCATTTTTTGCAGCTACCAATTCATCTTCTAATTTTTTTATTTTTCCGTCTTTTGCGGTCGAATTATTTTTTCCAGGGCTGCTTTCGTTTGAGCTAAGAACTACTTGTCTATGATCTGTGAATAGAATTAGGAGTAATGGTTCATCCCATTCTATTTTAAGTGGCACAACTTCAATACTAATTATGTGGATGCCGGCATTTTGTTTCATTTCGATGCCGCTCTTATGAATCCGATTTTTTGTTTTAATGGCTGATGAAATAGCGTTGCGAAGTTCGAAGGCAATTTCGGGACGCACCTTTTTCAAAATATTAAAAGTGGCCTTGCCCTGGGCGTGTGTGAGATATGTATCCGTGGCACCTCTGAACTGTATGATTTCCATCTCGTAATTTATGACGACACTGGATGGCATAAATTCTGAAATGATTACGGTGTCAATGGCACTCTCGAGATCGCGGACCTTGACAGGAGCTAGTTTTTGCACAGAATCGACCGGATCTTTTTCTGGTTCAACACTTGGGGATTGACGTGGTGACAGGGCGGGTAATGAGCGTACACCTGGATTTTTTTTGCGCACAAAAATTTTAAATTTTTTATGCAGGCTAGTGAACAATTGCGTAGATGAACCAACAGATTCTGATTTACCCAGCATCAAATATCCAACATCATTCAAAGCATAATGAAAAGTGGTCAGGGCTTTTTTTTGCGCGGCCGTGTCGAGATAAATAAACAAATTGCAACAACTGATGAAATCGATACGTGAAAATGGAGGATCGTACAAAATATTATGGGGGGCAAATACGCACATATCGCGAACCGTTTTTGAAATTCGGTAGTTCGGACCGGATTTAATATAAAATTGTTGTATTCGTTTTGGAGAAACTGCCGCAAGTTCTTGTTTTGAATATTCGCCAATGCGAGCTTTAGATATGGATTTTGCACTCAGGTCAGAAGCAAATATCTGGATACGAGGATTTCCTGCCTTGTTGCCTTGGATTTCGAGAAGCATCATGGCTATCGAATAAGCTTCTTCACCACTGGAGCATGCGGGTATCCAAATTCGAAGCGATTCACTTGGCTTTTTATTCTTAAGGAGCTTGGGTAATAAGGTGGTTTTTAAATATTTATGCGTTTCAGTGTCTCTAAAGAAACTAGTCACATTGATAAGCAAATCCTGGTAGAGAATATCTATATCATTGTTTTTTTCACCAAGCAACTTGGCATATTCACTGATAGTTTTTATTTTATACAACATCATCCTGCGAAGGATGCGCCTTTTAATGGTAGCCATTTTATACATGCTGAAATCAACTCTCGCAGCTTTATGTAAATGGTTGAGAATAATTTTTAAATGGGGGTCGTTGTCATCAATTAAATCTTCTTTATGGGTTTTAGAATGATTGGATTTTAGAAACGGATGTTTACTGAGGCGTGATATTTCGAGCGCAATTTCTTTAGGAGATAAAATAAAATCTACAACACCTTCTGCAATAGCTGACTTAGGCATACTGCTGAATTTTGCGGAAGCATCTTGCGCAAAGGTAAGTCCGCCTTCTTGTTTAATAGCTTTCATCCCTTGTGTGCCGTCGCGCGCGCTGCCACTAAGAATAATACCTATAGCGTATTCTTTATAGTTCTCGGCCAATGAACTAAAAAAATTGTCAATGGGTAAATTAAGTACGCGCTCTTTTGAGCGAGGGGATAGTTTTATATGCCCGTCCTCCATAGCCATTTCTTTATCAGGTGGAATGACATATAAATTGTTTTGTAAAATCACCATATTATTTTTTACTTCATGCACTTTCATTAAAGTGGTCCTGGCTAAAAGGTTGGTAAGGATGCTTTTATGGTCAGGGCTGAGGTGTTGGACGTAGACAAATCCCATGCCTGTGTCAGGAGGAAGATTTTGTAATAATTGTGTGATAGCTTCAAGACCGCCAGCTGAGGCGCCAATAGCAACAATAGGAAATGATTGGCCGGCTGTCACTTTCGGAACAGGGGAAGACGTTTTATTGATAGGAGATTTTTTAGCTATGATGAGTTTTGGTTTCATGGATCACTGGTTATTCAGGATGAGTAAGTGTTGGTGGTTGCACATAATTCAAAGATAAAAATTTTATAGAAAATAACCTGATTTGTATGAATATTAATGTCAATTGCGGTAGAAGTTCCGAAGGGTATTGAATTGGCATTCATCCGTCTAGATTTAAACTAATAAATGAACTGCTGGATTACTTACACCCCGATAGTACTATTCAATTTGTTGGTTCAATCAATCACTGTCCAAATGCGCTATATAATTAGGTGCTTCACATTCTTGCCAATAGTCAACTATTTTTCTAAGGGTATTTTTCAATTTATCATATGCGTTGGGTTTTATGAAAAACCCCTGTACAGACTTCGAGTAAGCATCCATAACCGCTTTTTGGGAGGATGACGTGGTGAAGAATAAATAGGGGATACACTTTAATCTCAAATCTTCATTCGTTTGAATTTTATCTTTTAGCTCAAAGCCACTTAATCTGGGCATATTAATGTCGGATAAAATTAGAAAAGGTTTATCCTTAGACTCAATTAAATACTCCAATGCTTTTTGTCCATCAACAAAGAAAATAATTTCATTCTTATAATCTAGTTCCTTGAAAATATCCATCAAAATTTCCTGGTCATCTTCGTCATCTTCGTCATCTTCTATGATTAGTATAGGTCCATTTTTATTCATAAGCGTAAAAATAATCTAGTGCCATTGTACAGGCTGATTAGTGGATGTGATGTTTTGAAATCTTTATTAAAGGGAGGTTTGAGTACATATTGACCAAAATTATCGTATAGAGGGCAAAACTCATTAATCCATAATAACTACCAAAATTAAGCAATTATCTTGGATTTCTGCCCTAAACTGAATTACTGGAGGATTGATTTAGCGGCAGATGTATAACTATCTCACTGGAAATTGATTGATATGGTCGTGCAGTGATAGGATCCATCTTAGTTTTTTTTTGAAATCAGTTATTGGAAACCTTGTTTGCTGTAGGGTTTGGAATAATAAACAAAAAATAAATAATAACCAATACAGTTATAATGGCTGTGACCATAAATGCGGCACTAGCTCCAAACTGGTACCAAATTATTCCTGTCAATGAACTGGCTATCATCGTGCAGATACTTTGAAATCCTGCAAACATTCCAATAGCTGTGGCAATATCTTTTTTTTCAGTGATGTTGCTAATCCATGCTTTTGAAATTCCTTCTGTTGCTGCTGCATAAACGCCGTAAAGAAAAAACAACCCGAAATATACGTAGTGATTGAAATTAATTGTCATGCCGAAATATACAATAGCAAAAAAAGAAAGCCCCAGGATAAAAATAGTTTTAAATCCAAGTCTATCCGCAACTATTCCAATTGGAAATGCGCATATCGCAAAAACAAGATTGTAAAAAATGTAGACGCCGATGACCATGGTATCGTCTAGTCCGGATTCTTTTGCTTTAAGTAAAAGAAATATATCGGAACTATTGAAAAGAGTAAAGACTAAAAGTCCTACTATCAATTTACGATAAGGCAAAGGGCTCACTTTCCAATAATGAATAAAAGAGAAGAAAGGAGTTGCTAATGAGGATTTTGGAAATGCGCTCACTCGATCTTTTAGAAAAAATGTGGTCAGGATGGCAATTAGCCCTGGTATAAAGGCAATAAAAAACAATGTTTCGTAATCCTGTGGATAATAATATAAATAAACCAATGCAACTGCGGGTCCTACTACAGCCCCCAGTGTGTCCATTGAGCGGTGAAATCCAAAAACCCGTCCTTTCGTTTCTTTCGTCGCTTCGTCCGATAGAAGTGCATCTCTGGCTCCTGTTCGGATTCCTTTACCCAATCGGTCGATTGTCCGTGCAAAAAAAATCCAAAGTGGATAAATAAAAACGGCCATCAATGGTTTTGAGATAGCACTAAACGCATACCCGATTTGCACAAATGGCACGCGTCTGCCTGAAAGATCAGAGAGCTTGCCGAAGTATCCTTTACTCAATCCAGCCGTAGCTTCAGCAACCCCTTCCAGAATTCCAATGAGGACTATCGAGAAGCCAATACTTTTCAGATAAATGGGCATAATTGGATAAAGCATTTCGCTGGCCGTATCTGTAAACAAACTGACCAATGATAAAATCCAAACGGTTCGAGTAATATACTTCAATGTAAGTGATAGTTTATGTTAGCCATAGCCCAAAGGCTAGGCGAACCTAAGACAAAAATAGTTGGAAAGATCAAGAATGATGCGCTTTTTATGCAGACTCGAAAATAAAATCAGCGCTAATGGATAATTCTAATTCCAAAATTATAAGTTTCGCCTGCACCTGAATTTTTACCTAATGTAAATCGTGTATAAAGGGATTCTAGCTCCATGATTCCCTTAATTAACTGATATTTAATACCCATTCCCTGCTGAAGGAAATAGGATGATGATCCTGTCTTACCATAGGTCGGATAAAATTCATTTTGGAAATAAAATGTCCACCGGTTTGTTGGAAAATAACTTAAAAAGGCACTAACTGGTGTGGCAATGCCAATTTTAATTGAATGATTATTTTCGGTAAAAGATAACCAGGGAGCTACTTGAAAAAATAATTGGATTTTGGAATTTATTGGTTGGTCGTAAAAAAGTTGGTTGATAAAAAAGTAGCTGTGTGCACTGAGGTAAGGCTTTGAATTGGATGTACCTTCCAGATCGGAAGCAATAGGAAATAGAAACGTAGATTGAATGGAAAGTCTCTGGAATTTTTTAATGGGAACAAATTTAATTTTAGGTCCCAGGTTCGTAATCGCCGTTCGGGAATGGGAATTATCTTCAAATTTGAATATTGAAAAAGGTGAAGAACTTTTAGCATCAATTCTGACGGATTTAAACCATACATCCAGCCCTATATTTAGTTTGGATGAAAAACCTATTAAGAATTGGTTGATGGATGTGAAATAAGTTGCCCGCATTACATTTTCATTTCTTTTCCCGGCCTCATCAAAGTTTGCAGTTTGTGTATAAAGATTATTGAAGTGCTTAAGTTCCCATTGATTAGTTTTTAATAATACAGAAGGGGAGTAGGCTTGTGTACCGGATGCGGAATTTTTAGACTCCCTTATTAATTCGGTATCATTAAGACTCCAATCGTAAGTATAAAAATTTGAACGATAGTCAACAGGTATTTTTACATGTCTATACCTATTAATAAAATCTAATGTCGAATTTCCTGATGTCCTAAAATCTGAGTCATACCAATGGAACATTTCTGAGAGCGAATATTGTTTTTTGGCGATGTTTACTTTTATAAAAGTATTATCCTGAAGGGATAGTGATGTTTGGATATCTAGTTGTTTTTCTAGTACGGCCGCTTTGTATGCATAGTTTACAATGGGCGGACAACCATTGGCGCCGCAAACCAACACAAAATGTAGGCGGGCATCATGAAAATTGTTCCTTAATTTATCAGTTTCAATTTCATTGAGCGTAAGTTTTTCGTTGGCAATGGGGTGTTTGACCCCGTTGAAAAAGCCGGGTACGTCCTGCGGAGACTGAATGGGATAAGTTTCCACGATCTGTTTAATGACCAAGAGATTATACGAATTAATCCAGAATGCTTTTTGTTGGGATGGAGAAAAGTTAGTCAACTCCGTATTTTCAATAAGTTTGGTAAGGCTATTCAATAATTGGTTATCACTTTTTATCAGTTGATAGTTTACCTTTCCGTTTTCAACATAAGTTTTAAAAAAAAGGTCAAATGCATTTGTGATGCTGGAATCCTGGGCATTTGTGTTGCTGGTAAAAGTAATAAAAAGAAAGAGAATACTTAATTTAGTCACAGGTGATCCTATAAGAATGGTATATAAAAATTCAATGCATCAGTAGCGTTTTGTTTACTTTTTAACAAATTATTAATTGCAGCTGGTTTGTTTTAAAAGTGAATTCCCACTAAAGTCAATGTTGTTTTTATCCAGGAACTTTGTACCTGTTTCTTTATCCATTTCTCCATATCCTTCCACAAAATCATTTCCCTTTTTCAAAAACGCCACCTCTCTGACGGATTCCATTCCTTCGGACATAAATGTGTACTGTGCAAAAAGGGTATCTCCATTCATTGTCCCAGTTAACGTACCCTTGCTTTTATCTTTTTCATAGAAATTGTAAGCCAGGTCTCCATTGACTAAATTGGCTGTTATGGTTAGTTTCATGATTATACTATCTCTTCCTAAAATTCGCAAATAGCAATAACTGGTTGATTGAGTTGTCACGGTACTTTTTTCACGTTGTTTTTGTGTAGTATCATTTTTACAGGACTGTATAAGGCAGCTGCAAATGAGGATGAAAAGGGATACCTGGATGTTCATTAGGTTTAAATATGTCTAGTTTTTAAAGGAAGTTGCCATTAGCAGACTCGATACTTTCACATAATATCGTGTTATTTTAGGTAAGGTTGCCAACAATATATTAGCCAAAGATATTACCTAACGCAATTTAAAACGGCGTAAACTATTTAAATAGTTGTTCCAATAAAAGTCAGCTAGTATTCTTCAGGCGCCTGACTTATACCCTTCGGTAAGCTGTTCCTATGACCAGCAAGATGAAGCCAATCAATAACATTTCATAGTTATACTTGGACAATTCATTTACCTGGACATAATGTACTATGATGCCTAAAATGCCGATGAGGACAGCTATTATCCATAGTGTCTTGTTTGGTGCGCTGGGTAAAAAAGTTCTGTTAGCCATATTGAATTGATTTTGGTTTTTACTAAATTGAATGATCAGTTTTTAGTGAAATATTCAGAAACTAATCAACTGATGTCAAATATACCTCTTTATTTTTTATTTTTGATGAAGTCTTCAACAAGAATGATAAAGATAAAAAATTTACGTTCATTTTCCAAACCGTTCAATTATTTCCTTCTCTAACCATTCCCGGTGCATCGGGTGGGCTATGTTCATCAGCGCTATGGCCCGTTGCCTTAGATTCTTACCAAATAAATAAGCTACCCCATATTCTGTAATCACATAATGTACATGTGCCCTGGTCGATACAACCCCTGCGCCTTTTTTAAGAAACGGAACAATTTTAGATTCTCCTCTAGTTGTTGTGGAAGTTAATGCAATAATTGGCTTTCCACCTTCCGATAAAGCAGCGCCCCGCATAAAATCTATTTGTCCGCCGACACCAGAATATTGAAAGGTGCCGATTGAATCAGCGCACACTTGACCGGTAATATCTATTTCAATAGCTGAATTAACGGCTACTGCTTTAGGATTGGCACGAATTACTTTGGTATCATTTACATAATCTATATCCAGAAAAGCAATTTGTGGATTGTCATCAATGAAATTGTATAATTTTTTAGTTCCAATAGCAAATCCGGTGACTATTTTTCCGCGATGTTTGTTTTTGTATATGTTGGTAAGAATTCCTTTTTCTACTAATGGAATTATTCCATCTGAAAACATTTCAGTATGCATGCCTAAATCCTTATGATTGTGCAAGCAAGAAAGAACGGCATCAGGTATGGCGCCAATACCCATCTGTAAAGCAGAGCGATCCTCTATTAATTCGGCACAATATCGGCCGATGGTAAGTGCAGTTTCATTAATTTTATCATGGTAGCTTACTTCCGGCAGTGGCTCATCTATTTCTATTAATGTGTTTATTTCACGGATATGAATGATACCATCGCCATGTGTACGGGGCATTTGTCGGTTTACTTGAGCGATAACATGTTTGGCATGTTTAATGGCAGATCTGGCAATGTCTACCGAAGTACCCAGAGAACAAAATCCGTGCTTATCGGGTGGCGAAACATGAATCAGTGCAATATCCAAGGGGATTATTCCTTTCTCAAATAATTGGTTGATTTCACTGAGAAAGACAGGGATGTAATCGCCGTGCTCACTGTTTACTACGTCCCTTACATTTTTAGATACAAACAAGGAATTAATAAAAAAACTTTTGCCAAAGTCTGGCTGATTGAATATCCCATCGCCCAACGTGCTGATGCTAATTAATTCTACATTTTTTAATTCATGACTTCTTTTAGAAAGAGATAATAAAAGATGAATAGGTGTTGCTGCGCTTCCATGCACAAATACACGATCACCACTTTTAATTGCTTTTATTGCTTCATCAGCCGATTCGTAATTTATTATCATGTTTTTATTTTGGTGACCGGGCACCTTCAATTTTAATCATACTTCATGGCTTCGTATCCTAAGAGTCTTCGCCATAAAGCGATTTGGCCTATACAGTTTGCTTCCCTGTAAATACAGAAAGAAACCATGTCAAAAATAGTCATTTGCATACCACCCATTTCTTGCGAACTATTTAATATTTCCTCCGTTACCCCTGCCAATGCTTTCCTTAAAATAGGACTGATGTTGTTCCAGTCTTCTATATATTTGTTTAATGTAGGGTAAGAAATGCCATCCTGAATTCCTTGAAAATTTTTAAACAATTCGTGGCCAGTCTGTTCCATATTGATAGTATTGTCAATGTCATTGGCCATTTCAAATCGTTGCTCTACCAAACTTCCTACAAGCCATGCAATATGATTTGCTTTTGTGTTTAGGCGTTCATGTGCTTTCTCATCTGAAATGCCATTGAGAACACTCGAAAAGAATTTTGTTTGCATATCATACAAGACCAGGAATGACTCGATTCTGTGACTGACTGTTTTTGTTTCCATCTTAGTATAGTTTATTGGTGATTAAATATGAATATCCATAGTGATTTTCGTCCCCAATATTACTAAAGGTCGGAGAATTTGTAATGTATGGTGATAGAAAATTTTGGGAAATAATTGTATGATTCACATGTTTCTTCATTTTGATGTAATTTTTAAGCAAACTAATGCTGGACATTTATCGTCGTCAGTTCTTTATGCCCCTGATGCTAATTACTAAATTCCACAATCCCTTTTGTTCTTTTTGCCCATTTTACCATTTCATACCAAATTACTGAGAAGAAACCTATTCCAATACAAATTAATAGTTGAAGGTAAGTTAATGCTTCCAATTGAAAAAGAGTAGTCAATGGATTAAAATATAATAGCCCACCTAGAAATAATACTGTAATTAAAATGATCAATAAAATCATATTATTCTTATACTTCAAGGTGGTGAGTATAGAATAGTAAAATGAACGGTTGACTAAAGTCAAAAATATATTCGCTACTATCAACACAGTAAAAGTCATAGTTCTGGTGAGCGACTCATTATATCCTAAATTTACGGAATACAGGTAAGCAATTAAGGTTCCGGCGGTAATAACTAATCCTTGTAAAATACTTCTGGATAATTCTTTCCAATTAAAAAAAGTGCTGGAAAAGGGACGGGGTTTTTGGATCATTGTATTTTTTTCCATGGGTTCATTTTCATAAATAACAGAACAAGTCGGGCCCATTATTAATTCTAAAAAAATAATATGTAGTGGCGAAAAAATATTTGGGTAAATCCATCCCAGTGCCAATGGAATAAATACCGTTAAGATTATTGGAATGTGAATGGATATAATGTATTGGATAGCTTTTTTTAGGTTAGCATAAATTTTTCTGCCCATAGCTATTGCATCCACCATTTTGGATAAATCATCTTCCAACAAAATTAATGAGGCTGCTTGTTTTGCAATTTCAGTTCCTTTTTTACCCATTGCAATGCCTATGTGTGCTGCTTTCAAGGCAGGTCCATCATTAACACCATCTCCTGTCATGGCCACTACTTGATTAGTTTTTTTTAAGGCATTAATTATTTTTAATTTGGCTTCGGGAAACATTCTTGTAAAAACATTTGTATTTAGTACACAATTTTGTAAGTCTATTTCAGGCAGTTTCATCAAATCCTCACCGGTGATACTTTTATCGTAACCTCTAAACCCAATTTGTTTAGCAATGGCTGCGGTTGTTTCTGCATTATCGCCGGTTATAATTTTTACAAGGATCCCTGCAGTATAAAAATCATTTAGCACTTTGTGAATGTTTTTCTTGGGAGGGTCGTAAAAAGCAACCAAACCTTTGAATTGAAATTGGAATTCTTGTTGACTTTTTGGAAAGAGATTTTCATTAAAAGTGGAAACCCCTACACCTAATACCCGATAGCCTTCAGTGGCTAAAAGTGTAAGGGCGTCATTTATTTGTTGTTTTTCAATGTCACTTAAATTGGAAACATTTAATAATGCTTCAGGAGCACCTTTTGCTGCTATAATTCGTTTCCCCTCACTATTTTCAAAAATATGGGTCATCATGGGTGGTTTACCACCTAATGGGTATTCGTGAATGAGTTTGTAGTTGGGTCGTTCATCTGTTATGGTGACATCCCTATAAGCATCGTGTAAAGCTACTTCCATAGGATCAAATGGAATTGGCTCACTTGCCCACATAGACCAGGCAATGAGCTCTTTTTCTTCCTCTGTTATATCAGCAGTCAGCTGAGAAATCTTTTGTGTTGATAACAAAAAAAGTTTTGCCAGGCTCATTTTGTTTTCAGTTATTGTTCCTGTCTTATCCGTACAAATTACTGTGGCACTTCCCAACGTTTCAACGGTTTTCATTTGTTTGACAATAATGCCGTTTTTTATTAATCGCCATGCACCGAGCGCCATAAAAGTAGTGAAGGCTACAGGGATTTCTTCGGGCAAAATGCTCATGGCTAATGTGAGGGATTGTAATAAACTATTTATAAAAATTTGAGAATTCAAATAATTTATAACCCAAACAATTACAAAAACCACAGACCCGGTTATGGCCATTCTCTTTACAAAATTGCCTATTTGTTTTTCTAATGGCGTTTTTTCTTCTTGAATGTTTTCTAGACTTTTACCAATTTTACCTAGCTTGGTTTCATTGCCTATACTGGTTATAGTTACAATGGCTAATCCGCTAGCAACGGTTGTCCCCAAATAGATTACGTTATCTTTTTTAGTTTTGTCCTTAAATACAGAAAAAGATTCTCCGGTAAGTATAGACTCATTTACTGAAAAATCATTAGAATGTACAATGGTGCCATCAGCACTAATTGAAGTTCCTTCTTCAACCATTAGGCTGTCCCCAACAACCAATGATTCGCTTTTTATCTCCTCCACAATACCATTTCGAATGACTTTACAATTGGGTTGTGAAAATTCTTTGAGTTTTTCTAGTGCATGTTTACTTCTGGAATATTGATAAAGAGAAAGGGATATTTGAACTATAATGGCAATTACAAGAAAAGTGCCATCTGCTAGTTTCCCACTGATGAAATAGATTGCAGCTGCCGCCAATAATAGTAACAACATGGGGTCTTTGGCAATTCGAATAATTACCTGTAAAAATTCATTCCCTTTTTTATAGGCTAATTTATTTAGTCCGTACTTTTCCCTTGCAAGAAGCACTTGTTCATTGTTCAAGCCCAATATGTTAAAATTATTAACAGGCATGGATGAAGATTATTTTTTTGGGTCTAAAGAGGCGTAATGTTAAACAATTCAAATTTGTGCTTTCCCATCATTTTCCAAAGGTATAACCTTATTTTCTGTTTGTATTGAATCTAAAAATATTTTCATAGATTTTGCAACGTCTGATACAGACTGAAAGAATTGTATGGTAATTACTGTTTGCAAATTGGATTAGACTTTCGCCAAATAGTAAAATAAGTGGTGGGAAAGTACTTAGTAACAAAATTCCAAAAGGAAGTAATCGCCTTAAAATTGCATTATGAAATGCCGGCAATGTTATTGGTAATTTATAAGATACTTCCCCTTCTAATTTCTTTGCAAGAATATCACACAGAAAAGGACGTGTATCGGCAATATCAGCAACAGCACCTAAACTTGCAGTGGTCATTTGGAACATGGTGGTAAAGGGAAAAGCATCTATTCCATTAACAGAACATCAGTTTGTTGATCAAAAGAAAAAAATGGCATTAATGAAACGGTTAATTACTAAATTTGAAATCACAACTGACGACCTTAACTTGAAGCTTTAAATCAACGAGTTAGAAAACGTTAGTCATAACTCAAAGTTAAGTTCAAATGAAAGAAAAATTAATTTTATGGTCAACGCATAACCGTTTCTTTGTTTGGATTGGGATATTGATGATTGTTGTCGGTGGTGTATGGTCGGTAATGACAATTCCCATTGATGCAATTCCTGATCTTTCCGAAAATCAGGTAATCGTGTACACAGAATGAATGGAGCGCAATCCGCAAATTATGGAAGACCAAATCACCTATCCCTTGGTTTTCAACTTGCAGGGCATTCCCAATATTAAAGCTGTTCGTGCTGCGTCTATGTTTGGCATGAGTTTCATTTTCGTGATTTTAATGACGATACGGAAATTTACTGGGCAAGAACCCGTGCATTGAAAAGGCTGAATTATGCACAACGATTTTTACTTCAGGGCGTAACGCCAACTCTTTAAAAACATAATAGCCAAAACAGGAAAAGAAAAGAAGCCACCGATTCTGTTCTTTTCTGGTTTCAATATTTTACACTTTCAAACCAACCAAAATTTTCTTTAATGATGTTTTGCTTTTCGGATTTTAGATAATTCAAAAATGAATTTGCAACCATTGAAAAACCTTTGTCTTTTAACCAAATTAAATTCCAAACCGATTTTATTGGGAAACCTTTGACAGGAATAATTTGCAGTTCGCCATTGATCAATTCATTTTTTATTCCAATCAATGGCATAATAGAAAATCCCATTCCTGCAATGACTGCTTGCTTTACTGCTTCATTGGAAGTGAGTTCCATTTTCTTTTTTACAGGCAGCTTATTCTTCAAAATATATTTCTCCATTACATGCCTTGTTCCTGAACCTTTCTCTCTGTAAATTAACGGTAGGGATTCAAATATATTTTTGTCATAAAGCTTTTCTTTAAATATTTTATCCTTGTTTCCGATTAAGTAAAGTTGGTTTTGCATCAGTTCCAGTTTATTTAATTTCATGTTCTCTGGCATAACAGATACTAAAGAAAAGTCCACTTCATTATTTTCTAAACTTTGAATTACTTGCGACTTGTTGGTTACATCAAGCTGCAACTCTATGCCTTCATGCTGTTTTAAAAAACCCGAAAGAAAATAAGGTATAATATATTTTCCGGTTGACACAACAGATATTTTCAAATTACCGACAAGCTGACCTTTGTAGGCAAGTGTTTTATAATTGATAGCATAAACTTCGTTTAAAATCTTTTCAGCAGCCACTGCTATTTCCTTTCCAAAATCAGTAATATAAATTTTTCTGCCTAACATTTCCGTTAGTGGAATATCAAACTGGTTTTGAAAATTTTTCAATTGAATTGAAACAGCAGGTTGTGTTAAGTGCAACTCTTCTGATGCCTTTGTGACACTTAAAGTTTGTGTAATCTTCAGAAATATCCGTAACTGGTTGATGGTATAATTCATAAATTAATTTTATGCTATTTATTGTAAAGATAAATGAAATATTATAATTAAAAATACTCAATATTGCACCATCAAAAACTAAAATCAAAAAAATCATGACAGAGATGAAAAGAATTACAGTAGCAAAAGGAGATGGTATAGGTCCCGAAATTATGGATGCCACTCTTGAAATCCTTTTGGCAGCAGGTGCAAGAATTGAAGTGGATGAAATTCAGGTAGGCGAAAAAGTTTACTTGGCAGGGAACACGGCTGGTATTGCCAAAGAGTCTTGGGACATCATCAGGAGAAATCAAATTTTCCTGAAAGCACCGATTACAACACCGCAAGGAGGCGGATACAAAAGTTTAAATGTTACCACCCGAAAATTTCTGGGGCTTTACTCCAATGTGCGACCCTGCATGAGTATGCACCCGTTTGTAGAAACCAAGCATCCTGTAATGGACATAGTAATAGTTAGAGAAAACGAAGAAGACCTGTATGCAGGCATTGAACATCAGCAAACCGATGAAGTGGTGCAGTGTTTAAAATTAATCAGCCGACCCGGTTGCGAAAAAATTGTGTGGTATGCTTTTGAGTATGCTAAACAATACGGCAGAAAAAAAGTAACCTGTTTTACAAAAGACAACATTATGAAACAAACCGATGGTTTGTTTCATAATGTGTTTGATGAAATTGCAAAAGAATATCCCGAAATAGAAAATGAACATTGGATTGTCGACATAGGTGCAGCTAAAATGGCTGACACCCCTGAAGTATTTGATGTGATTGTGATGCCGAATTTATATGGCGATATACTCTCTGATGTGGCAGCACAAATTGCAGGTTCAGTTGGTTTGGCAGGTTCTGCAAACATTGGCGAAGAGTGTGCAATGTTTGAAGCGATACACGGTTCTGCTCCCCGAAGAGCCGGACAAAATTTAGCAAACCCTTCAGGTCTTTTACAAGGTGCTGTTATGATGCTTAACCATATCGGGCAAACTGAGGTAGCAGAAAAAATTCAAAACGCTTGGTTAAAAACCATTGAAGACGGCATACATACTTATGATGTTTACAAAGAAGGCGTAAGCAAACAAAAGGTAGGCACAAAAGAATTTGCCAATGCGGTTATCAATAATCTTGGGAGAAAACCTGCTACACTAAAAGAAGTAAGTTTTGCAAAAGGAAGTGCATTAAATCTTCCAAAATATAAACGAAAAGAACCGCAAACAAAAGAACTGATAGGTGTAGATGTATTTGTGCATTGTGCCGATAAAACGCCTGATGAATTAGCAAAACAAGTAGAGCAACTCAATACTGATAAAATAAATCTTTCCATGATAACCAACCGTGGAGTAAAAGTTTATCCCGATGGCTTTTCAGAAACTTTTTGCACCGACCATTGGCGTTGCAGATTTAAACCTGTTAGTGGAACAACTATAACCAAGCAACAAATTATTGAACTATTGCAAAAAGCAATTGATAAAAATATTGATGCTATTAAAACTGAAAACCTGTATGCCTTTGACGGCACACCTGCTTTCTCACTCGGACAAGGACAATAAAAAACTTTATAATTATGACGATACAACTTATACAAGGACATTTTACAGCCCATGAAGCCATTGACATTATTACTAAAATGGGGCGTCTAAAAATTAGATTCCATGAAGATAAATTCATGCTTATGCCAACGAAGAAGATATTTAAATAATAGAAAGACGAATCAAGCACCTGCAAAAAGAATTATTTGAAGTGCGAAGTTTTATTGATGCAAAAAGAGCAAATATAGAAATGCACTCATTAGTAGAAATTAATTAAAATGTTTAAAAGCAGAAAATTAGTAATTGCTACCAAGCACGAAAAAGAAAGAGCAATTGCTCCGATGTTTGAAAAAGAGTTGGGTGTAAAATGTTTTACCCCTGAAAATTATGACACCGATACACTCGGAACTTTCACTGGAGAAATTGAACGAAAAGACGATCCTATTACAACGCTTAGAAATAAATGCTTGCAAGCAATGGAATTAACCAATTGCGATTTGGGAATTGCAAGCGAAGGTTCATTTGGTTCACACCCAACTATTTATTTTACTCATGCTGATGATGAGTTATTAATTTTCATTGACAATAAAAATAATCTTGAAATAATTGAAAGGAAGTTAAGTCTTAAAACCAACTTTAACGGTGCAGAAATAAAAACTGAAAAGAAATTAGTTGACTTTGCAAACAGTGTAAACTTTCCCTCTCATGGGTTGATATTGCGAAAAGTAAAGGAGGACAATACGGAAATCATAAAAGGAATTACCGATTGGGAGGTGTTGAAAAAAACATTTCAAAACTTGATGAAAAAATACGGAATTGCTTATGTAGAAACAGACATGAGAGCATTATATAATCCAACGAGAATGGAAGTAATAAAAAGTGCAGCAAAAAAATTGGTTAAGAAAATTAAATCTCTTTGCCCTACTTGCAGCACGCCTGGCTTTGGAATTAAAGAAGCAAAGCTAGGGCTTCCATGCAGCTCATGCGGATGTGAAACACTGTCAACTTTAAATTATATCTATCAATGTAAAAAATGTGATTTTATAAAAGAGGAAAAATTTCCGCACAACAAAACCGAAGAAGACCCAAAGTATTGTGACATGTGTAATCCTTAAAAAATTTGTCCATGAATAAAACTTTGATAAAATGTGCAAACATAGTAAACGAAGGAAAAATTAAAATAGCCGATGTTTTAATTGCCGGAGATAAAATTGAAAAAATTGAAAGTTCTATTGCTGCACCTGTTGGAAATTTAAAAACAATTAATGCAGAAGGTTTATTTATTATCCCCGGAATGATAGACGACCAGGTGCATTTTCGTGAACCCGGATTGACTTATAAAGGTAATATATTTTCAGAATCCAGAGCGGCTGTTGCAGGTGGTATTACTTCATACATGGATATGCCAAACACAAATCCAAATACCACTACACTCAAACACCTTGAAGAAAAATATCTGTTGGCAGCAAATACATCTTTCGCCAATTATTCCTTTTTTATGGGAATCAATAAAAATAATTTAGAAGAAGTTTTAAAAATCAATAATGAAATTGTTTGCGGTTTGAGCGATGACGGATTGTATTTTGATAATCACGATGGATTGGTCTGCAATTACCCGGATTATTGGGAAAAACTTTTTTTAAAGTCAAATTCTTTAATAGCCCTGCATTGCGAAGATGATAGCATTATTCAAAAGAATGAAGTGGAATACAAAATAATATGTGGTAACGAAATACCTGTCGGATTTCATGATTTAATTAGATGTGAAAATGCTTGTTACCAAGCTACAAAAAAAGTAGTTGAAATTGCAAAGAAGTATAACACACGGCTTCATGTTTTACATGTATCAACTGAAAAAGAAACTACACTTTTTGATGCTATATTTCCTGTTTCGCAGAAACGCATTACAGCAGAAGTTTGTGTGCATCATTTATGGTTTTCTAATAATGATTATAAAGAGAAAGGTGCATTGATAAAATGGAATCCATCTATCAAAGCAGAAAAAAATAAAATAGGATTACTGCAAGCAATGAAAGATAATAAGCTGGATATTATTGCCACCGATCATGCCCCTCATTTATTACACGAGAAACAAGGAAACTATTTCCAAAGCAAATCAGGAGGTCCATTGGTGCAGCATGCTTTACCAATTCTATTAGAGATGTATCACAACAATAATCTTTCACTTCAGGAAATTGTGCAGCGAACCAGTCATAATGTGGCAGAAATTTATCGCATAAAAGACAGAGGTTATTTGAGAGAAGGTTATTATGCCGATTTAGTTCTCATTGATTTAAATGAAAACTGGATAGCTTCACAAGATTCCATTTTGTATAAATGTGCATGGTCGCCTGTTACCGATTATCAATTTAAAAGCAAAGTGGTAGGAACATTTGTAAACGGCAAACATGTTTTTGATAATGGCAAAATTAATAAATCAAATTACGGTAAACGCTTAGTGTTTCAAAAAGAAAGATAACAACCAGAAAAATTATGACCATCATTTCAAAAGATATTTTCAAAGCAGTTGAAATTTTAAATCACGAAGGAGTGGTTGCTATTACTACCGAAACAGTTTATGGGTTAGCTGGAAATATTTATAGAAAAAAAGCTATATATAAAATATTTGAAATCAAACGAAGACCTTTTTTCAATCCTTTGATTGTGCATATTAAATCATTAGAACAATTGGACGAATTGGCAAAAGACATTCCGGCAAAAGCAAGATTATTAGCAGAAACATTTTTGCCGGGTTCATTAACATTGGTGTTAAAAAAACAATCGAATGTGCCCGATTTAGTAACTGCCGGAAAGGATACCGTTGCTATCAGAATTCCAAACCATCCAACGGCTTTGGCTTTATTGGAAAAATTAAATTTTCCTTTAGCGGCTCCAAGCGCCAATCCATTTGGCTGCATAAGTCCTACAAATGCTTTGCATGTAGCAGAATATTTTGATTATAAATTACCAATGGTTTTGGATGGTGGTGCTTGCGAAAATGGAATTGAATCCACCATAATTGGATTTGAAAATAGCGAACCTGTTTGTTATCGCATGGGTTCGGTTTGTGTAGAAGAAATTGAAAATTTAATAGGACAAATATCAATCAAAAATAAAATGGGAAACACCCCCCATGCACCCGGAATGCTATCAAAACATTATGCTCCTGTCACTCCCACCTTTTTAGCAATTGATGTGGCGCAATTTATAAGATCATTCCCTGATAAAAAAATCGGGCTGGTGCTTTTCAGGAAAAAAATTATCGTGGCGACTGTTCACCATCAGGAAGTATTATCAGGAAAAGGAGATTTAAAAGAAGCCGCATCTCAATTATATGCTGCACTGCACCGATTGGATAAATTGAATTTAGATATGATAGTAGCAGAACGATTTCCCGATTCAGGATTAGGAAAATCTATCAATGACAAATTGGAACGAGCCAGTTATATTAATTCTTCAACCCTTAATAAAAATGTTAAATTAAATGAATAAGATAGAAAATGCGAATGCACAAAATGCACTTTTTATAATCTGCCCGTTTTGTCAGTTAGAAAAATATTTGCGAAATAAATACGGTGAAGAACTATATTTTCTTACCTCAACTGCTGCTGTTTTTAATTTCAATGATGATGAAGTTAGTGCCATAAAGGATTTTCTGATACGAGAAAACGTAAAAGACATTTATTTGGTCAATGATGTTTCATGCAATTTTATAGAGGAAGCAATTACTAATAAAAAAGAATTTGGATTGCATTGTGAAAAGGAGCTAAGAATGTTGGTGCAAAATTCAATTTCACTTATAGAGAGTCAGGGTTCATTAGAAGCAAAAAAAGAATTCCTTGCAGAAAACAATGTTCTTAAACAGTTGGAATATTTAAAAACTGAAAAAATATTTAAACAGGAGATTGAAGATTTAGGAATAAAGATTCATGGAATTATTACCGATAAGCACAGGTCAAATAATTCAATAATACAAACCAAGCAGCAATAATAAGTATGGACTTTGAAATTCTCATTTCAAATCTCACCAACCCAACTTTACTTTTTTTCGTGTTGGGAATTATTGCAACCACCGTAAAAAGCGACTTGGAGATTCCTGCATCTTCCAGTAAGTTTATTGCACTTTATCTTTTATTCTCCATTGGTTTTAAAGGTGGTCAAGAGTTATCTCATAGCGGATTTACTAATGAAATAGTGTATTCACTTTTATTTGGAATGGCTTTAGCATCACTCATTCCGCTTTACACATTTTTTATTTTAAAAAGAAAATTAAGCATCAGCGATGCAGGTGCAGTGGCTGCTGCTTATGGTTCGGTAAGTGCGGTAACATTTGTAGCTGCCGCCTCATTTTTAGAAGCACAAAAAATACCTTTTGGCGGACACATGGTTGCAGTGATGGCATTGATGGAATCGCCAGCAATAATTGTAGGAGTAATTTTAATGATGCAATTTGAAAAAGAAAATACGAGTAAGGTAAATTTAAAATCAGTCATGCAACATTCATTTACTAATGGAAGTGTGCTGATGATTTTAGGAAGTTTATTGATTGGATTAATTGCAGACACCAAACAAGCAGAAGGAATAAAACCATTTACAACCGACATCTTTAAAGGTTTTCTTGCTATCTTTTTATTAGAAATGGGAATGGTTACAGCCAAACGATTTTCTGCTTTTAGAAAATATGGTTTGTATGTATCGTTGTTTGCAATTATTGTTCCTGCAATCAATGGATGTATAGTTGCATACATTAGCCATTTTGTAACGCATGATATAGGCAACCGATTTATTTTTTCAATACTTGCTGCCAGTGCATCTTACATTGCCGTGCCAGCCTCCATGCGATTAGCAGCACCCAAAGCCGACCCGGGGCTTTATATTCCAATGGCATTAGGAGTAACTTTTCCATTCAATATAACTATTGGAATGCCTTTGTATTTTATGATTATTAATTTTACTGTATAAATATTTTTTGACCCGAAAAGAAACAAGTGACAATATTCCCCATAACGATATTGTTGCAGGCACCTTCAATGGCTCCTAAATAAGTCTCCTTCTATAATATAAGGCGGTTTGTAGAGTTTACTGTATGCTGTTTTTGGATTAATGTTGCTTTTCTTATTGAAGAAGTAATATTAGCCGAGCGAAGCAGAAATAATCAGCAGCAGAGTTAAAGTACTTCTTCTGGATTTCCAGCTGTCTCTTTTATTTTCCAGTTCTTGTTCTTGTTTCACGCATCTTTTGTATTAAACATAATCAGTGTTTGTGATTTAGTAGTCTTTCAGAGTATGCAAGCATGACGGAAGATAGTAGAAACACTACATGTATGATGACTTGCCACATTACATGTTCTGTTTCATAGCTTTTAATATTTATGAATGTTATCAGAAGATGAATACCTGAAACACCAACAAGTGAACCAGCGAGCTTAACTTTTAATGTTCCTGCATCAATTTTCTGTAGCCATTCGGGTTTGTCTTCGTGCTTGTCAATGTCAATGCGGCTTACAAATGTTGAGTATCCACCGATGATAACCATGATAAGTAAATTGGCTACCATTGTTATATCAACCAGTGTGAGTATGCCAAGCATCAATGCCGATTCTGTAATTTCATTGATGGTTATGCATAGGTGTATGAGTTCAACGATATATTTATAGGCGTATAATATTCCGCCAACAATAAGCCCCCCATACAATGGTGCTTGCAGCCACCGGCTTGCAAAGATTATTTTTTCAAATGCTGTTTCTATTTTGTTACTCATGGTTATATTATTTTATAATTGGATTTTTAACTTGTTTTATTTCTCCAACATTTATACTTCTTTTTTGTTTAATGTAACCCATAACAAAAACAACACATGTGACTAATGTAACAATTAGGAAAATATATTCTACTTCATTTACTAAAAGAGGAAACTGCCTGCCAAGAAGGAATCCAAGGGGGATTAAAGACCACACCCAAATTATCGCGCCCAGCACATTGTAGATAGTAAATTTTATAAAACTTAATTCAATTGCACCTGCCATAATTGGAGCAAAGGTTCTTAGAATCGGCAAAAATCTTCCGACTATCAACGCCGCTCCTCCATACTTATGAAAATAGGTTCTTGTGAGTTCGAGATGGTTCTTTTTGAAGAATAATGAATCATCTTGTGTAAATAAATTTTTACCGAAATATTTTCCGGTTGCGTAGCCAGTAAAGTTTCCGAGAATGGCAACAATTGAAACGCTGAAAAGCAAAAGGAAAATATTTACATCAAAATATTCATTGCTGCATAATAAGCCAGCAGTCAGCAATAAGGCATCTCCAGGAAAAAGAAAACCAAAAAATAATCCTGTTTCGGCAAAAACGATTACAAGCAGAAGGGTTAAACCTCCATACGCAATGAGCTTTTCTGAATTTAGCAGTATTTCAAAAAAATCTATTATATTTTCCATGTTTTAGTTTATATGATGTACCGATAGTTTACTTCCCCCTACCATTTTGATTTTTACTATCAACATTATTACAGGAAATAATGAAATCCAAAACATGAATGCAATGGCATCGAAAAATTCAATCACCATAATTACAAGGGTTGCTTTTATCGTGTAGCGTATACTTTTTTTATTGCGTTGCATGTTTCTTTTTAAAGATCAATGATGCGGCAATGCTTGCGAGCAGAATGCTTACGACAAAAACAAGTGCATATTCAATTGGTATTTTGTAAACATCTGAGAATAGCATTTTTAAACCAATAAATATTAAAACAAAGGATAGCCCGATGTGTAAAAAGCGCATCATATTTATCATTCCTGCAAGTGCAAAATAGAGAGACCTTAGTCCTAGAATGGCGAATACATTGGAAGTAAAAACAATAAATGTGTCGGTTGTGATGGCAAGTATGGCAGGTATGGAATCAACGGCAAAAATTAAATCGGTTATTTCAACAAAAACCAAAACAATAAAAAGTGGTGTTGCAGCCAATATGCCGTTTGGGAGTTTCACAAAGAATTTATCACCGTGATAGTCGTGTGTTACGGGCAACATTCTTTTTACCAACCGGATGATAGGGTTTTTTTCAGGCTCAAAATTTTTATCTTTCTGAAACAACATTTTAATTCCGGAGATAATAATGATTGCTCCGAAAACATAAATAATCCAGTGAAACTTAGTGATGAGAGCCACACCTGCGAAAATGAAAATCACTCTCATAATGAGTGCACCTAATATTCCCCAAAACAAAACTTTGTGCTGGTACTGAGCAGGTACATGAAAGTATGAGAAAATTAAAATGAATACGAATAAATTATCTACGCTAAGGGATAATTCAATCACATAACCAGTGAGAAACTCAATTGATTTTTCGGGACCTTTCCAGAAATAAACAACGGCACTGAACAGCATCGCAAGCCCAATCCAAACCACTGTCCATGCGAGGGATTCTTTAAATGATACAGCATGTGTTTTCCGATGAAATATTCCCAAATCAATTACAAGCATCAAAATGACGAAGACGATAAAACCAGTCCAGAAATAAAACTCAGTTGTCATTTAATTTATATTGTTAGATTTGATAATACCAAAAGCAAAACCGTTTTATTCATTTTCTGAACTTTTTATTTTGGTTATATTATTTCTTTTATTGATTAATTTGGTTTTAAGATTTTGTATTTGCCTTTTAAGCGCTTTCACAATTTTTAAAGTTGCCTGATCAAATGTTTTACTTCGGGCGGTAGCCAGCAAATCGTTTCCCGGAATTGCCAATTTTATCTTACATACCTTATTATCTCTCGTGTGTGAATTATCAAAGCGAAGGAAAATTTCGCAGCCGATAACATCTTTGTAAAAGTGCACGAGCGAATGTACTTTTTCACAAATGACGCTCTTAAGTTCCTGTTTTGATGTAAAGGCAATGGATTGAAACTCTGCTTTCATAAAATATTATTTAGATTTTGTTCGTAGATATTGAATTTAATTTATTCTTAAAAAAATACCTATTAAATTTCCGTTTCATTTGTTATTCAATAAAACTGACTTGCCCCGAAGTGATGTCGTAAAATGCGCCTACAATTTTTACACGTCCGTTTGTAACAAGCTCACTTATTACAGGGCTTTGTTTTAAAATATCTGCAATGGTCATTCTTACATTCTGTTTGGCTGTTTCATCAACCATTAAATCAGGATTAGATTTGTCGCCAGTTATTGCCGGTTTTATTTGATTAACAAGTTGTGTGAGATTTCCTAATTCGGCATTTTCAACTGCGCCTTTTACCGCACCGCATTTGTTGTGTCCCATCACCACAATAAGTTTTGTTCCTTTTACTTTGGTTGCAAATTCCATACTGCCTAAAATATTCGGGTCTTCCACATTACCTGCAACGCGAGCAACAAAAATGTTTCCAATGCCTTGGTCAAAAATTATTTCAGGTGGGATACGAGAGTCAAGGCATGAAAGAATTAAGGAGTGCGGATGCTGATCGGATTTGGTATGCTCTATCTGCTCCCTGTAATTGGTATTTGTTAATCTGTCGTTAATGAATCGCTGATTCCCGTTTTTAAGTTCTTTGATTGCTTCGTCAGGAGTGTTAATTGCAATTTGGTGATACGCCACGGCTGCGTTTTCTGTATGTGTATTTGAGATGGTCTTTTGTCCAAAGGAAGTAATGAGCATGCTTATGCAGAGGGCTGTTGTTGTAATTTTAATTTTTTTCATTTTAGTTTAAATTATGTTGCTTGCGGCAAAGATAGTAATATTATTTATAAAGATAGTAATACTATCAATTAAAAATGTTTACTTTTACACCGGGTTTTAAATTCAAACATAAATCAACATATTTATGGAATTATCGTTGCAAATAAAAATGAACGTAAAGCTTTTTCTCCGCAACCCGGAAGAAACGGAACTAGGGAGGGCAATTATACTGCAAAGTATTGTACTTATTCATAAAGCAGGGTTCGAATCGTTCACGTTTAAAAAACTGGCGGAAAAAATCGGAACCACTGAAGCTGGCATTTACCGCTATTTTGAAAACAAGCACCGTTTACTTATTTACATTGTTTCATGGTATTGGAGCTGGCTTGAGTATAAAGTGATGGTGCATACTAATAATATGAATTCGCCTGAAATAAAACTTAGAAAAATAATTCAAATACTTGCCACACAGGTTAAAGATGATGTGCAAACAAAGCATGTTGATGAACGGTTGTTGCATGAAATTGTGAGAATGGAAGGGGCAAAAGTGTATTTAACGAGACATGTAACCGATGACAATAAGCAACAATTATTTAAACCTTATAAAGACCTTTGCGGAACGATTGCATCAATTATTCTTGAATGTAATCCGAAATATAAATTTCCCCGTTCACTGTCAAGCACCATAATTGAGATGGCGCATTATCAAAATTTCTTTATGCGAAACCTTCCTTCGTTAACTGATTTTGGAAACATAAAGGATGATGGGAAAGTTATCGGATTTTTGGAAGATTTGGTTTTTGCCTCTTTGCTTGCTATGAAGCGGAAATGATGTGATGAAGCACTTTATATTTTCGTTGGGTCAAAATAAAAGATGCTTGCAATTGAAGTGCGGTTCAAACTCGAAGCCATTTCTGTATTCTTCTCAAATTTTGATTTCGTTTTTATTATGTCCAAAATTTGCAAAATAATTCAGATTATAACTGAATGAATTGTAATTGGTACTTACTGTTTGCATATCAATTTCACTTCAATTATTGTGTTTTATTTTTAATCCTAAAATTAAGAAATTGTAAACAATTCAATTTTTACTTCGTGTGTTTTCCCATCATTTACCAATGTTATAACACCATTTTCCTGAACCGTTTCATCTAAAAATATTTTCATAGGTTTTGCGATGTCTGATACAGACTGAATGAATAGTATATGGTAATTACTGTTTGCAAATTGGTAATTGAGTTCAAAGTATTTCCATTCTTCAGGGATACATGGGGTAAACGTTAACGTATCAGCTTCTCTTTTCAATCCAATGAAAGAATTTATAATAAGCTGAAACATCCATCCTGCAGAGCCGGTGTACCATGTCCACCCGCCGCGGCCTTTATGCTGAGGTTCAGCGTAAACGTCTGCTGCAATCACATACGGTTCCGTTTTATAAATAGCTACTTTTTCTTGATTGTTACCGCGGTTTATCGGGTTGATCATTTGCAATAATTCCCAGGTTCGTTTCTTGTTGCCGATAGCGGCGAAAGCCATTATCAACCAGATAGCAGCATGCGTATACTGCCCACCATTTTCTCTAACGCCAGGTACATATCCTTTTATATAACCAGGATTTAAATCAGAATGATCGAATGGAGGATTGAACAATTGTATCAAGCCGTCTTCTTTACGCACCAGGTGTTTATCTGCTGACTGCATTGCCGTGATGATGCGATCAGCATCACCAGCATTTGATAATACCGACCAGCTTTGTGCAATGGAGTCAATTTTACATTCTTCATTTTCATTTGAACCCAGCGGCGTGCCATCATCAAAATATGCGCGACGGTACCATTCACCATCCCAAGCACTTTCTTTAATATTGATGCGTAGCGTTTCTGCTTCATCTTTGCATCTTTTGGAAAATGCCTCATCATTTTTGAGCGAAGCTATTTCCGCAAACCGTATCATTATATCATAAAGAAAAAACGCCAACCATACACTTTCCCCTTTTCCATGGTTACCTACTTTATCCATGCCATCATTCCAATCACCGGATCCAATTAATGGCAACCCATGTGCACCAAACTTTAGGGAATGTTCAATTGATTTTACACAATGTTCATACAAACCGGCGGATGCATCTGACCGAACAGGTAAGTCATAGTATGAATCCTCCCCAGTAATTAATTGTCGTCCTTCCAGAAAATGTACCGGTTCGTCTAAGATTGTTTTATCTGCGGTAGTGTTTAAATAGGCTATTGTTACATAAGGTAACCAAAGTAAGTCATCGGAACAGGTAGTGCGCACACCCCATCCTGTGGGCGGATGCCACCAATGTTGTACATCCCCTTCTTTAAATTGCCTGGAGGCACATAAAAGGATATGTGACCTTACTAACTGTGGATGGGAGTGCAGTAAGGACAAAACATCTTGCAACTGATCTCTGAATCCAAAAGCCCCACCGGATTGATAAAACCCGCTTCTTGCCCATATACGGCTAGAAAGTGTTTGATAATTTAACCAACCATTTGCAAGAATATTCAATTCAGCATTGGGTGTTTTTATTTGTATTACTCCCAAAGCCTTTTGCCAATATTGATGAACTTTCTGTTTTGCTTTTAATGCGGCTTCAGATCCTTCACTTGCACGGATAATATCCACCGTGTGATTCATATTTTTTCCCGCACCTAACCGGAAGATTAATTCATGTTCTTCTTCTTCTGCCAGGTCAAAAGCAACCTGCATCACGGCACAGGGATCTAATGCAGCGCCAATTTTACCTGAAAGCCTTGCCCTGTTCAATCCATCTGGATTAGTTATTGTTCCGTTGCGGCCCAAGAATTCAGTCCTATCAGTCGTTATAGTTTTATTGGTTCCACTGCCGATAAAAAAAGCGACCCTGTTCGTAAACTCAACGCTGTATACATTTCTTGCCAGAATAGCGCCGCTTGCTTCCTCCAGTTCAGTTATGGTATGTTTCAAATATTTTGAACGAAGATCTCCCAACACCCATTCTACATAACCTGTCGCCGTCATTCGCCTTGGCCTGCCAGAATGATTGCGGAGTTTTATCACAATATATTTAACAGGCAATTCACTGTCGGTAAATACAGACATTTCCGAATGTACACCGTCCTCACTATGCTCAAATACACTATAACCAAACCCGTGACGAGTTATATATGGTGAGCTACCACGGCAGGGTAGTGGCGTTGGTGACCAAAACCTGCCACTCTCTTCATCTTTCAAATAAAATGCTTCGCCCTTAAGATCCGTGACTGGATCGTTATTCCATGGAGTCAAACGGATCTCATGAGCATTTTCTACCCATGTATAGGATTGGCCACTTTCAGAAATGATACTGCCGAAGCCCTGATTTGCCAGTACGTTGATCCATGGTGCAGGGGTTTTATTTTCTGGTGTCGTGGTAATTACATATTCAGTTCCATCCTGCGTAAATCCACCGAGACCGTTGAAAAATTGTAGATCCGTCCTAGGTTCTACTTTAGTGTAAACAGCTGGATAAAATTTGACAGGACTGAAATAGGGTATAGCCGTTTTAATTTTTCTTCGCCCGTTCATTTGTTCTTCCAAGGTACCGAAGCGGTCAGCGATAACAATATGCGCAACAGACTCAAACAAAATCCTTTCCTCAGTCGATAATTGCTCAGCAGATCTTATAAAAATTCCCCCTGGCTTTTCTTTCAGTTCATTGCCCATTCCAGGAGCAATTAGATTTTGGATCTGATTGTGTAATTCTTGCCGATAACCTCCGTGGTCATCATTCCATATCACGAGGTCAACCATGAGTCCTTTGAGTCGCCAATACAAATGGGCTTGTATCATTTTTTTAACAAGGTCAATATTTGCAGCATCTTCAATCTGTACTAATACAATCGGAATATCTCCTGATATTGAGTAGCGCCACAATCCAGCTTGACCTCTTTTATTTTTGATGATAACAGCGGGGTCCGTCCTAAATAACTGGTTGGAAAAGATAATAGAACCTGCTAATCGGGAATACAGTTGCGCGTCTGATTCTACTGCATTGATTTGTCTTAGAATTACTTGACTATGTGTCCACGCCAATTCCAATACCCGATTGAATAAATGGTGTTCCTGGTATTTATCTATAAGATCTTGACATGTCTCATGAGTTGCAGCAACCCCGGAAATGATATCTATTGTGGCCGTTTCATTTCCCTCCAAAATAATACGGTACTGTATTGACACTATTGGATCCAAAACTGAACCACATTTGCCCGGTGCCGGTGTTGTGCGATTCATTGTTTGCGGCTGACTGATCGTATTGCCCCTTCCAATAAATTGGTCACGGTCTGTTTCGTAAGCGACATGTATTATTTCTGCATCATGCACTTTCATTAGGTGAAACATCCAGGGTGTTATTTCTTCAACCGATCGAGGCCTGCGAGTGCAAAGTATGGCATTTCGCTGCGCATTGATTTCCGTCTGAACAAACAAATTGCTGAACGCAGGATGTGCTTCATCGGATGCATGAGTAGCCAGCACCACTTCTGCGTATGTGGTTATTTCGAGGGTCCTTTTTTTACGTGAACGATTCGTAATATGTATTCTTTTTAATTCTATATCATCTTCCGGTGATACGACAATTTCTGTATGTGTTTCCAATGAATAATCACGTCGACGAAACTCAGCTTTTCCTTCAGAAAATACCGCTTCATAATTCTCCCCTTGTTGTAAAGTTGGCTGGTAAGCGGATGACCAGAAAAGATTACTCTCCAGGTCACGTATATAACAAAAACTACCCCAATTGTCGCAGGTGATGTCCTCACGCCAGCGAGTGATAGCCATATTGTTCCAACGGCTATATCCACCTCCCGCATTGGTGACCATTACATGATACCGACCATTTGACAATAATTGAATTTCAGGAACAATCGTGTTTGGGGTGTTGACAACTCGAATAGAGAGGTCACTACCTGGAAGAATGCTGATATCTCCCACATGAACACTTGGAGAATAAAAATTAGTAACCCTCGGTATCTTTTCCTGTAATAGCAATAAGGTAGATTTTAAATGAATCTCTGATTCAAATCTTTGCTGCATAGGTCTGTGTAATAGCAAGTAGGAAAGAGAAAGGAAGGACATGCCTTGGTGGTGTGCCATGAAAGATTTAATCACGACCCTTTTTTGCTTCCTGATCAATCGCGCGGTGGTATAGTCTATCGCTTCGTAAAATCCATACATTGATTCGAACCCCTCTTCTTTTAAAACCTGTAAGTTTTTATAGGCTTCTTTTGGGGACACCATCAAAGCCAGGAGCGTTGAGTATGGCGAAATAACAAGGTCTTCACCCAAACCACGTTTAAATCCAATACCCGGAAGACCAAACGCCCTGTATTGATAGTTAAGTTGGGCGTCTACCATATTAAAACCTGATTCGGATATGCCCCAAGGAATTGAATGCTTCTTCCCATATTCAATCTGCATATGTATGACAGCCTTATTAGTTTGATCCAACAACGTATTTTCATAGGTGGGCATTACCAATAATGGCATCAGGTATTCGAACATAGAACCGCCCCACGATAATAACACAGGATAAGCTCCCTGATTAGTCAGTTGCCTTCCTAACGCGAACCAGCTCTCCTGCGGTAATTTTCCCTGAGCGATTCCTATTAATGTAGTAAGCCTGGCTTCTGATGCTAGCAAGTCATAGAAGCCACTATCCCTTCTGTGCTCTTCAACATTGTATCCAATGGATAATAAATTTTGTTCTTTATCAAACAAAAAATCATAATCCATATCGGATAAGTTCATGCATTTTTCTGCTAATTGCGCAATAGTGAGAATCAGTTCATTTGAACGTCTGGAAGCTTCTTTAATGGCCGCCTTGAATCCGGTTAGCCATTCATTTTCTTCCGTGCTTGCGTCTGGTGCGTGGTTGAAGATAAATTTTTGTAAAAAGACCTGTTCTATTAAGGCGATTTGTTTTAAGGTTGGGATATTCGTCAATTCTATAAAAAGTTCTTCAAATTTTGCGGGTGCTGTTGAAAACAATAACCAGGGCGCTAAAGCATTGATATTGTTTTTTTGTTCAGTTAATTGCTCCAAAAATTTTTGTGCCCAAATAGCTGCTTGTTCATCAGAAGGTAGTTTTAGTTCACTCAGAATTTTTGCAAAAGATGTTTCCAGGTGCTCTATATACTCCTTTATTTCTCCAAGCGAATTGATTTTAGAATGGTAATTTTCTTCTAAATCATTACGGTATACTACTAACTGCGTATTTTCATTTGTATAATCTAATAATACATTGATAGTATCCGCTAATCCCTGGAAAAAACTTTTAGTAATAATTTTATTTTCTGGAATAGCACACAAGCCTTGCTTTAAAATAATAAGGTATGCTGCCATGTTTCCACTATCAACAGAAGAAATATATTTTGGAAATAACGGAACCAAAGAAAGTGTATCATACCAATTATACAAATGCCCTCTATACCGCTCCATTCGCTGCATCGTATTTATGGTATTACTTGTTCTTTCCACAAATTGTAACGTCGTTATATAACCAAAATCATAGGCTGTAAGATTGGATAATAATGAGAATCCGATGTTGGTTGGTGACGTGCGGTGTGCAATTCTTTCCACGGGTTCTATCTGGTAATTATCCGGGGGTAACCAATTTTCTTCAGCGTTTACAAACTTTTCAAAAAAGCTCCAAATTTTTCTCGATAGTTTACGCAGGTAAATGGTTTCTTCTTTAGAAATGTCTAAATTAACAAGTGACAATGGCCGATTTATAGCATAGGCAATTAAGGGTGCTGCCATCCAGAAAGAAAGAAACGGTAACGCAATGAGGACAGAACCAGGATTGTTTAAGGTTAAATACGTGTATAAGCTCATCGCAAATAGTGGCTCAAACCACATTATGGTATATGATTTTAAAATACTATTTTGCCTGTCTTGTCTACTGTTGAATGGATTCCATTGAAGTAGTTTTTTGCGCGAGACGAACATTCTCCATACAGTCTTTATAATCGCATCCGAATTTGAATATACTTCGTGCGGTAAAAATGTTAGTTCCAGCAACTGCTGACTAAAATGACTAATAGCCGTTTTTGTCGTGTAAGTAACGTGTTGTTTAAAAATAACATCCGCAGGCTTCTGAAAAAGTTCCCATATAAAATTAACAATGGGTTGTAATATTATAATGATAGTTACCGCCAGAGTCCAGAACCAGGCAGAAGAAGATATGGTC
>JALYPU010000160.1 GCA_030856215.1 Bacteroidota bacterium
GAAAAGAACCAAAAATCTTGTCCAAAATAAGGCGCTTCTTCTATACTCATAGCCATCAGCTCTTAATTTTCTGCTTCGCTGATCTTCGACGATGCCTCTGTTGGTTTGGTTTTTTCAAACCCTTTAACTCACCTCTTAAATATTTGTCTTGTATTTCAGTGTCAAAGCTCAAAGCCGCGACGAAAATTACTCGCCACGCGCTGTATTTTGGACTGAATATGAACAAGTAAAAAGGCATACAAAATGCCTTTTTACGAAGTGAACCTGAACAAATCGAAAGACATCAAAATGTCTTTCGATGCGGTGAACCGAAAATGAAGGTGTAGCCTGCGTAAGCTTCATTGAGGCGTGCAGGAAGCAGCATAAAAGAACTTTAATTTTCGAAAGATTCAATGAGTTTTGGACTCAGTTGCAAAGTAGTGCTTTCCGCCAGTTGGCGGAAAGTTCCCTCGCTTTGGAGTGATTTTTATCACTCCAAAGCGCTTCGAGCGGAACGCTCGGTCACCTGCGTAAGCTTCGATGAGGCCTATTAGTATTTATGTTCCCCCTCTTTGAATGAGAGAGCTTGTCCCGATGTTATCGGGAGGGGTAGGGGGTGAGTTGAACGGTCTACTTTATAGAAGCATCTGAATTCACCAACCAAATAAGAAGTTATTTATTCATATCTATAATGGGCGTAGTTTCTTTATCTGAACATAAGACGACCATCAAATTACTCACCATTTGGGCTCTTTTGTCGGGTTCAAAATTTACGATGTTTCGCTCCTCCAATTGTTTTAATGCTCCTTCCACCATGCTCACAGCTCCTTCCACGATTTTAAAACGGGCAGACACGATAGCTTCCGCTTGTTGGCGTTTTAACATGGCTGCGGCAATCTCCGGGGCATAAGCCAAATAGCCTATGCGCGCTTCCAGTACTTCAATTCCCGCCATGTCCAATCGTTCACGCAATTCATTTTCTAATGCATCATTCACTTCATTATGAGAGGAACGAAGGGTGATTTCATCGGAGTCATCTATATGATCGTAAGCGTAGCTACCCGCGAGTTTTCTCACGGCGGCATCTGTCTGGACTTTGACAAAACCCATATAATCCTCTACCTCAAAAAGCGTTTTAAATGTATCTTTTACGCGCCACACCAAGATGACACTTATCTGGATGGGATTTCCTCGTTTATCATTTACTTTCAATCGCTCACTATCGAAATTGTGAGCTCTTAAAGACAGGCCTTTTTTGTTGTAAAAAGGATTCGCCCAAAAGAATCCGTCTTGTTTTATGGTGCCCACATATTTTCCAAATAGATTGACCACTTTGGAGGCTCCCGGATATACAATGATAAAGCCAATCATGATCAAGAGGCTTATAATGCCACCAACAATATACCAGGGGATAATATGGACAAAATATAAACTGGCCAAAATTAATGCAAGCACTATTAACATGATCCAGCCAGAAATCGGAGTAAAATTTTTTTCTTTCATTTTTATGATTGTTTTACAAAATTTATAGTAAAAATGGCCCAACCTACTATAAGGCCGACTAATATGAAAGAAATTCCGACGAAGGACTTATTTCGGCTTATTTTTCAAATGTTCAGCTCTCAATTGAATGGTTTGACTTTCCTGGATATCTATTCCC
The DNA here is from genome assembly GCA_030856215.1 of Bacteroidota bacterium. GTDB lineage: Bacteria > Bacteroidota > Bacteroidia > Chitinophagales > Saprospiraceae > Vicinibacter. The sequence goes on from JALYPU010000160.1 coordinate 1,640, forward strand.
AAAAGCCTCGCATAATCTGCCTCAGCCATTATATAGGGCATTTGATCCCAATAACCAGATTGGAAGATGTTTTTAAAAACAGACACGGTTTTATCTTGGTCTTTTTTTAGTTGCGCTTTTAAGGCCACCGCGTAAGCTCTCACTAGCCAACTTTTAGCCTCTTCTGAGGTTTTTGGCATTTTCGAAATATCTACTAACTGCGCTTCAGACAGATCCCCTCTTAAGAAAAGCAATGATTCCAGATAGGGTTTGGTGACTGGGAAAATATGGCTTTTCGGATCTATCCCTTTTATAAGTTCCTCGGCTTCTTTGGTCCGTCCGGATCTTGCAAAACATTGATATTGCCAATAATAAGACCGCATATATAAGTCCGAGTTTGTAGAAAAATCGGCACAGATTTCAAACATTTTATCCGCATTGGCGAAATCACCTTTGCATTGAAAGGCCTGCCCCAGGAATAAATAATTTTTATAACTCAAACTGCTATTAATAATGGAATCTTCTCCCCTGTTTTTGAGCAAGCCTGAGCCTATATCCTGGCCCTGAATGTTCTGGCCGCCTTTCCATAAATCATCGGTGGCAGAATTGAACATGCGCGCTTTAATATGAGCCTCTCCCCGGGCGATATACAAATCCGGATTTTTATCAAATTTGGCAATTCCTTTAGAAAAAATGTCGATCGCATTTTCAATTTTTCCTAGCTGTAAAAACTTCCTGCCATAGGCGAGATACGATACCGGTTCTTCCAAATGGCTGAGGTAATAGTTTCTGAATTGGTCTAATTCTTTCGTCAGAATTTGGTTGACAGAATCTGGATCAGCCCAGGTAGTCAGTACTTTTCCATCCAATGAAACGGCTAAAATGCTTCCCGGATCTTTGGCGGATTCATCAGGTGGTAATGCCTGGATGCCCGTTTTTTGTTCTGGCTTACACGAATAAGAGAAACAAACAGCAATAAATAGAGAATAAAAAACAATTTGAGGAAATAACGTATACTTGAAAAACATAGGTTGACATTTACTTAGAATAGCAAAATTCATCATTCTAACATTACTATAGGCTATATTGCTGTCAATTAACAAATGTTTAAATTATTTTAGGTGTTATATTTTTTGATATTTAATGAATAGCGGTGGATTTATATAAATCAATGCCGCCTGGTAAAAAGCTACCAATAAAATTTAATGCAAGGGATCTTTTTATTGCGTTGATATGGATTGTTTTTTCCTGCCATAATGAGGCTCCACAGATATCATCACCCTGTTCTATTCCTATTAAATTGGAAGCAGTGAGGCCATTGGGATCCTCTCACCGGTCTATCCCATACCAGAAAGCCCAGGTGTTATCTTTTCAGAATATGGAAGGACAAATGGTCCTATATCGTATAGGTGAAGAACCTTACATTTTGATTTATGCTGATAAGCAGGATTCCATAATTTGTGAAGAAGACATTTCCAGAAACAGAATGGTTCGTTTTGAGGAACATCATGTGACAGGAAAAGTGGAGATCGTGAAAACGGATGTTCGATTCCCAAAGACTTTCGAGATGGATCTATTTACAGTATTGAATATTGGAGAATCTAAACTGGAAGAACGATCGGATATTTTAAACATCTACACGGTTCATATTGACGAACAGCAGATTCATAATTACCATTTGAAATTATCGGTTCCAGTAGCTCATAGAGGATATGTATTTCCAATTGAGAATACACTATTCCATACTTCATTACAACTTTTCAATACTACTTTTTATAAAGTGTATGAATCAAGATATGCTGCGGATAATATTAAATTATTTTATACAATCGCAAATGGATTAGTTGCATTTACGGATTTAAAGGGAGCGCTATGGGTGATAAAATGATAATCCTGTGCTTTTATAATCAATTAAATAGCGTAGTTGTAATTCACTCGGTCTGCTTAGCTTTAGGGCTATCATCCATTTTAAATAAATACTGAAATAGGCAACGTTGATAAATCACGAAACTTTCACCGCTTGTCGACCAATTAAATACCAGTTTTTCCTCTTTTTGATCCAACATTGTAGGACACTCAATCTTAACTGAAATTCTTTTTCCCTAAGTTGTCCTTTAACGGTCATAATATATCTTGCCATGGCAATATTTTTTTCATAGGTAATTTGTAGTGAATCCATTTCGATATATTGATACGTCAACACCCTGTTTTGTAAATTAGCTATCATGTCCTTTTTAGACTCGAGCCAGGCATTGGAATGGCCGTATATTATTTTATCATGCAACAAGTCGGCTAAGGGTTCCAATTTCTGTTCCACCAGATAGTCATGCAAATTTTGTATTCGTTGAGGAACATCCTGCGTAAATAATTGGATAGGCCTAATCCAAATTATTATGCATAAAGTAAATGAAATGACAAATTTGTTTTTAGTAAACATAATTTAAAGCTTCAGGTATGGATGGTCTTTTAATAATTGATTTTTTAATGAGGTTGTTTTCTTTTCAAATTCCTGATGTTGGATTCGATCTGGATGCAACGCTTTGTGGGAAATCCTGGATTTGAGTTCTAAAACTTTTTTAGTTAATTGTCGGGTAGTTTCATCCATAAAGTTTTGTTCAAACTGTTCCCAGACATATTGAATGGCTTGGTCGTTCGGGTGCATTAAATCTTCTTTCATAAACCGATAATCCCTGAGATCATCCATGACGATTTCGTAAGCGGGAAAATAATGGGTGTAAGAATATTTTGCTAGAATATCATGAACGGCTACGATCAAATTTGATTTTGAACGCGTGTTCTCAACAAATCCATCTTTCAGATAACGTACAGGACTAACCGTAAAAATTATAGGTATTTTTGGGTTGACTGTTTGGATATATTTAAGAATACTCTCTAAACTTGATTTTATTTCTTCCACACCAGCCAATTTTTTCTCGAAATTATTTTGTGGAATTTTATGACAATTGGCTACGACCTGATTTGATGATCTATACTGATAATAGTGTGCGGACCCCAACGTAATAACGAGTACATCGGCTATTTTTAGTTGCTGGAAAGCGTTTTCTAATATCTGATTAATTTGTTGAATAAGACTATCTGCATCTGGATGCGAATAGACGCCGTGATGATCAAACGAGTGATAGATACCTTCATGGAATATTAACTCATCTTTAGTGTAAAAAGTCTGTCGGATGAGACGGTCAAATTGTAATTGCATCGAAAGAGGATTGAAGACAATTCCAAACGGACTGGATGATGTGTTAAATCCAGATGTGGCCAATTTGTAACCGAGATGTTGCGCAAAACAGCTCCCTATACACCAAAATTTATGATGATGTGTGAATAATTGATCTGTGCCTTTCCACTTGATACTTGTCCTAAACTCCATAGTATGCAAAAGTATAAAATGAGTGGGTGCAAAGTCTTTATTATTTAATGGATTTACAATGTACCTTTGCCCATTCTTAAATCAGCATGAATTTTTGGAAATATATAACAGGAGATAGGGATACATCAGAGCCGGATATTGTCTTTGGTCGGTTTTCGGACGCCTACAAATCCAGGGAAAAATATGCTTCCTGGGATCAATCTATGGAGGCATTCGAGAAAGAGGATTATAAAACCTCTGTAAAGCATATGTTGGATTACCTGCGAAATGAAAAAGGAAACAATATCAAATGGCATGAAAAAGGTGAAAATTTAGAATTTTCATTTTACCAGGGATCCAAAGTGATCGTCGGTGTGGTGGATACTAATTGCTTCCGCGCGGAAGCTTCCATAGCCAAAGCCACTGAAATGAATATTGGATTTCTTCGACTAGCCTGTGAGGACAGTTATGAATTAAAATATAGTCGCTTTGCGCTCACACCGGATAATATTTTATGTTTGATTTTTGATAGCTACATTGAAGAAGCCTCTCCCTATAAAATTTATTATGGCTTAAAAGAAATAGCCTTGCGCGCAGATAAAAATGACGATGTGCTCATTCAGGAATTTCGAAGTTTAGTGCCCATTCAGATAGATCATATCATCGCACTGCCAGATAGTGAAAAAGCAGTAAAATTTAAATTTTATAAACATTGGATTCAAGAGAGTTTAGATCCAAAAGCTATCGGCGCTTTAAATGCGGACCGATTCCCCGGCGCCTTCACCTACATTTTTTTAAGTACGTTTTACAAAATTGATTACCTAATCAAACCCGAAGGAACCATTGCTGAAACATTAGAAGGATTGCACGATGAATATTTCGAGGAGGCTGAATTTGAGACATCCATGAAAGTAAAGAAACTGCGGGTTGGTTTGGAGTTGATGGATCTGTTTACCAAAGAACAATTTTATCAATCCTTATATAAAATTAATAGCACGTTTGGACAAGTTAATCCGACCAATCACGCGGCGGTGACATCTATAATTCTAAATGAATTCAAATCCATCGATTGGTATTTAGAAAATAAACACGATAAAGTATGTAAAGCTATTTGTGATTATATCTGCGGATATTGTCTTTTTCATTTCGCTTTGCCAGCTCCTGATAAAGATTTGTTTCATTTTTATTACCAGTTTACAGAATCAGACTATTTTACAGCGCTGGGATTTGAATCAAATCACCGATCTCCCAACCAGAATTTAGAATATGATTTAATTGTAGACCATGTGAACGAATTGTTAGAGAAACATTCCTCGGTTTTTAAAGAAATCTCCCTTCAGTTTGTACCTGATACCAACAGTGAAGTGCGATTTTTGATTTCCTATATGAGATTTATCACCAGTCTAAAATTAGGGTAGTTGAAATCAATCATCGAGTTATATAAAGATGCAGTCATCCAGATAGCGACACCCTTTTCTGTTGGTACGGGATTTTATCTAAAAGATTTTGATTTAATAATCACCAACGAACATGTCGTTCGGAACAATAAGGATGTCGTAGTAGAGGGAAAAGGGATCGACCGATCATTGAGACCGGTGGTTTATGTGGACCCAAAATATGATTTGGCTTTTATCCGCCCGCCCGCGGTGCATAAATTGGCGCATGTTAAGATTTCTGAGTCCCAAGGATTGTCAGAGGGAGATATGGTCTTAGCAGTAGGCCATCCATTTGGCTTAAAATATACGGCAACCCAAGGGATTATATCCAATACGGCCCATCAACAAAACGACATTAATTATATCCAACACGATGCCGCCCTCAACCCGGGCAATAGTGGAGGCCCGCTAATAAACGCCGACGCTGAGGTAGTAGGTGTGAATACGTTTATCATTCAAAATGGGCAAAATATCGGCTTTTCATTACCATCCAGCTATCTGCTGTCCAGCTTATTTGATTATAGCGTGCAAAAGGATTCAAAGGCGGTGCGGTGTCTTTCCTGCGCTAACATCGTTTTTGAGCCCAACTCGGAAAAGAAATACTGCCCGCATTGCGGAGCAAAAATTAAAATGATCTCTGATCTGGAAGATTATATGCCCTCAGGCATCCGTTATGAGATTGAAGAAACGTTGGGTGCGATGGGGTATGATTTAGCGTTGACGCGCAGAGGTCCGTATAATTGGGAGGTTATAGAGGGATCGGCCAAAATTATCCTCAGTTATCATGAAGAATCCGGACTGATAGCTGGAGATGCCTACATATCCAGTCTGCCCAGAGAAAAAATAAAAGAAATTTATGTGTACCTATTGCAGCAGAACTTTAAGATCAAGGGTCTAAGCTTTAGTATTCGAAACAATGATATCATCTTGAGTTTGCTCATGTTTGACCATTATTTTAAGCCAGAAACGGGTAAAAAAACCTTAAAAAACCTGTTTGAACTAGCCAATGAATATGATGATATTTTAATTCGGGATTTTGGGGCTTTGGCCCGGGCTGAGTCGTAGTTTTTCATATACAAAAAAAATAAATATTGTTAAAATGAAGGGATTGGGAATGTTAATTGCGAGAAAGACTCTATATTTAGCCTTTCGAAACGTAGTAGGTATGAAGCGTATTCTTTTTTCATTATTGGCTGTTTTACCTTTGGCCATCTTTGCTCAAGATATCCATTTTTCGCAATTTTATATGTCTCCGACGAATCTTAACCCCGCGTTGACGGGTGTTATGAATTGCAAAATGAGATTTATTGCAAATTATCGGAATCAGTGGGCTCCCATATTAAAAGGTGCCGCATTTAACACATTCAATTTATCCTTTGATCAAAAGATTCCCGTAAGCCGCTATGATTATTTTGGCTTTGGCGGAACTTTCTGGGGTGACAAAGCGGGAAGTCTTGACTTTTCAACTATCCAGTTTAAATTATCCGGCAGTTATAGTAAAAGGATGGCAGGTTCCAGAACCTCCGCCCATTACCTCGTTTTTGGAGCCGATGCTGGATTGAACCAGCGAAGTATTAATTTTCATAACGCCATTTGGGGTAATAATATAGGCCCGAACGGACCTGACGTTCCTAACAATCCTTCCGGTGAAGAGCCTTATGTTATAGATCCCAGCTTTATTTTTGCAGATATTTCCGTAGGCCTCTTATGGTTTTCGGTTTTAGATAAATACAACAACTATTATTTCGGTGGATCATACAGCCATTTAAATGAGCCACTTCAAAATCATTATACTCCAGGAAATGGAGGATATATCGCTGCGCCGCTTTATCCAAAACTTACTGTACACGGAGGAGGTGTTTTTGCTATGGGAAAGAAAAATTCCATTATCCCAGGTGTGGTAGCCTTCTTCCAGGGACCTTCGTTCCAGGTTAATGCCGGATCCAGTGTTCGGTTTAACTTAAGCCAGTCTAAAAATGACGAGCAAGCCTTCCAGTTGGGACTTTGGGGAAGGGTCTCCAATAAACCGCAAGGAACCCATTTAGATGCATTAATCCTATCTACCAGGTTTGACTATCAGAAATTTGGCTTTGGCTTAAGCTACGATATAAATATGTCTGAGTTAAGAAAGGCGAGCGCTGCCAATAATGCGTTCGAACTCAGTTTTATTTATAATATCTGCGGACCAGAGAAACGAGGTATTTACTGCCCGAATTTTTAATCCAAGCATACAGATTCCAAACAAGCAAAGGCTGCATTTCAAGGAAATGGGGCCTAATTCAGGTTATTATTAGTTTCACAATGGGTTAAAAATTGTAATTTAGCAGCCCATCTTATAAAACAGAAAACTATGTTTGGAAATACGAATAAGAATAATGAAAAAGATACCCCCAAGGGACTACCCGGTGTACCAAACCAGGGAGCTCTAAATAGCATTGTCAACGGGACCACTTTGGAAGGAACCGTCATGGCAGATAGTGATATACGTATTGATGGAATTCTTAAAGGGGTACTAACCTGCAAAGGAAAAGTAATCATTGGACCCAAAGGACAAATCGAAGGCGAAATCAAAGCACAGAATGCGGTTATTGAAGGCCAATTTAAGGGTTCCCTCCATATAGAAGATTTGCTTCAAATAAAAGAAAACGCTCAAGTGGAAGGGGAGATAAATACCGATAAATTATCGGTGAGTCCAGGGGCGAAATTCAATGTGACTAGTAAAATGAGTGGTTATGGAAATGCAAAAACCATCAACCACACTAAAAATGAGGCTCTGAAACTTCAATAAGAAATGTTTCATGGCTCCTCCACGAAGACGACCTAATCAAGTACTTAAATATTCAGGCCTTGCATTCCAAATATTTGGTACCTTGGCAGTTGCCGCATTCTTAGGGCAATGGTTGGATAAAAAATTTAAAACAGATCTTCCATTATTTACTATGGGCACAGTAATTTTCTTCTTTACTGGTATTATGGTTTGGCTTTATAAAGACTTACAACAAAAGAAAGATGAGGAATAAATCTTTCTTCATCGGAGTTATTGGCGCTTCGTTTATATCTCTTGCTGCTTCTTCTTTTTTTAATCCGCTCCAGTCATGGGTTCCATACTATTCATCGTATATCTGTGTTATTTTATTCTTTATTATTTTCTCTATCGTACTTTTTTTATTGGGTAAGCGGTCGGCGCGATCCAAAAACTTATATTTATTCAATCAAATATTCATTGCATCGATCATGTTCAAAATGGTCATTTTTTTTAGCATCGTGATCATTTTAGTGAAAGTGGTTCAACTGGATCAATACAAAATTTTAGTTCCACTGCTCATTACCTATTTGTCCTTTACTATTTTCGAAACCTATTTTTTAATGAAAATCAGTAAAACATAGTTTGCATAAACTGTTTATTACAGAATAATATTTAATCTTGGGTCCAGACGATTTTAAAATGTTGCTTCCATCCATTCCTCCGTCTCCCGGAGTGTATCGTTTTATGGATGATAAAAATGGGATATTGTATGTTGGGAAAGCAAAAAATCTAAAAAATAGGCTGCACAATTATTTTGGCGAAAGCAAATACATTTCCTCGAAAACAAGAGCCTTGATTAAGCATGCCATCACCATTGAATTTACTTTGGTGGACACAGAACACGACGCCTTACTCTTAGAAAATAGTTTGATCAAAAAGCACCAGCCCAGGTATAATGTCATGCTCAAAGATGGCAAGACCTATGTGTACATATGTATTAAAAAAGAAGATTTTCCCAGGGTGTACTTTACGCGCCGATTGATCCGGGATGGGTCCATTTATTTTGGTCCCTATACTTCGAAATATCGAGCGGAAATAATATTGGATCTTATTAAAACTTTATTTCCACTGCGGACGTGTTATTTAAATTTGGCACCTTTCGCGATCCAAAAAAATAAGTATAAAGTTTGCCTGGAATACCATATTAAAAATTGTCTGGGTCCCTGTGAACAATTCGAAAGTAAAGATCAATATGATGCGCGTATTGATCAGGTAAAAAATATTTTAAAAGGGCATTTTAAATTAGTGAAAGAGCATATTCAAAAAGAGATGCGTTCATTGTCTCAGAATATGGAGTTTGAAAAAGCGCAACAGTGGAAAATAAAATTGGATGCTTTTGAAGATTACCAAAGCAAATCCACGGTAGTAAGTAATTCCATCAAAGATCTGGATGTCTTCTCGATAGCTGTGGATGAAGAGTTTGCCTATATTAATTTTATTAAAGTAATAGATGGCGCCATCATACATACGTTTACCATAGAGGCGACTAAGAATGCAGAAGAAGAAACAAAAGCCATATTAGAACAGGCAGTGCATAAAATTCGAAATCAGTTTGAAAGTATTGCACCTGAAATTATTATTCCATTTGACATTGAATTAGAAGATACCGAAGTCGTTAAAACGATACCCCAACGTGGAGATAAAAAACATTTATTGGAATTATCTGAAAAGAACGTGCAATACATGTTGCTGCAAAAGAAAAAAGAGCAATGGGAAAAAACTATAAAGCCCACACCGGCAGAAAGAATCTTACATACCTTAAAGCAAGATTTGAGTATGGACGTGCTGCCGTCGCACATAGAATGTTTTGATAATTCTAATTTTCAGGGGACCCATCCGGTATCGGCCTGTGTAGTGTTTAAAAATGCAAAACCATCTAAAAAAGATTACCGGCATTTTAATATTAAAACGGTAGAAGGGCCCAACGATTTCGCCTCTATGGAAGAAGTCGTGTACAGAAGATACAAGCGAATGCTGGATGAAGAGCAGAGCCTTCCGCAACTTATCATTATTGATGGAGGAAAGGGACAATTATCCTCCGCTAATAAATCTCTGGAAACTCTGCAGCTGGACCAAAAAATTAAAGTGATAGGTATCGCAAAAAAACTGGAAGAAATTTATTTTCCAAACGATTCCATTCCATTGTATATCAGCAAGAAATCTGAATCTCTAAAACTCATTCAACAAATGAGAAATGAAGCACACCGTTTTGGTATCAATCATCATCGGTTGAGACGATCCAAATCGATGATTCAAACCGAACTCTACCAGATACCGGGCATCGGAGCTAAAACCGCCCAAAAATTATTGAGCCATTTCGGTTCCGTCCAGAAAATAAAAGAAGCGACACCAGAAGAAATTTTATCTATGTCCAATAAATTGGTGGTTAAAAATATTGAGGAATATTTTAAAGCTTTTACGAAGTGAACCTGAATGAACTAAAAGACATAGAAATGTCTTTTAGTGAAATGAACCGAAAATGAATCCGGAGCCATGCGGAGGTTTCATTGAGGTATGGAGAAAGCTGCATTTCAACTCACCCTGCCCTCTCTTAAAAGAGAGGGGGACTGGAGTTTGGTTATTTTCTTTGATAAAAAACGGGGATTATTTCATGAATAATGGGATTTAGGGAGTTCACTATTTGTCGTTGTTTTACTACGAAGTCGGAGAAAGATTTTCCAAGTTGCTC
>JALYPU010000143.1 GCA_030856215.1 Bacteroidota bacterium
TATCTGGCTTTCGCCTAACTCAACTCATATATTTTACTTAATATTAAAAAAATACTTATGTTTCAAAAAAGAAGTTTCTTTTTAATAATACTGTCGTTGGCTTTCCATGGTTTACTTAGCAGTCAAAACTATGGAAATTTGAAGTCTACTAATGTAGATGTTAGCGGCCGCGAGAACGCCAAACCCATCCCCCTAAAAGTGGTCAAAATATTTGAACAACTCAATATTGACCCTGTAAAGCCATTTAAAGTAATTAAGACTTCGCATGAATACGAAAGTTCTTTAAGCTCGGCAACTGTCATAGAGTTTAATCAGGTAACCTATCAAAAAATTCTGTTTGAAAAACCTGATTTTGTCCAAATTGCCATACCAGGTTCTGACCGTAATGACATTTTATTGGACCTGATAAAGGTGGATCTTAAAGCGGAAGGCTTTAAAGTTACCACTTCCAAATCTAACGGACAGCCTGTCGAAACTGGTGAAGCAGTCTATTACCGAGGAATTATTCACAACGAATTGGGTTCAATTGCAGCTATCAGCTTATTTGAAAACCAGGTTTATGGAATGATTTCTATAGACGGGGTAAATACGGTTATTCAACCACTTCCTTCTAAAACAGGAGAATTTATCATTTATCAGGACAAAGATATCTTAGTAGATATTCCTTTTAATTGCCAGGTCGAAGACCCAGGAGTTGGTGGTGATGACGACGATCCAAATCCTCAATTTGCTGTAGGAGATTGTATTAGAGTTTATTTAGAGTGCGACTACGCATTAAATCAAAATAAAGGAGGCGTGAATAATACAGTGGCCTGGATCACGTCTGTTTTTAACAATGTGTCCACACTTTATTCTAATGAATCCATAAATACAACCATTTCTGAAGTATTTGTTTGGACAACTCTGGACACTTATAGCCGCTCGGATGCATATTTAGCTTTAACTCAATTTAGAAATTTGAGAGGAACTTTTAATGGTGATTTAGCACACTTAGCTGCTTTAGGGGGTACCAATATCGGAGGAGTTGCTTGGCTGGATGTCCTATGTAGCAGTTATAAATATGCTTATAGTAATATCACTTCAACATATGCAAATGTTCCAACATATTCTTGGACTGTAGAAGTTTTGACGCACGAAATGGGTCATAATATAGGATCAAATCATACCCAATGGTGCGGATGGACTGGAGGCGCTATAGATAATTGTTATACACCGGAAGGTACCTGTTCTCCTGGACCTGCTCCTACCAATGGAGGTACTATTATGAGTTACTGCCATTTGACGCAGTATGGAATTAACTTTAATAATGGTTTTGGATCATTACCGGGGACTAAAATTAGAAATGAAGTTGCTGCAGCTACTTGTTTAGGACGATCTTGCAGTGGAGATGGTGGTTGCCCTGTACCAACTGGATTGGCTGCCTCAAATATTACCCAAACTACGGCTACTTTAAGCTGGGCTGCAGCCGCAGGGGCGGTTTCATATGATTTCGAATATAAACTCAATACAGCCCAAACATGGACATTAATAAATAGAACCAATACATCTGTTAATTTAACGGGTTTAACAGCCGCTTCTCTTTACAACACTAGGGTCAGGACTCGCTGTCAAAGCGCAAACAGTGCCTATTCAGCCGTGGTTAATTTTACAACGTTGGGTACAGGAACTTGTGGTGTACCAACAAACCTGGCCGTTACAAATATCACCTCCTCGACAGCTACTGCTTCTTGGACACTGGTAGTTGGAGCCACTTCATACAACTTTCAATACAAGCTTGCAACTTCCGGTAACTGGAGTCAACTAAATGTTATTACAACCAATGTTAATTTAACCGGGATGACTCCTTCAACAGCCTATAATGTGAGAGTGCAATCTGTGTGTGGTGCACAGACCAGCGCATTCGGTCCGGTGGTTAATTTTACGACCTTACCAGCTAGTAGTTATTGCAACTCAAAAGGAAATAGCACGAGTTTCGAATGGATAAAAAGGGTTAAGCTTGGCACAATTGACCGAACCTCAGCAAGTGATGGAGGTTATTATAATGGAACCGGTTTATCCACAGATATTTCCATAGGGACAACGTATACTCTTAATTACCAGGCTGGAATGAATGGCGGTGCTCATAGAGTCTATTGGAGAGCATGGATCGATTTTAACCGTAACGGGGTGTTTACTGACGTTGGAGAACAAATACTAAGTACCAATAGCACCAGTACAGGCCTACTTGCAATAAGTTTTACTGTGCCCGCAGGATCCAGTGTAGGAGCTAGCAGAATAAGAGTTTCCATGAAATATGGCGGGTATCCAAGTCCATGTGAAACATTTTCATATGGTGAAGTAGAAGATTATAGTGTAAATATTAAAGCTGCCGGAACGTTGCCTGGAAACATTATTAATTCCGACCAAAAAATCTTAAACGCACAGGTATTTCCAAATCCTTTCAATCAAAATATTAACCTTCAATTAAATTCTAGTGTAAAAGGAGATATTGAAATTAAGGTCATAGATTTGCTGGGTAGAACAAGATTATTGCTTACAAATTCAGTTGAAATAGGTCAAAATGAAATTGGTATAGATACCGAATCATTAATGCCATCAAACTATACTTTGCTCATACGAAGTGGAGATGAGCTTATTTATAAAAAGATAGTAAAAATTAACTAAATCGGACAATTTAGTTTAGAACCCGCAGACAAACGTTTGCGGTTTTTTTTTTGCTGAGATTTAATAACTCGGTACTGGATTCTAATCTAAACAAAATAAATAAAAGAGGTCTTTAAAAAGAATAAATGAAAATCGACTAATGTAAACTATTATTCGCTTAATCCATAAATCTTGATTAAGCAAAATGATTTCAATAATTTTCTCCCCGCTTCAGTTTAAAATCGATCACAAAATCAATATTATTTACGCGACCTGGTCGATTGTTAAACATAAAATCAAGCTGATTAGTAAAAGTTAATTGACCTACCACAGCCTCTCCAATCTCTCCATATTCAGATATGGTAATAAGTGCGCCCTTTGGAATATTCGATAATAATTCATCTCCATTTTGAAATTGTAATACCAGAGAACCTGCAATTGTAAATAGGGGATCCGTGATAAAAATTGCTGAATAAGTCCCAGGAATAGCAGAACCACTCCAGGCCAAATTAATAGAGCTTGTAGCAACCAAACGATTATTAGATCGTTCTTCCAACGGTTCGACAAAGACGCGGGTCAAATTATTCCCGATTTTGAAATTTAAATCGTCTTGAAAATTGGTACTTTGTAAGGCAAAGTTTTCCCCTGAATATGGGCCGCCATTCATTCTTAAATTAATTTCACTTGGTCCTGCAAACCCAGTCCCAGAATTATCCACTTCGCATGAATTTAGCATTAGGATAAAACAAACTAAAGCAATATAAAACGTTTTCATATTCATTGAATTTTTACAAATTTATACGTAAACTACGTAGTAAATAGTTAAAATAATAATAAGACTTACTCATTATTTAAATCTTTATATAAGGCATTCATTTGGTCGAAAATCAGAAAGACTTTCTTCAAGGTTCCCTCATTAATAAGGTGCTCGATGCTTTTGAATCCGGTAATTTTACTACTCTCCACAAATCGGAACCATTGTTCGAATGGTCCAATTTCAAATTTTAATGCATATTTAGTACCCATTTGAAACACGGTAATGTTTAAGTGATCGTGTGGAATTTGACCTATAACTTTCATTTCTTGAAATGATTTATTATTTGTTTTGTAATCAATTTATAGTATTCAAGGAATTCTTTATGGTGATCACTTAAATATTGCTCATGTTTTTGAATCGTTTGAATATCATTTCTAACAGCAGGCCCAGTTTGGTTTTGGCTGGGTGAATTTAAAAAAGCCTTGCGAACAGTCTCCTTTACCAGAGGCTCTAACAAATGAAAGGGTAGTTTTTGAGTATGCACAATTTCTTCTGCTAGAATAAAATTAAAGTTTGTGAAATTATTTACTAACACAGCTGCAAAATGAAGTGCCACTCGTTGAGATTCTTCAATTTTTAAATAGCTGTTTGATATTTTAGATGCTAAAACAGCCAAAGTTTCAGTAACAAACTGATTGCCATCTAATAAAATGGGTATTTCAGACCACAGGATATCTTTTTGCCCTGAAAAACTTTGAAGGGGATAAAATAATCCCCGATTTAAAAAATCCGATGATATTTCATTCACAGATCTTGTACCAGAAGTATGTGCAATAATTATATCCTTTGGTAAATAGTTTCCTAACTGATTACTGAAGTCTAGAATGGCATCATCCCTAATCGAAAGAATGGCGATATGGCTGTCTTGACTAATTAAGGAAAGTTCAGATATTGAGCGAGCATTTACCTGATTTGCTAAATAATCTGCATGTGATTTTGTCTTTGAAAAAACCTGTTGGATAGTAATCCCCTTATTATAGAGTTCTACTGCAAGAGCTGTCCCAAGTTTTCCTGCACCGAAAATACTGACCGAAATATCATGCTTTGACATATGATTTCTTTCTGAAAAAAGAAGCTATAAACAATCCAGCCATCATCATTAAGCTACCTAACCAAACTAAATTTATCCATGGAAATTCAATGGCCTCCATTACAATAAAATCATTTCGAGGAGCATTCTCTGCGATATCCAATGGAATTGTTCTTTTGTCAATATCGTCATGAATGGAATATTCAAAATTCATTTCTCCGGTTTCAGGATTAATTTTCGTAAACTTTATCGTAATTCCTGGATACAAGTTTTGTGCGGCTAATGGAATCGTTCGATTATTTCTGATAATAAAAATTGGTTTCAAGCTGAAGTCTGAACCTTTCAAATGAATTTTTAAATGCGCAGCTAAAGCAATATCTCCTTCTTCTCGAACATATGCGGAAGTCTGAGGATTTTTATCAAAAGAATGAAGTTGTATTCTAAAATTTTCAGAAATACTCTTTGTTTCACCTTCTTTAAGGAACGTGCTTTGATAACGTAACGCATTAGGATTCTTCGAAAGTAAATTATATATAGTATCTGGAATTTGCAATTTCATCCCCAGCTTATCCGATTTACCTGGAAATCGATACACTAAATTACCTCGAAACAAAATACCCGTTTTCATTACATAGACACTGTCATCTTCTAATTTACGAACAGCCAATTCCAATTGAAGTTTTTGATCTTGTTCTTCTATCAGAAAATCTTCAGCTTGTAAGTCCGTGTGCACTTTAGTTAATAAAATAAAATGTTTGCGCGTAAATAAGGTATCACCCATACCAATTTCATACCGCTCATATTGAAGGCTGTCTTCTGCTTGCTGCGCCGATTCTACGTCGGTCTGAGCCAACGGGATTTGGGCAATTAATGTAAAAATATCTCGGTTGAAGTATCTCCTGATCGATGGATTTGATGCAGCGACCTTGGTCATTTTATTATCGTATTGGATTTCAGGATATACAGTAAAAGAATCTATGAGCCGTTCCATTGAATCTTTCATTACAAAATTGACCGTATATTTTCTGATATTTCCTTCTAGCGTATCTTTTGTATAAGTAACCCAGTAGCCTTTTACAAATTTAGGATCCCCCTCCAATAATATAAAATGCTTTCGTTCGTCGGAATCTTCAAACTGTGAACTGAGATCCTCCTGAAAAAATAATTCAGGCGTTAAACTTTTTCTATTGATTCCAGTAAAAATAATTCCCAATAATAAAATACCAAATCCAGCATGAGCAGTTAAGGCACCTACAAAAGATGGATTCAAAGTAAGTGTTCTCCAAAGCAATTGAGCTGAGGATATTATTACGAAACAACCAGCAGCCAAAAAGATATATAAATGCCATGGAAGTTGAGAAAATGACTGAGAAATCAAAAACGTTAATACAACCGAACCTAACAGGACGATACAAATTTGAATATAAAACTTTTTTGGCAACCCTTTTAACTGCTGTCCAAGATACCGTAAATAAACGCTGCAGCCAGCCAAGAATGCAATTAATATAGACGTCCAAAGTTGGAAACGGTTGTGATGAGCTATTGGATCGAGTGGGGTAGTTTTATGATATGATTCAAAATTAGTATTGAATAAATTAGCAACTAAATCCAACAGTTTATTGTAAACCGGTATCGAAGTCGTAAAGGTTATTAAACCTGCGCTAAACAACAGAACCAAGCTACCAATGAACATCCAAAATTCGCGACTTTCAATTCGCTCTTCCACTTTATGTTCAGGTATTTCTTTCCGACGTTTTGCAAAAAAATAAAAAGGAATAATTGTAATGATTGCTAAAAAAATAACCAACTGCCATTCTAATCCCATTTGAGTGAATGCATGTGCAGAGCTATCTCCCAAAATTCCACTTCGTGTTAAAAAGGTAGAATATACCACCAGAATAAATCCTAAAAAATAAAAAATATATAATGAACGTAAAGAATATTTTGTATTCAGTGCGATCATATGCAAATGGATTCCTGAAATTAAAACGATCCACGGAACCAAACTCATATTCTCCACAGGATCCCAGGCCCAATAACCACCAAAACTTAAGGCTTCATAAGCCCAAGCTCCACCCATTAGCACACCGGTTCCTAATACACCAGCAGAAAATAACGTCCAAACCAGGGAAGGTTTTAACCAATTCGTATAGTCACGATTCCATAAAGAAGAGAATGCATATGCAAACGGAATTACTGTAGATGCAAATCCGAGAAATAAAGTGGGTGGATGAATGATCATCCAATAATTTTGCAACAAAGGATTCATTCCATTTCCTTTGATCAAATTTACATATTCAGCATTCTTGAATAATGGTATATCCATCGTATGCCTGAGCAATAAATATGGATTACTTCCAATTTTCGCATCAAAAAAATAAATGCCCAATAACATGGACATTAAAATGAGTTCTACTCCTGCTATAACAGCTAGAATTCCAATATGCAATTTGCTTTTACTGCTTAAAAAAAATAGGATTAATACACAATTCCAAAACATCCATAACAAAAAGCTACCCTCCTGGCCTTCCCAAAATGCAGAGAAAATATAACGCATTGGTAATTCATCCGACACGTGCGCCCATACATATTGGAATTCATAATAGTGTTGGATCATAATATAAAACAATAACGCTATGATGCCTATAACAGCAGTTATATGAATGCTAAGTGATAATTTTAAGGGTTTAACCCAAACTGAATGAAGTAAGTCTATAGACCTCTTGGAATAAACTGCGGCTATCATAGCATAAAGAGCCGAAAAAAAAGCGATCAGGATTAATATGTGGCCGAAATAATATGCCCAGATATGTTCTCCTACATATTGAATTTCGGTCATTTTAGCTTTCGGACTTAATGTAGATTTCTTCGTCCTTATATTTAGATGGACATTTTAATAAAACGTCCTTTGCTAAAAAAACTTCATTTTCCATTTTACCAGTTATGACAATCTGCTCTGAAAGTTCAAAATCCTGTGGTTTTGCAGCGCGCAGAAGCACTTTCTGTGAAACGCCATTTTTATCAATTACAAAAAAAGTGAAGTGATTGGGATCTTTTTGAGGATCATAGTCCATTTCCTGGCTTATATCGAGCTGTCCAACAATCTTGACCAGGTCACCAGACTTTTTAGCGTCTTCAAAACTGGCATATGAGGCCAGGTCTCCCGATGCTGAAACCAGCAATACAATGGCTGAAATGATGAGTATTCCAGCTAATATGTACATTTTATTCATAAACGTTGCAAAGATAACGAATGCTTTAGTAACAAATAACTATTAGCTTAAAGTTCATAACCATATGGCAACTTAAGCTAACATTAAAACAAAAGAAGGTCCATTTGTTTAATTTACTGTTGGTTTCTTTTAACCTCGAATTTTATTCCTGGCTACCTTTGAGCCGATTTCAACTATGTCAGTAAGTATCATTCAAGCCCAAAACCTGAGTATCTTAATTAAGGATCAAGTGTTAATTCAAGATATAAACCTGGAAATTCCAGAAAATTCAGTACTTGAAATTTATGGTGAAAACAACACAGGGAAAAGCGTTTTAATGCAAAGCTTTTATGGCTTACATGCTGACTTTAAAGGCCAACTGAAAGTGTTAGAGTATAACATGAACCCTATCATAGCTAATGACAAAGCCTCTATGAGAAGGCGAGTGGGTTTTGTTCCACAAACCCCAAACTTACTTAAAAATAAAACCTTACGAGTGAATTTAAGCCTCGCTTTGACGGCGGCTGATCGGATTCATGCTGAGGATCCAGAAGAAAGCGTCCAATTGATACTGGCGGATTTTGAGCTAGATAACAAAGCGAAACATTCAATTGAAAGTCTTAGCCATAGTGATCAAATATTATTATGCATAGCTAGAGCCATCATTCATAGACCAAAACTACTCTTAATCGATTCGTGTCTTGGACAATTGGATACTAGAAAGAGACGTCTGGCATTGGAAAAAATTCAAAAACTGAAAGAAAAGGAACGCACTACCGTATGCATCTGTGGTTTAGATTCAACCATGGAAGATATCATGTCAGAAAGAATCCTTTTTATCTTAAAAAATAAGTTACTAACTCAAGTTTAGTTTCATTTCTTCCAACTGTTTTACCTTTGTCAAAATTCAAGATATAAATTATGTTTGAAAGCCTTCACGACCAATTGGAAGCCGCATTTAAAACCATAAAAGGGGAGGGTTCCATTTCTGAATTAAATATTGCTGAATCTATCAAGGAAATACGAAGAGCCCTGGTAGCGGCAGATGTCAATTATAAAATAGCCAAAGAATTTACCGATAAGGTCAAAGAGCAAGCTCTAGGCACCAAAAATGTTCTCAAAAGCGTCAAGCCAGGAGAACTCATGATTAAGATTGTCATGGATGAGCTTATCGAGCTGATGGGCGGACAGGCAGCAGGACTTAATCTTAGTGGGAACCCAGCGATAATTCTAATATCAGGACTTCAAGGCTCCGGTAAGACAACATTTTCTGGCAAATTAGCCCTATATCTAAAAACCAAAAAGAACAAAAAACCTCTTTTGGTAGCATGCGATGTGTATCGCCCGGCCGCTATTGAACAATTAACCGTGTTGAGCGAACAGATTGGGGTACCAATCTTTAAAGATATTGAATCCTAAGACCCTGTATTTATTGCAAAAAAAGCTATTGAAGCCGCCCGCCAAAATGGCCAGGATGTGGTCATTATTGATACTGCAGGTCGGACCTCTGTGGATGAAGAAATGATGGCTGAAATTGAGCGAATAAAAACTCAAATCCAACCATCTGAAACCCTGTTTGTGGTTGATGCCATGACTGGTCAGGATGCAGTGAACACGGCACAGGTCTTCAATGAAAGAATACAGTTTGATGGAGTAGTTTTGACCAAATTAGATGGCGACACCAAGGGCGGAGCTGCCCTTTCTGTAAAATATATTGTTGGTAAACCTATCAAATTTATTTCCACGGGTGAAAAAATGGATACTTTGGACCTGTTTTACCCGGACCGAATGGCTCAGCGTATTTTAGGCATGGGTGATATTGTATCCTTTGTGGAAAAAGCCCAGGAGCAATTTGATGAAACTGAGGCCAAAAAAATAGAAAAAAGGATCAAACAGAACAAGTTTGATTTCAATGACTTTCTGTCTCAATTAAACCAGATTAAAAAAATGGGAGACATTAAAAGTCTTTTAGGAATGATTCCTGGTGTAGGTAAATTGACCAAAGATATTGATATCGATGATAAAGCATTTAGCAAAGTAGAGGCGATTATCCAATCTATGACACCTCAGGAACGGAGTAATCCTGAAATGCTAAATATGAATCGTAAGATGCGCCTTGCCAAAGGATCCGGTAAAACTATTCATGAAGTTAATGCCTTCATGAAACAATTTGACGAAATGAAAAAGATGATGCACACGCTAAGTAAAGGCCAGGGAATGGGTAGTATGATGCAAAACATGAAAAATTTCAGAAGATAATCTGGCAAATAAGCTCGTTTTCTTAGTATATATTCTTATTTTATTTAATTTTAGGTTTCAACTATTTAATTATGAAAGCTTTTTATTCAATTATATTAATTCTTAGTTTATCACAACCCATTTTAGCCCAGTTAGCTAATGGAAGTCCAGCTCCAGATTTTCAAGTAAATACCATAACAGGTGGTTCGTTCTCACTTTCTGGCGCTTTAGCCGGTGGAAAATCAGCCTGCATAGATGTTATGGCAACTTGGTGTGGGCCTTGTTGGTCCTTTCATAATAGCCACATTCTACGGGATGTTTATAACAATTTAGCCGCTCACACCACAGTCATTATGATAGAAGCGGATCTGAATACGAATACAAGCTGCTTATACGGTCCCAGCGGATGTGTGGGTGGTACGCAGGGAAATTGGGTCACAGGAACTCCATACCCTATAGCAGATTTAAGTTCAACCAACGGCACAGGATTCAACCAAGATTATAATATCAATTATTTTCCCACATTATACGTTATATCACCGGATATGCGGACCTGGGAAATAAAAAGCCGCTCGTACGGTGAATATGAAAATTGGATAACGAAGAGTTTTAAATTGAATGCTACGGGGGCAGTAACTCATTCCAATTGTGGCGATGATGGGAGAGTTCTATTAAATGTCACACTGGGATATGGAATTCTAAATTATAAATGGAGTAACAATGCCATTACAAAAGATCTTACCGGAATCGGAAGTGGAACCTATACAGTTACCATAACGGATCAAAATGGCTATTTTAAAGAATTTGGTCCCTGGACCATCAATGGCGTGGCTAAAAAGGTTGCCTTTACTAGCCAAAGCCTAAAGCATATTAAATGTTTTGGGGATCAAACGGGATCCATCATACTTGATGTTGATTTCGGAACACCTCCATACTCATACAATTGGTCTAATGGCTCAACAGATCTTTCATTATATAATCTTGAAGCCGGTCAATTCAAATTAACTGTTACTGATAATAACAATTGTACCCTGACTAAATCTTTTACCATTAACCAACCTCCTGATTTAACAGCTTCAGCACTAACTAATGAAGAATATTGCGATTTTAAAGATGGCAGAATCCTCGTTTTTGCAAATGGTGGCGTAGGTCCCTATAAATATGACCTGGGTAGGGGAGTCCAGTTAAATAGTATTTTTACGAATTTATCAGCGGGTTATTATCACGTCACTATAACAGATAATAATTTATGTAAAGAGGAAATAGATGTAGATGTTTTGGGTACCCATAAACCAAAAGCAGAAGCTGGATTGAAATTGGCCTTAAATTGTAATTATGATACCTTAGAAATAACAGGTGAAGGTTCTTCTGTAGGACCACATCTGGATTATTATTGGACTACGAAAACGGGCCGAATTATTTCCAGTGCAAGAGAACTTAAAATTGAAGTAGACAAACCGGGAAGATATGTGTTGAAAGTGATCGACCGGATTACAGACTGTGAAAATTTTGATTCAGTGGATATTGATGACGTTCGAAAATTCCCGAATGTCGAAGCCATAGGAGACAATTTGATTAATTGTAAAATAACCGAACTTCTATTATCAGGAAAAACAATTTCCAAACCAATTAAATACTTTTGGACAAGTAATGATACAAGTTTTAGAGATACCTCTTCTACTATTACAACTAAAGTAGGCGGTGCATTTATTTTTCACGTATTAGATACTACGAATTTATGTGAATCCCGTGATACGGTTATTATAAAAATGGATACGGACAAACCAAAAACTTTTATTAGCGAACAACCCGATCTGAATTGTACGGTGAAAGAGGGTATCATCGATGCATCCAAATCTGAACAAGGTTCGCATATTGTTTTTAATTGGACTACTGTTGATGGCCGATTTATTGAAGGTCAACAAACATTAACACCCAAAGTGGATAAAGATGGTGTCTATGTATTGAGAATGGAAAATATCAATAATGGCTGTGTCACTTTACAAGATGTTATTATCAGTAAGGATATAGAATTGCCTACTGTGCATACTGGCCCACGAAAAGATATATTGAAATGTACTAGTGATGAATCCACTTTAGATGGCTCCTTATCATCACAGGGAAATTATTATACTTATTTATGGACAACCTTGACTGGAAATATTATTTCGGGTGTAAATACTTTGTATCCTATTGTAAATAAAGCTGGCACCTACCATTTAAAAATTGTCAATACGTCAAATACTTGTGTGAATGAATCAGGAATTGAAATTTTTGAACAGGAAACGCCAGACGCATTGTACTCCTTCCAAAAAACTGATTTAACCATAAATTTAGAAGACCTTTCCAAAGGATTACCGTTGATATGGAAATGGAATTTAGGTGATGGATCCTCAAGCCCCGAAAGAAATCCTACACACACGTATGCAAACTATGGTACTTACGAAATCTGTTTAGAAGTTTCTAATGATTGTGGAAGTAAATCTATTTGTAAAAACATCGTATTGGAAAATTCGAGCGTGCTTTCTTTAGCATCCTGGGAAATTCATCCTGTGAGTTGCTTTGGAGTCAATGATGGATCTATCAAACTATTTGTTACCGGAGGTCTGGCCCCATATTCCTACCATTGGGATCATGGTGAAAATTCTGCAAATGTGTTTAATCTTTCTAAAGGAAGTTACTCAGTAACAATAACCGATAATTTGGGTGCAGTAATTATCAAATCTTTCAATATCAATCAGCCAACTGAAATACTCGCTAAAAATATTCAAATCACAGGCAGTGCTATTCAAAATCCTTCAGGAAGAATTGAGTTAAAGGTTGAAGGGGGAATTCCACCATATCGATTTCATTGGAGCAATGGTGCAACTACTGAAAATATAGCAGATCTACCAATTGGTGTTTATAATCTGACAGTTAAAGATGCAAATGATTGCGAAAAAGTATTTGGTCCAATCGAAGTAAAAGAAGTAACGGGAACAGTGACATTGGACAATCTTATTTTATTTACAATTTCTCCTAATCCTGTAAATAAACATGCAACCTTAGAAATAAAATTTGACGAATTACGGACTTATAATTTACAGATTATTAATATACTCGGAACGGAATATAAAAATTTTAATGGTACAGCAATGATTGCTCACTACAATATCCAGGCCGATGAATTTAACGCGGGAGTGTATTATGCAATACTTCGATCTGGAAAAGGAATACAAACAATCCGATTTGTAATCCCCTAAAAATATCTTACGTATCCCATTATTTCAAACGGCGTTTTCTTAGGAAAACGCCGTTTGCTTTTATAATAACATTATTCTAAAATCTTGTCAGTACGGGAAATTATTCTTTAATCGTTAACTCTTTTTCTACGTTCATACCATTCTTAGTAAAAACGAGTGTATATTTTCCTTCAGCCAGGTACAATTTACCATTATCTGTTGGAGGTCTTGTAAATTTAGTTTTCTTTTTCGAATACAATTTAATAAACGCATCTTCCTTTTGAGGGAGAATGCTTAAATCATAGTTTACAGTTTGGATTCCAGCTTTGACGACAAAATTTTTCTCAAATAATAGTTGTTCCTGAAAGTAAAGTTTCATATTCAAATTGCCCGCTTTTTTTGTGTATAGCTGAATCTTATATTCAGGAGTGTCTATCGCTGAGTATGAATTTGCTTTTTTACCCCAGGATTCAGAAAATGTCACATCATCTATACCCAATACGAATAATTCCCTATTTGCATTTTCCAGACTCATTTCCTGTAAATAAGATACATCAGCCACATATATTGATCGACCATGGGTACCAATAATAAGTTCGGATTCTTTTGGATGAATGCGCAAATCGTGAACAGGCACATGTGGAAGTTCAGAAGACAATCCAAAAAATCGCTCTCCTCTATCCAGCGAATAATAAACTCCATGATCCGTTCCTACAAATAATAGTTCAGGATTTTTAGGATCTTCACGTATGACATTAACGGGTTCTTTAGGTAAATTTAATCCAAGACGTCTAAAATTCATTCCATAATTGTCTGAAACATAAACGTAGGAATCAAAATGATCGTTACGATAGCCATTGAGTGAAAAATAAACCCTGGATTTAACATGCGAGCTGGCCTGCACACGGCTGACATACAGATGTTGTGGCAATGAATCAGAAATTCTGGTCCAACTATCTCCACCATCCTTACTTATGTGAATTAAGCCATCATCACTGCCCGTATAAAGCAGCCCAAATTTCATAGGTGATTCATGGATGCTGGTCAAGGTTCCAAATGGAACATCCCCTTTACGTCCTCCGGCAGTGAGATCTGTGGATATTACGTCGAATGCATCACCTCTATTGAACGATCTGTGTAATTTATTAGATCCCATATACAAGATATCCTGATTGTGCACAGACAAATGAATGGGCGTTTGCCAATTCCATCGGAAAGGACTTTCCCCCAGCTCATGTTTAGGCGTTATGAATTTACTTTTTTGGTTTTTAGTTTGTAATCTATAATAGTTACCAAACTGATATCCAGTATAAATAAATTC
>JALYPU010000029.1 GCA_030856215.1 Bacteroidota bacterium
AACCAGCATTTCTGACGCTCGCTCCTGCAGAAAAGGAATTTTTTTCGAGTATCATAATTCTACTTCCCGGACATATTTTCAAATAGTGTATTCCCGCGGAGATCCCAACTATTCCGGCCCCTATAATAATTACGTCATAGGACTCAGAAAATAAAGATTGTTCCCAAAAAGCCATTCTACAGGTTATTTGTATGTTTGATCTTTGATTTCATTAATTTTGATGTGTTGTAATACCCAACATGGAAATTTTCAATGTTATAAAGGTAGAATTGAATGGATTTATCTAAGTTTGAGCAAAATAGGCTATAACCAGGGACTAAGAAGATTTTAATTCTTAATTTTTTTAAAGTTACAAAAAGTATAAAAGGTGATTCAAAGAATTCAATCCATATGGCTATTATTTGCTGCACTTTGCTTCGGTTTAGGGCTACTACCTGGGATTAATCTGATGTCAAGTAGTCAAGTAAGTACAGGAATATTTAATGACCAGATATTACAATCCATGGAGAATGGACTGACTATGGCGGGAAATATTGGTTCCTCATCACTTGCATTTATAGCTATCTTTTTATTTAATACTAGGGGTGTCCAAATGATATTAGCCGGGCTTTCCAGTCTTCTCCATATTGTATTGAGCGTGGGTGGAAGCATTTATCTTGCATCCCAGGAAGGTGTACTGAATTTTTTAAAACCGGAGGTAGGCATACTGGGTGGGGTTTTAGGTATTATTTTAATCTGGCTGGCTACCCGCGCCATTGGGAAAGACGAGGCCAAAGTGAGGTCTATGGACCGATTGAGATAAATAAATTCGACCTGAATATTGCTCATAAAGGAAATCCATGTATCTTTGCGTTCCAAAATTTTTAGATTAAAATGGCAAATCACAAGTCTTCTTTAAAGCGTATTAGACAAAATGCAGGAATTCGTCTGGCTAACAGATATTATAAGAAAACCGCCAGGACGGCAATTCAAAAATTAAGAGATCTAACGGATAAAGCAGAGGCGTTAAAATTTTTACCTAAGGTTGTCAGTATGATTGACCGATTAGCAAAGAAAAATACCTGGCATAAAAATAAGGCATCCAACCTAAAAAGTAGCCTTATGAGTAATGTCGCCCACCTGAGCTAAATTAATTTTCAACCCATAATAGCGAATCGTGCTCAGATAACCTGAGCACGATTTCTTTTTTAGTTCGATTTTTAGTTAATTTGTAATATGACAAGGGATAAAATTATAAAAGTGGCCACCCAACATATCAGTAAAAATGGGTTTATCGGTAGTTCCATGCGTGATATTGCCTCTCAGGTGGGCATTGAAGCTTCATCTTTATACAGCCATTTCTCCAGTAAAGAGGCCATTCTGGCAGAGATTTGCCTGAGCGGGCTAAAATCATTTATCGAGCGACTTAAGAATAATATTCAACTAAATAGGAGCGTAGTCGCCCAATTAGAAGCCGTAGTTGAATTTATGATCAACGAAAATATGACGAATTGGGATCTGAACCGGGTATTGTTTAATGATTATAAACATCTGACTAGTAAACATTTAGATGAATTTAAGCGATTGCGCAAGGAGTTGGAAAAGGTATTGGGCGAACTCTTGCAAAAAGGAATTAAGAGCAATAAGTTTAAGAACCACGACCCAGATTTGAGCTTTGTAATTCTTTTGGCTTTGTCAAATCTTCCCAATTTATCCTCTAAAAAATATAAAAATTTAGTGGATAAAAACCTTCAAAAAATAAAAGATATTTTGTTGCATGGATTAATTAAATAACAGTATATTTGCTTTGCTGGTTCCGATTCCAGTATTCATAATGCTAGAAATCTCAGAGTTATTTTTCCAAATTGAAACTAATTAGTTTTTTCAAGCGTTATACTATCAAATTTAGGGTGTTCTCATAGTGTTATTATTAAGGAGGTCGGACCGCTCGGGTTCCGGCCTCTTTTTTTTTTAGCTTGTTTCTAACTTACGCCTAATCTAGTTTGTAATCTTGGTCCTCATCTTCCACATCCTCCTCCTCAATTTCAGCATAATTTTTTAATTGCCCGGAATCAAGGTAACTGCACCATACACAATCTTTCTCTCCACAGCCAGGAGTAAAAACTTTATTAGTTATTTTTTTATACGTATCAATAATTAAATTGCCGACTAATTCCTGATCTACCACATTTGGCTCTAACGTCTTCATGGCAAATTTTCCATTTGGCTGCGTCTTTATAAAATATAGCTCAGCAATTATTTTTTTGTAGGAATAACTCGGATTAATTTTTAACAGTATGGAATAAAACACCAACTGCCTCCAATAATCTGTTCCATAAGGATTCTTTTCAGTCGGAGAATCGTATTTATCCTTGAGATTATTAGTACTGCCAGTTTTATAGTCTATGATCCTATACCAATTTTCAAAATGATCCAATCGATCTAGATTTCCTTTGATTGGGACGGATTGGTATAAAACCTTATCTATCTTTTTTTCAAACTCCATCTGCTTGGGTAATTTCCAATCTGGTAAATAATTTTTAATAAAGGCAGGCAGGCTCTCATTACCTTCAAAAGTATAGGAATCGAATTCACTTTCAGTAAAATGTGATTTGTATTGATTCATTCCTTTGGTAAAATAGTGTCCTAATGCTGTTTCATTAAATAGCGTCCTGTTTTCAGGATTCTTAAAATAATATTCCAGCGCAAAATGTACTGCCTTGCCATAGCCCATATTGGCGCTGCGAGCAGAAGGAATACGCAATACTTTTTCATAATAAAATCGCACAGGACATTTTAAATACGCATCAAGGGCCGTTGGACTCATTTGATAGTTTTCTAAAAATGCCTGGAAATAGGAATCTTCCAGAATTTCAAATTTCTTTTTACCCCAAGTGAATTTATTGATAAGAACTTGTATTACAGCTTCGACGTTCAAACTAGAATTTGTGGAAGTTACAAGATCAGCTTGCTGTGCATCAACTAAAAAGGGAGTGACGGATTCTTCTTTTTTCTTAGTGGTATTTATGCTATAACTGAATTGTAATTCTTTTTTGGCTCGGGTCATAGCTACAAAGAATAACCTCCGCTGGTCTTCCAGGTTTCCAATCGTAGAATTACTAAATTTTGAAGGTATTATAAATTTATTTTTGTCTTTTGAAGTCCAATGATTGGCTGTAGCGTTAATTATAAAAACGTATTCGTATTCAAGGCCTTTTGATCCATGAACTGTACTCAATTGTATACCTGCTTTTGATCCAAGAACTAATTGAATGGGAATTTTTACACTAAATAAATTCATTTGATGCAGATTGTGGAAAATATCCGAAACAGATAAATCGGTTTTTTTTGTTGATTCATTCTTTATATATTCAAAAAACGAATTCAGCACCTGGAGTAGATAAATTTTATTTTCATTGGAAAGTATATATTTTAAAATCGGAAGTGTATTTATAATTTTGTCTAAAAAATTTTGAATGGTGCAACTGTAATAATCTTTTTTAAGCTTATCCAATTGGGTAAAAAGCATAAGGCAGTCTAAAGGGTCCTTAATACCCATTTTGGTTAATAAGATTTCATTACCAATAACATATTGGAGCTTTACATCCAGACTATCTTCAATACTATTCGTGTAATTATATTTTCTCTTTTCATTTATATTCCAGGCTATGATACCTATATCTAAACTGGAAATATTAAAATAAGGAAAGTGAAGTATTTGATAAAGGAGCACATCTCCCGAAAACGGCTGATGGGTTTCCTGCTCAAAATATTCCAATATTTTAAGCAAGTGCTTCACCAATTCTTCTTGCAGAATATTTATTTCTTTACTTACTGAATAGTCTATGTTACGTTCGCGAAAAGCTGCTGAGAATATTTCTGATTCCTGATTATTTTTATAAAGGATGGCGATTTCATGTAGAGGTACATTTTGCTGAATTAATTTAGTAATCCTGCCAATAACAAAACTGGCTTCTTCGTCCTGTGTCCTGCAAACCCGAATACTTGGTATGGATAGGATATCTCTGTGATTACCCATCGCAATTAAATTTTTTCTTAAATTTGGTAATGCGTGAATGAGCCGTTCTTTATTATCGGATATCACCATTTCTGAAGCCTTGAGTATGCCGGGTGAGGATCTATAATTTTCTTCCAGGACAATAGTTTTAGGTTCATATTTCTGTAAAAATTCAAGCATATTATTCACATTTGCTCCTTGAAAGCGAAATATGGCCTGGTCATCATCTCCCACTACAAAAATGTTGGGATCATCCCAATAGGATAATAAAGAGTATAAGATAGCATTTTGAGAGCCGTTGGTATCCTGATATTCATCTACTAAAATGAATTGGTACTTTTCCTGATATTGTGCTAAAATAGATTCCTCATTTTGGAAAGCCGTGAGCACCCATTGGATCATGTCATCATAATCGTATCTTTTCCGTTGCTTTAGTTTTTCCTGATATTTTTCAAACAAATTAATTGCCTGTGTCGTTCTGTCAAACTTTCTTTTGAATGTGTTATAAGTATTGAGATTGAGATCACCTTTTTTATTTTCACCGGATTTTCTTTTATATTGAAAATCTTCTGAAGTCAATGCATTTTTTAATTCCCATTGTATGTCATTTTTTAGGTCTTCAAGATTCCAGTTTTCTTTTTTGATGAGCGAAAAGAAATCGGCTAATTTGTAAAACTCATGTATATAATTTCCTTTATAGCTAAACATGGGTTCTCCAGCTTCAATTTCACTGCAAACTTCTTCAAGTATTTGCTTGGATTCGAGCTCAGAAAGTAATTCGTAATCACCATAGACTTCAAAATAGTCACTGTTTTCCTGAATAACCTTATTGCAAAAAGAGTGAAAAGTATGAATCGCAATATTATAGGCAGTAGATCCAATAAATTTTTGGAGCCGATTCCTCATTTCACGGGCACCCGCTTCTGTATAAGTCAAACAAAGTATATTTTCTGCGAGGGTGTCGGTTCTCAATAAAATATTTCCAATTCGGATGGAAAGAATTTGTGTTTTACCTGTCCCGGGTCCTGCAATGACCATTACGGGACCATGTATAGAAGAAACTGCTTCTTGCTGACTGGCATTTAAATTTTTAAACGCTTCTGCAAAATCCGCGTCACCTTTAAGCATCTCATTATTAAAAAGTTCTTTCATAGTAATGACTTAAACTATATGGAATAATTTCAGAAGTGTAACAATCATAATTACAATCAACATCCTGTAGGCCCATTTATTGGCGGAAGGAATCACAGAAGCATATTGTGCGGTAAGCCAACCACCCAGCCCTTGGCCCATGGCTATGATGCTACCGATTTTCCAATCGATGTATCCCTTGTAATGAAAAATTAATATCACCACCAAAGTATACGCAGTAACCATTAGGACTTTTACCGCATTAGCCTCTACCAAAGGCAGGCCCACTACTAGAACCATAATAGCCAAAAAAAAGAGACCCATGCCCATTTGGATAAACCCGCCATAAAATCCTAAACAAAGAAAGATGGGAATATAAATATAGGCAGGTAGCTTTTTGGAGATTTCCGTAGGATTCAACCAATGCTTGGGATGGATTAAAAGTATTACCAATAAAACTAACATGAGGTATTTGTAAACCAGTTTAAAATCTTCAGAACTGATTTGTACAGCCACCCATGCTCCAATGATAGCACCGATAAGACCTGTGATCAAATAGGATGAAGTTTTCGACCAATGGATCTTTTTATTTCTTGCAAAAGCTTCCAGACTAAAAATTCCCTGGACAAAAATACCGACCCTATTGGTGCCATTAGCCATGTTGCCTGACAATCCCAAAAGTTCCGTCATAATTCCTAACGTTATTATGGATCCGTTGCCAGCAAGGGTGTTAATACATCCTGCAAAAAAACCACCAAAAATTGCCAAACATATTTCGTACCCGTTCATTTTCCGCTTAGGAAATCGTTTGACAAAGTTCTATTAAAACACCATTGGCGGATTTCGGATGTATGAAACAAACCCATTTGTTATCAGCCCCTACTTTTGGAACCTCATTCAAAAGCGTAAAACCTTCTTTTTTCAATCGCTCCATTTCAAATTTGATATCTGCCACCTCAAAGGCAATGTGATGAATTCCTTCCCCTTTCTTTGCGATAAATTTTGCTATAGGGCTATCTGGATCTATCGCCTTCAATAACTCAATTTTATTTTTACCAATTTTAAAAAACGAAGTAATTACTTTTTCAGTTTCAACCAGCTCCTGCTTATAGGGTGCTGTGTTAAATAGTCTTTGGAAGAGTAAGTTGGCTTGATCCAAATCTTGAACTGCAATGCCGATATGTTCTACAGATTTCATAGAGAGTCATTATTATTTTTACGATAGATTTTTTGGATAATGAATTCAGGCCGGTCTTTGATTTCATCAAATATTTTTCCTATGTATAATCCTAAAACGCCTATACATAGTAATTGAATTCCTCCAAAAAATATGATGCTTATTAATAGGGACGCCCACCCGGCCACAGCAGGACGTTCAAAATAATATTTACTCAACAAAACATAAATTATTAAAAACAATCCAACCAGGATGCAAATAAAACCCAAACTTATAGCTATCGAAAGTGGTTTTTTGGAAAAGTATAAGACACCGTTGGACGCGAAGTTTAACATTTGTTGTAAACTATAATGTGTTTGCCCTTTTTCGCGCGCATTTCTTTCATAATAATATGGGGCCTGTTTATAACCTATCCAACTGATCAAACCCCTTACGTATTTATTTTTTTCCGGTAATTGGTTAAATGCGTTGATAATATTGCGATCAATTAATCTAAAGTCACCTGAATCCAATGGAATTTTGACATCCGTGATAGCTGCTAACCCACGGTAAAATAGTTTTGCAGTAATTTTCTTAAAATAGTTTTCTCCCTTGCGCGCATTTCGTACACCGTAAATCCCATTTAAATTTTCCCGGATCATTGTAGCGAGCATATCGGGAATTATTTCCGGCGGATCCTGTAAATCGGCGTCGATAATGGCTGCATATTTACTTTGGCAGTGCTTAATACCTGCGGATATAGCGGCTTGATGACCAAAGTTTCTTGAAAAATGAATCACCAGTACCCGAGGATCCGCTTTTGCAATCGTGTCCAAAATATCTCCTGTGCCATCAAGGCTTCCATCGTTGACAACTATAAATTCTACGGTATAATCCTGCGTTGAGAAAACGGTATGTAAGCGGTCGAAGCAATCCTGAATACTTTCTTCTTCATTGTAAGCAGGAATTATTATGGATAGAAGGTTTAGGCTCATCATTTATGCAGTAAAAAATTCAGTAGCGAAGTAGAGTAAAACAAAGAGTAACCTAAAGATACCATAAATGGTCAATTTTACCAGGCCAAAACTACATCGATATAATGGTAGTAAATAATCAAGTAGCGATTTAAAAATTCTATAAGAATGTTTTATAGTGGTAGAAAGTCATGAATTCTTTTTCCCGCAATGTAAGATATACACTGCGTGTATGGATAATACAAAAAAGCCCCAGAATTTGATTCCAAGGCTAAGATAGTTTAGATTTTATGATTTTATTAGAGCTTGAACTCTTTCTTAATTGCACGTACCGCATTTAATTTTTCCCATGTGAAAAGCTCGACCTTCATTTTCTTAACCTTTCCATCAGGGCTGATAAAAGTTTTTTCAACGACTTTATTTTCCCGACCCATGTGTCCATAGGAAGCGGTTTCAGAATAAATAGGATTCCGGAGTTTTAGTCTTTGTTCAATGGCATATGGTCTCATGTCAAAAAGTTTTTCAATTTTTTTGGCAATTTGGCCATCCGTTAATTTTACTTTGGAAGTTCCGTTTGTGTTGACATAAAGTCCGCATGGTTTAGCGACACCTATAGCGTATGAAACCTGAACTAACACCTCATCACATAAACCAGCTGCCACCATATTTTTAGCGATGTGCCGGGTAGCATAAGCAGCTGAACGATCTACTTTAGAAGGATCCTTTCCTGAAAATGCACCACCACCATGAGCGCCTTTCCCTCCATAGGTATCTACTATGATTTTGCGTCCGGTCAAACCCGTATCACCATGCGGTCCGCCGATGACAAATTTTCCAGTTGGATTAATATGAAAGGTAATTCGGTTAGTAAATAATTTCTGAATGTGAGCGGGTAACTTTCTTTTGACTCTCGGTATAAGGATAGCTTTTATATCTTCTCCTATCTTTTGTAACATTTGTTGATCAGCTTTTTGTTGTTCAACTTTAGCATTTTTCTTAGGGATAATAAATTCATCATGTTGCGTCGATATTACGATGGCATCAATACTTTGCGGTTTATTATTATCGCCATACTCTATGGTAACCTGACTTTTCGCATCAGGCCTTAAATAGGTCATGAACTTACCTTCTCTTCGGATCTTTGACAATTCCTGCAAAAGCAGATGAGCGAGGGTCAAAGGCAAAGGCATATAATTGTGAGTCTCATTGGTAGCATACCCAAACATCATTCCCTGATCTCCGGCACCTTGGTCCATTTTCTTCTTCTTATCAACGCCGCGATTAATATCCGCAGATTGTTCGTGAATAGCAGATAAGATGCCACAACTCTTGGCTTCAAACATATACTCGCTTTTAGTGTATCCTATTTCAGCGATCACATCGCGAACTATTTTATGAACATCCAAATAAGTATTCGTTTTTACTTCTCCCGCTATTACTACCTGTCCGGTGGTCACTAACGTTTCGCAGGCAACTTTTGAATTTTTATCGAAAGCTAGAAAATGATCAATCAGGGCGTCGGAAATCTGATCTGCTACTTTATCAGGATGGCCTTCTGAAACAGATTCTGAAGTAAATAAATATGGCATAATTGAGTTTATATTTTAAGGCTGCAAATATAGGATGATTCATAATAAGTCAGTCCATGTTTATACTTATACTTTAGAAATTTCAATAAAATCAGCTATTTCTGGATAGTAGCTCTAATTCATAAAGCTTTATGGGTGGAATTCTTAAGGTGCTGAGTGGAGAAAAAAATGATCAATATAAATATAGGAAATATAGCCAATTTAAATCTTGAACATCCCAATGGACCACTCATAAAACAGATATAAAAAATATAGATTGTGGCGAAACTTCTTAATAGGAAATTTATCTTTGTATTGAACAAGTTTTTTACGAATAGAAATAGGGTATACACATTCCAAATCGAACTGAGTAGTAAGAAAGCTAAAAAAGGTATAGAAACAGCATTAAAATACTGAGTAATACCTTTAAACCCTTTTTGATCAAGTAAACCAAAGAAACTGATTTCACTGGATGAATTTAAGGATGGAATAAAAGAAACGATATCATAACGACCCGGATCGATAAAAAATCGAAACATTCCTCGAACTTGAAGTAATAAATAATATACCCAGTTCGATCGAATAATGGCAATAGATTTTTCTTCCAGGTATTCACACCGTTCTTTAAAGTTCAGGTGCTTCGACGCGGAAACCCACTGATCCGTAATACTATCCGCTTTTGAAGCACCGTATTGGTACTCTAATAAAATTTCCGTATTGTAATTGTAAAGATTATTTGTTTTTATGTATGAAAAATGAAAATAATCTGTGACAATAAAATTTCTCCAACATAACAGTAGTATGCTTAACGGTAGAATAAAAGCAAAAAGGAGTATGCTGATTTTTCTGTTTTGAAGAAAAAAGTACAGCATGAGGAACATGTTAATTACCCAAAAATACATCATAACAGGTTTCGTATAAACTGCTGCAGCCAGGAGTAAATTATAGACAAGTAATTGATTCAAATTTTTTGACATTGAATATTTCCATAAAAACAGGAAGGACCAAAAAAGAATTAATTGAAAAACAATTTCGGACATGATCATATTGGAATAGATCATTTGGCTAGGAAAAAGAATTAGAGAAAGTAATATTTTCCAATCCAATGCGGTGTTATTTTTTTTTAATATATAGAGTAAACTAGTCAGGGTTGAAATACTAAGTATGTTTTGGATGAATAAGGTCCAGAAATGAGACGTGCTAATCCATTGCGTCAGATAAATGAAGAGACCATATATGGGTGTTCGTACTGTTTGATATTCTTCTTGAAGAGGTAATGCATATTCATTAGCATAATAAGAGTGGTGCAGGTGAAGGTTCTCTGCTTGAAATAAATATTCAAAAGAATCGGATAAGTAGATCGAGTTAAAATGTATAGCTAATAGAAAGAAAATTGCATGTATGAGGATTAATACGACGATACATTGTTTTAGGGTAAATGGCCTCATTGGATAGATTATAAAAAACGATTCAATTATAAAACATACCGTGTGGAATTAACAAAGAAACTATTTAGTCTAAAAGTATTCAAAATTAGTGCATGTAGTGTGTGTCTTTATGAGTTGATGGTGTTCAAAATTTTAAAATGAATTTATTATTATCAGGTTCTGCGCGTCATATTCAAAAGTAAATTATATTTTTGCAGTCCGCTTTTAAAGAGCGCGGAGTATTTTATTTATAAGATATTGATATACAAACCTTTAATATAGATTTTAGGTAAAAACGTTCATTGACAGGCTAAGGAGACAGAAGAAGAAAGGAAGGAAAATAGTGTAAAGAAGAGGAGAAGAAGTCAAAACTTTGAGAAGGAAAGAAAGTAAAAGGGAAAGAACAATCTAGTGATATT
>JALYPU010000035.1 GCA_030856215.1 Bacteroidota bacterium
GATCAGAGCAATAACGGAAAGAGGAAAATAAGCATGAAGTACACGGTCGATTTCAAATCTTAAAACCGCACCACTTTCGGGATTCCTGCTTATCCCATTTTCTTCTATAACGGAAATATCAAATTGAATTTTTCGTGCTTTTACATTATTTACCATGATTGTTTTTATGAAAAATTCCCAATCCGAAACAATTTTGTTCGCTTCATTATAAAGACCATATTGACCGAATAATGTTCTATTTATGAATGCGGAAGGATGAAAAAGAGAATTCCCGGAAAAAAAATCAAGGCCGGGATTTTCAGGAACTTCTACATTCGTGCATTTTCCGGTTGAAGATTCAGTCTTACCATTTCCATAAATCACAGGGTCGCCATTTAATTCGGGAGAAATATTTTCGAGAATAACCGAATTAATAAGATAATCACCGGAGTTTAAAAATAAAAGATATTCTCCTTTTGCTGCGAGAATGCCTTTATTCATTGCATTATAAATTCCGTTGTCTTTTTCGCTAACCCAGTATGCGAATTCACCAGCTCTTTCCCTTATCACTTCAGCGCTGCCATCCGTTGAACCTCCGTCAATCAGAATATATTCGAAATCTTTAAAAGACTGGTCAATGACGCTTCGGATCGTTTTTTCAAGTCCGGCTTTATTATTGAAATTGATGGTTATTACACTAAGTTTCATTCTGCCAGGATAAGTCAGCAAACCTTCCTTATGGATATATTTATCGCAAGGAATGTTTTTTAATAAAATTGTCAATATCAAAAAAACCAGCTTCGACTTCTTTTAACTTTTCATCGCTAAAATTCCACCATTGTATTTCAAGCAAAGCCTCAATCGTTTTTTCATCAAAACGCTTGCGAAGGATAATGGCAGGAGATCCGACCATAATTGCATAAGGAGGGACATCTTTTGCAACAATTGTACCAGCGCCAATAATAGCACCATCTCCGATTTTAACTCCATCCAGAACTACCACATTCATTCCAATAAACACATCATTGCCAATACAAATTCTTTTTTGTTCAATTACTTTGTCTTCAGAGCTTAACGAAAAACCATTTTGTTTTTTTGTTGAATAAAACATCGGAGAAGTGGATAAGCCGTTAGTCGGGTGTATACCCCATCCACACTTGAAGTTGGGTCCGATAGAACAAAATTTTCCAATATCAGTTGCGACGATAGTAGAATTTATCGAGATGTATGTATACTCGCCCACAGTAGAGTTATGTACTTTGTATGGCGCATATATCTTTGATTTTTCGGATACAGCAGAACGAAAAATAACATTTGCAATGAAATCAAAATCATATTTACCAGAAAACAGTTTTGCTAATTCAGGATTGTTTGATAGCAGAAGACTAAATAATTTTTTAGAAAATTTTTTCTTTATTTTTTCAAACATCCGGTCATTTTCTTAGTTCATTTTTTTCAAAATCATAAATCTTAATTTCAGATTTAAAAAGATCAATATATTTTTCTTTAAATGCTTTTTTCTCAATCGATTCTCCATAAATAGGCGTCGTTACAAATTGAGGAATATTTGTCCCGTAAAAAACTTCGTCATTTGTAATTTTTTTCACAAGCGCAGCAGTGGATTCTTTAACAGCCCTGTCAATATCATGTTCCGTGGAGGAAACTTTTAGTAACGTAGTTACTTTTGATAAAAACAAAATGGGATCCCTGTTTATTTCTTCATAACTAAAAGATACAATGTTAGAGTTTTTTAATGCGGCGTTCTCCCAACCCAGCACATGTGTATCCCACCTACCATACGGAATTGTCCCCTTGAAAAAATCAGCAATAAACAAATCAGTATCTGCCGATTTTAATGCCTTAATGTCTTTTAAAAAATTATAAAACGACCATGCAGAATCCAATGGATTACGATAGATATAAATGGCTTTGCTCATTTTAGAGCCAAATGGTTCATGGGTCTTAATCAACTTAAATTTCTTTTCTATTTTTCTTTGAATGAATGGCTTCCCAAAATGAACATCGGGAACAAATTCCTGGAGTTTGACCAATGAATTAATTTCCGGAAATTTAAAAAACAAATTAGCCAGCATAATCCTGATCCATGTATTACCGGACCTCGGATATGAAGCAAGAAACCAATCACCCTTTTCAATAGAAAGCGGCATTGCCTTCTCTGTACGTTTAAAAAAACTGAACATTGAGTTTGTCATAATTTTTGTGTTTCCCATTCTAATTTCGGTGCAACAACCCCTGCCCAGTTCTCAGGAAATGTAGAGCCGTTATTACCCATAAGAACAGTATCAAAATTTAAAAATTGTTTTCCGTGAACAAGGACTTTTACACCCGGTATACCGATCTGCACAAATACATTATGTCTTCCTTGATTTAGAAGGTTCGCCGGAATGTAACAGCATGAAGAATATATACCGGGAGGCTTTCTGCCCGAATCGACAGAATGATTTGTTGAGCTCAGAATAACAACATTGTTATTATCGATAAGTTGCATAACAACTCTTGAACCTACAATTTCCGTTGTTACTTCATATTTTATTTCAATCTGAATAGGTTTACTTGTAAAAAAAGTATGAGCAGTCAGCCCTTCCACATTTAATAACCTGATTGATTTTAATCTGACCTCTTCTCCACCTGGCCCTGTTCCAATATTCCATTCTATTTCGCCTTTACCTTCCACCAATACATCGCCCGATCTCAGGTAATTATTTACCATTTCATTTATCTCGCCAGAAAAAACCATTTTCCCGTTTTCCAAATGAATTCCTTTTGTGCAAAGATTTTTGACAGCAGACATATTATGGCTCACAAACAAAACTGTTCTTCCCTGCTCAGAAACATCTTTCATTTTTCCGAGGCATTTTTTCTGGAACTCTACATCGCCAACCGCAAGTACTTCATCCAATATCAGAATTTCAGGTTCCAGGTGAGCTGCTACTGCAAAGGCCAGGCGCACATACATCCCGCTGCTGTATCGTTTTACCGGTGTATCAATATATTTTTCCACTCCGCTGAAGGCAACAATCTCATCCAGCTTGGACTGAATTTCTCTTTTTTTCATTCCGAGAATAGCGCCATTTATAAAAATATTTTCACGACCTGTAAGCTCGCCATGAAACCCGGTACCAACTTCGAGAAGTGATGCAATTCTTCCTTTTATTTTTATTTGTCCCCGCGTGGGTGATGTAATTCTTGATAAGATTTTTAAAAGAGTGGATTTACCGGCTCCATTTCTTCCAATAATTCCCAATACTTCACCCTGCTCAAGAGAAAAAGAAATATCCTGTAAAGCCCATACGAATTCGGATTCCGATTTTTTTGTACGGTCATTTTCTCCAATTACTGAAAATGGATCTTCATTCCCACGAACCTTGCTCCACCAGCGACTAATATCCTTGCCAAGCATACCGCTTCCGACGGTTCCAAGCCGGTACTGTTTCCAGATATTTTCTACAGAAATTACTTTACGACTCATATTTCAGTTTATTAAACCGTATCCATAAAAGAACGTTCTACCTTGCTGAAAATCACGATTGCGATAAAAAGAAGAACAAGCATAAAACCACAAGCATAAAACAATCCCAGCCATGACCATTCTCCTACACCCAGAACTGCCCTTCGGAAAGCTTCCATTATCCATAACAGTGGATTCCATTTGAGAATGGCATAAATTGTCTCATGATTTTTGAAAGTGGTATAAGGTATAACTACAGAGGAGCCATACATTAAAAATTGGATAAAAAATCCAATGAGAAAACCCAGATCCCTGTATCGGGTAGT
Source organism: Bacteroidota bacterium (assembly GCA_030856215.1). Taxonomy (GTDB): domain Bacteria; phylum Bacteroidota; class Bacteroidia; order Chitinophagales; family Saprospiraceae; genus Vicinibacter. The sequence continues at coordinate 3,775 of JALYPU010000035.1, forward strand.
TAAGGAAGAAACGATTAATCCAATAGCGAGTCCACATCCTGCCAGCAGTAGAATTAATAACGGAAGAAAAATTATATGGTAATCGATTTTCACATTCACACCATGAAAAACTTTATAATAAATAAAGATTCCGGCGAGAAGAAACAGCTGGATGCAAAATTTGAAGAGGCTTGAAATAATAACAGAAATAGGTGAAACAAGTCTGGGAAAATAAACCTTTCCGAATATGGCCGAATTGCCAGTAAAAGTTGTCGCTGTTTTGGAAATGCAATCAGCAAAGTAAATCCAGGGAATAAATGCTGTCATGATAAACAATGCCGGTGGAATTCCTCCCATTGGCACACGTGCAATAAATCCAAAAATGAGGGCGTAAAGAATTGTAGTCAGCAAGGGTTGGATCAGAATCCATAAAGGGCCTAACAATGATTGTTTGTACTGGGCAACAAAATCTCTTCTGACAAATAGTTTAATCAGGTCACGATAGTGCCAGATACCTTTGATATCTATATTGTACCATTTATTCTTCGGACGGAATATTATATCCCAGTCTGATTCAGAAGCATGTTCCGAAATTGTACCGGATAGTTTTAATTCAGGTTTCATTTACGGGCATTTTACTGCGAAAATTAAAAATATATTTTTATTTGTTTTGGAAACAAAATAATCAAACCGCATCCTGTTTTTTTAGTACAAACCCTACCAGTTCTGTCGCTTGTTCACGCAATTCGCGTAACGCAGTAGTTTCCCAGAGAATCGATTTTCTCATTGGTCCAATACACCACAATCCTTCTACCTCTTTTTGGGATTGATCCAAAATTTTACCGCCAGGGGTGCAATTAATTCCAAGCCCTAACTCATCAGAAACTACTTTTCCCTGCTCCATAAGATTGCGGATAATCGGAAATTTCACTTTTCTGTAATTGGATTCCGGCCCGGTGCAATTTATGATTTTCTGAAAACTACTTTTTCTATAAAGGTTATCAAACATGAATTCGGTTTCTATTCCTTCTTTCGTAATGTTTGTCGACCTGATTTCGCCTTTTCCAATTTCAAGTCTTCCCGATTTAATAAGCTCATTTAAAATTTCATTGGAAGCTGAAGGAATTCTATGCCGTGCAATTTCCCAAAATGGGCGTAGCCTTTTCATAAAATATTTTTTCTCCTCCAGAGTCCAACTCATCCAGATTTTCTGTGTGAGCGGGCGTAGTCCATCAATTACGGAAGTCCATGGAAGTTTATGGTTTTCCTTCATTTTCCCTTTTACCCAAAACCAGGTATCACGTGGATGAGAATGTCCGTCATATTCCATTCTGACAGGTTTGGCTGAAAGATTATGTGGCGATGGAAGTCTCCCGCGACGCGAAACCATTGTAACCTTACCATTAAACCCACGCATCTTTAAACCCAGTACTACATCAACAGCAGTAAGACCAGTACCCACCAATAGAATATTTTCATCTCCTTTTATATTGCTGTAAATCCGGTCGACCCAGGGAATGGAAAAATATCTTGAGTCATTGTTCATTGGATCGTTTTCTGTAAACAAATCTGCCGGTGGAAAATTTCCGAGTGCAAGAATAATATCGTCGCCGTAAATTTCAACACCTGATTCAAGTTTAGCCAGGTATCGTTTTTTGTTTTCTGTAAGCGAAATAACCTCGTCAATCCTTATTTGTAATCTCCCTTTATGCTTATGATGCAGCAACTCGAGATTTTCAATAATATAATCCCCGAAAATTTTCCTCGGTACAAAAACATCCGGATGAATAACCGGAAGTAAATGGTTGAACCGAAAATGATTCGTTGTAAGCCACTCCACAAAATGCGAAGGCCGGTCGCTGAACAAACTCATTGCGGAAGCTACTACATTCAATGGCTGGTGCGTAAAATCGTGATGATATGCTACACCGCGTCCGAGCTTTTCCGGATTTTTTTCAATCAACGTAATCTGGGTATCGGGCGAATTTTCAAGAAAATTCATTGCAACAAGCGTTCCTGATAATCCTCCCCCAATAATGATAATTTTTTTACTCATCAGTACTTACTGGATTTTCTTTTTCAATGCTTTTTTTGCTGCTTTGAGTTTGAGATTTTTTGCAACACCTTCAAATGTGATAATTGCAAAATTGTCGCCCACAAATTCCTCTACTACAGCGATAAACGATTTAAAATCTGCAAGCCTGAATTCTACACGGTCTCCTAATTTCAATTCATCCTCTCCTGCTTCTTCCAGGCCATACCCGTTTTCCACAAAATATTTTAATCCCTCAATTTCAGCGGACCGGATAATTGCAGGTTTTCCATTGAACCGAACAAAATTAACAACGCCGTTAATAAACCGGGGTTTGTCCATTTCATCCATACTGATATTTACAAAAGCATATCCGGGAATCAAGGGGGTTTCTACCAGTTTTCTCCGATCGCTCCACTGATTTATTTTTTTCACTAAAGGAATGTAACAATCAATGCCTTTTTCAATCATCCGAATGGAAATTTTTTTCTCGTGCCTCACATTTACATATAAGGCATACCATTCTTTTTTATTTTTTTTTGTAACGTCCATTCAAGGCTTCGCCACCTCAGTCACATAATGAAATGCGCCGGCTGCAATAATTTATTTTACCAACTTCACTCTTTGCTCCAGAGCAATAAAGGATACATACCCGGTTCCTTTATTTTTTCAAGTTCAAATTCCGCTGACCTGTAATGGATATAACGGATTTTTTTATCAATTTTTTTTTCTGCTTTTTCAATCAGGTCTACCAAAAATGTTTTGTTGATTTCCCCAACGAGGACAAGGTCAATAATGTCTGTATCCTGGCCCTTAGCCAGCTTTCCAACGAGATAAACTTTTTTAAGATCACCCATTCTTTGAAGAATATAATCGATGATATGATCCAGCCCTGTCAATTTCATGACGATGCTGTTTATATCTCCAAAAAGCGGGTGTTTGGAATTGGCTTTGAAAACTTTTTTATTCCCCTGAAGATGAGAATTAATGAATCCGGCCTTCTCAAATTTATTCAGTTCAAGCCGAATAGCATTGCTGGATTCCCCGAACTCTTCCTCGAGCCCACGCAGATAAGCCGTGGCGGAGCTATTGAGAAAAAACTTGAATAGAAGCTTTACACGGGTTTTTGAAGAAATCAGCGTTTCAATCAAGGTTGAGTAGTTTTCTTACTCAAAGTTAATCATTTTATGCAATTAAGAAAATCTTGCCTGGTCTAAACCAAACAAATTAATTAACCGAAAATTAAGCAGAAACCAAATAATATTTTTTGATTATTTGTCAGTTTTAGGAGGTTTTGCCTTGTTTCCTGAATTGCCACCATTTTCCGCACCATAACTGCCATAACTGCCATAACCGCCATAACTTCCATATCCACCACGTCCATATGATCCATAACCGCCGCGATACGAATAACCATAACGGTTGTAATAATATTTCGATTTTTTCCTTTTTACGCCATTCAGGATAAATCCGAAATGGATATCAGGATTGAGCGCTACTACTTCATGGGCATTTTCAAGTGCGCCACGGGAAGCTGCATGCGTGTTTAATACAAACAAAAGAACCGTTGCTTCTCTCATGAGCACGTAAGCATCCGAAATCAGGCCGATCGGTGGCGTATCAATGATCACATATTCATAATGCGCCTTGCAATATTCAATAATCTCCTTCATTGCTTTTGAAG
>JALYPU010000042.1 GCA_030856215.1 Bacteroidota bacterium
AAAATAACAGAAGTGCAGGCGCAACGAATAGATGCACTTGTAAACAAGTTTAATATTCCGGATAGCGATAGGACTGTTATTGAATATTTTCATAGGTATAAAAAACAGCTTGATGAAGCAACTACGCAGATAGAAAATGAACTGAATAAATTAGGAGTAGGATATAAAACAGATGATGTATTAAAGACTTTTGATCAAACATTGACAAATCGTTTGATTGCGGAAGCAGATGCGAAAGGGTTTGCGGTCAAAACTGTTGATGGCTGGACACTTACTCCTAAGGGAGGGGGAGAGTCTATTTATGAGTATGCTATTGACGTTTATGAAAAGCTTACGGTCAAGGGAACTGATCATTTTTTTGAGGCGCATCATTCAATACAGAAATTTTGGGGTGAGCTCAGAATAAATAGTAAGTTAAAAACAGATTACCCCGAAAGCATTACTAAAGAATTATACAATGAAAAGATACCCCCATCAATCAATCTTCGGGATAGGCGATCAGCTTCACCTCATAATCGTATCACAAGCAGGCAAAGAGCAAGAGCGTCAACTGCTGGTGAAAGGAATTATATGCAAGAGCGAGAGCTCATGATTGAAGATTTAAGGATTGCAGACGTACCTGAAGCGAAAATCAATGAATTGATTAAAAAGAATGATTTATTTTTTAAAAGTATTTATGATGAAGTTAAATCATCCTTGCAAATGAACTCCAAATTAACGGAGCAAATTATAAACAATGAGTTATTCAGTATATTCGGAACGCATTTCAACTAAAAAAAATAGAAGATGGCATCGGATTTTATTATTTGGATTCAGCAGCTCCCTCAGCTTAAATGGCGTTTCTTAGATAGAACTACTGAAGAAAAGATTAATGAGCTTGAGAATGAATTTAAACTTGCTGTGCCTGATGACTTCAAGCTGCTGCTCTTACATTCCAATGGTGGAACTGTTTATGGCTCAAATAATGTTTTTGCATGGTTTAATACTGAGGAAATTGCACTCATTAATGATGATCCGAGCTATACCGATTATTTAAATGGATTGTTCTTGATTGGTGATGATAATGGTAATAGCATTTTTGCTTATGACCCGAATAACCTTTGGGAAAAGGGACACAACGCAATCTTTATGCTTGATGATGGGTCTTTAAGTCGCAAGAGTTCAGTATATATCGCATCAAACATCCGCGAAATGTTAAGTAAAATGGATGAAGGCATTGATTTTTCTGCTCTTCCGTGGTTAGGAGATACTGTTGTATAGTTAAGTCAGAATCAGATTTAAAAATTGGCTTTTCGTTATATTTCGGAACACACTTCTAAAAATATTTTAATTATGAAAAATGATTTTATAGAATGGGTGAAAAATAATTTAAAAAATCTTCGAATTGAGGAAGACGCTCCTGCAAGTGAAAAAGAGGTCGCCGACCTTGGGAATGAATTCTCTTTTGAATTCCCTGCCGATTACAATGAATTATTACTGCATTCCGATGGTATGACTTTTTATGGTAGCAATGGAGTATTTTCATTTTATACTGTTGAAGATGTTTCCCTATTGCACGACGACCCAGTCTATTCAAAACAATTGGAAAATGGGGTGTTTATAATTGCAAATGACAATGGGAATAACTTATATGTTTTTGACAGGTATAATAATTGGGAGAATGGTAAAATGGCAATTTATAGGATGGATTCAGGTAACTTAAAAAGATATTCGACCCAATACCTTGGAAAAGATCTGCGCGAGGTTCTGACTATGATTAATGAAGGAATTTCGTTCGGTTCATTGCCAACGCTGGAGTAATGATAAAGTGGGCTGAAACTTCTTAATGCCAATAATTTTCTGTTATAAAGTGCGATAAAAGGCAGTATCTCTCATTGATCCGGTACACACTTCTGAATATAAATCATGGAAAACGATTTTATTAACTGGATAAAGAGCGATCTCCCGAATGTCAGAATTGAAACAAATAAGTCATCAGATGAAAAAGAATTAGCCGCTCTGGAAAAAGAGTATTCTATATCCTTTCCCGAAGAATATCGTAG
>JALYPU010000045.1 GCA_030856215.1 Bacteroidota bacterium
TTATTCCCTTTAGGACATTAAATCTGTAAAATGATTTAATGCCAAAATCTAAAAAAACTGAATTCGATAAATTAGGGTTTGACCGAGCCGAATGGACAAAGTATTTTCAGCGTTATCAACAGGAATATATCCGCAAACGCCTCAGAGCCATTAAACTCTTTGCCGAAAACGATGATGTTTCAACTATTTGTCAAATCCTTTCGCTTAATAAAAACACCGTCTATCTATTGGTCAACCTCTATTTGAAAGAAGGTTTCGAAGGACTGTGCCGTTTGGCACTGCGCCCAAAACCGACTTTGCTTTCGCCGGCACAAGAACTTTCTTTCAAACAAACGATTATCTCCAAAGCCCCGTTTGAATGCGGTTTCGAAGGCAATATTTGGAATGGCGGGCTGATGCGCGAGTTTATCAAACGCGAATTTAAGGTTGACTACAAAAGCGGCATTTATGATCTTCTGAGGCGTCTCAACCTGTCGCATCAAAAGGCTCACGCGGATTATCAAAATGCTTCCCATCAAGAACAACTCCAATTTATCGAAGACTTCAAACAAGTTTTGCTCAATTCTGATGAAAATAATGCGGTCATTACTTTCGATGAATTTTCTATCAGTTCCAAGCCAAGTAATTACTATGGTTGGGCAGAAAAGAACACTCGACCACGGGTTAAAACCGATGAAAAAAACGGACGCGCACCAACGGGTTGTTAGCCATTGAACTCTTTAGTGCCGAATGTTATTTCCAAACCAAACCCGGAGCTAAAAGTTTCGACATTGCTGATTTTATGGTTGATTTAGCTCAAACTCTCGTCGCTCAAGGCTATACTTCGGCAGACATCTTTTTAGACAATAACCCAACTCACAAAAATAAAATGAAAACGGATTTCTACCAAAAATTGGACGTTCCCTTGAGGGTTCGATTTCATCATTTTCCCAGATATTCGCCACTTTGCAACCCAACCGAATATTTGATTCATCTGATTCGGCAAAAGTATTTGCATCATCGTGATTACAAATTGAATCTGCAAGAATTAGAAAAGATATTAACCGATAATCTGTTGGGCAAAACCTTTATTTCCAAAGAACAACTTGTCAATATTTTAGAACACATCAATAATCTTGTTTTATCAACCTAAAGGGAATAGCTATTTTTCTAAGTTTGGTAATTATAAAAATAACTATTTGCTTCCTTGTTCTCAAGGCTCTCAACTTTTTATAGGAAAGCCCTAAATGTCAGTAAGCCCGTGTCAAGTCAATTCCCGTGTAATAATGTTTCAAAATTTCGTCGTATTTCACACCCGCTTACATTAAGAAAGATATTTCGCACAATATAACTTGACCACAAGACTAAGTTCGCATACTATAATTAGCAACATAGAGTTATGAATAAAGCAATCAATTCTCCGTTTCGTTATGCTGGTGGAAAATTCTATGCTCGAAAATTGATTTTAGAGCATATTCCAAAACACTCGTATTACATTGAGCCTTTTGCTGGTGGGGCTTCAATTTTCTTTGCCAAAGAAAAGGTAAGTAAAAATTGGCTAAATGATATTGATGATGCTTTAGTAAATACTTACACAATTATTCGGGACAGACCAAAGGAACTTATCGAATTTTTAGATGGCGAGGAAGCCACAAAAGAAAGACATAACTACTATAAAAGTGAATTTATTTCAACGAATAATTTAGAAAAAGCAGCACGTTGGTTTTATCTTAATCGGACTTCTTATTCAGGTATTATGAAACCGCAAAATTGCTTTTGGGGATATGGTGAAAAATATAGTATGCGCCCAGAAAATTGGGCGCGAAACATTTTGCGGACAAGTGAGAAACTGCAAAATGTAAAAATCACAAATTTTGATTTTGAAATGTTGATTGATAATGTTCCAGATGAAGCGTTTTTATTTATTGACCCACCGTATTTTAATGCAGACCAGGATAAATTTTACACTCATTCTTTCTCGATTGATGATCATTTACGGCTAAATCGCGTTTTATTTGAAAACAGAAATCGAATCAAATTTCTCATAACTTACGATAATACTGATGAAGTGAGAAACATTTATGATTGGGCAACGGAAATTCACGATAAGGAATGGAATTACACAATAAACCGCACCGATGACCAGAAAAACGGACAAAAGAAAGAGAATGATTTTAAAGGTGAACGCTATAAAGGCAAGGAGATATTTATTCTAAACTACAATTCAATAACCTTGCCGATGGCTATACCTGTGCAAATGGCAATGCCGTTTTAGTTTATCAATTGAGAAAAGAACCGTTGGCAATTTTCAATTTCAGTCCATCGATTTTGTGATTTTGGAATTTCGGTTGGCGATAAATCTTCAAGATTTCCAAAATTTATTATTGGACTATTCGGAAT
>JALYPU010000056.1 GCA_030856215.1 Bacteroidota bacterium
CCCAAGGAGTCCGGCATCAATTTCCGAAGCAATCTTTGCCATCTCCAGATCAGACCTTTTAACATAAGGGGATCTGCTTAATGGGTCTTTCTTTTTAGTTTTTTCCTTTGTATTTTCCATCCTGATAGCTTTTAAAGTGACAAGCTATTTCAGGACGAGACATCTTACAACGTCCGTGTTAATATTGCTCTGCAGAAAATCTTCCGTTTCGAATATTAAATGTGTCTGGAATCGATTCATCAAATTTTATCCAAGTTATTTCCGGATCAAGAACAAAATTAATTTGAAATGAACCAGTAACCTTTCTTGCAGAGAAATCACTTAATATAATATAACTATCCGCATTTGAATGTACAGTATCCACTACATAATAGTCTCCTATAACATCTTCATCCAATTGAACAAAAAATTCTGCTCTAAAAGTATCTATTGGCATACTGGGTATTTCATCAAAATGGGTTAAATACGTAGTATCATTAGTTTTAGGCGCATTAGCAATTTGGATAATGTTAAGATAGCCATTGTCACTATAGTGCGTAAGCCTTAAACTAATAGAATTTGGTCGATCACCATCAACAAATTTTGCATCGAATTTTGATTCACTGTTCTTAAAGGATGAGAAAGCAAATGCTTCTCCTTTTTGAAGTTCATCCTTTACACAGCCCAAATTTACCCCAAGTATTATTAAAAACAATACTTGGGGAGTTATACTTGCTATTTTCATAAAATATGATTAATCAATGTTTAATTATGGTTTTAGTAGAAAGTATTTCGTTATTTATTTGAATAGAATAGTAATAAGTTCCATTTAAAGAATTACTACTAGAATCAATGTATTTATGTTCGCCCTTTTGATAGAAACCTTCATGCAAGGTATACGATTTTCCATAACTATCAGTTCTTATGATAGAAACTTTTCCATCTTGTTTTAAGATGAAGTTTAAATTTATTTCACCATTCGAAGGATTTGGATAAGAACTCAAGAAGGTTAAGTCCTGTTCTTCAATAGGTGTTATATTGGTTTCATTAACCATGTGGGAGTAGAAGCTATAGTTGTCAATAACAATTACATCAGTGTCAATGTCTGTCCCATTGCATGTAACAGTCAATTTTATCCAGAGTTTTTTAATTCCAGTTAAATATAAAGATAGTTCATCCATTGTACTACTTTGCCCTGCTCCTAAATATTTTATTCCATTTCCACTGATTTGCCATTTGTAATTCGTAATATTTGAGCAAAAAAGAACATCAGCGTTCCATGTGTATAGAACATTGTTAATGCCAACGCGAGGTCCTTTAATAATTGCAACTAATTTAGGTTCAGAACAGAAGTTATCGGCCACGGCATCTCTTCCTTCTACCAATTGTCTAGCATTATCTCTAGAAGCTTCTACACCAGTAACGTGACCTACAAAATAAACATCAGGATTGGTATAGTTTAAAATTCTTGTTTGTTTTCCTGAGCCGCCTGATTGCATTATGGTTGATTTCCTTTTTCCATTATTCTTCCAATGCCAGCTTCGAGCATAATTTGGTTCGAAAGTGTTATTCTGGTGTCCGCAGCCTATATTATGAGCTACCTCATGGGCAAAGGAATATTTTGTTCCCCCATCACCTTCTACGATTGAAAACCCTGATAATAAATCTCCTGGACTATGTTGATAAGCGAAACCTGTAGTATGGCAATCGTCATAATTTCCATCAACTAATAAGCATACTAAATCTGCTCCAAGCGCATCTCTAGGATCAACAGATGCTCCTGTAACTTCATCCTTAAGGTCAGCTAAATCTGAATTTATAAAGGCTGACTCATCCCATGATGAATTGCCTGGTATATCAGAAAATGGCAAAATGGCAGCAATTTCAAAGTAAATTTGATCGATGGATAAAGCACTATTGTCTAGTGCAAAATTCAATTGCTCAATGAAAAGGCCAACTTTTTGTTCTGGAATTACCTTTTTATAGGCAGCATCTGAAACGTAAACCAATATTCGAATTGGAAGTGCATCCTCTTGGCATTCTCCTCTTGTTTCTATTAACTCAGAGCTATTTAAATTATCCAACGGATTCTCGTATGCACAATCAGCAAGCGTAGTATCAAAATATAAAGGAGAATACTTAACTAGAATATTGGTGTGACCACCTAAATCCATTAATTCATACCCTACAGTAGTATCAATAAAGAAGTAACCATAAACTTCTCCATCTTTTTCTATCATCATCATGTCTCCTTCATCATTGCCTGTAAACATTCCTCTCCATACAAAATCATCTTCATCTTCAAATTTAACTTGGCTAGCGCTTACAAATAAAGTACTATCATAATCAGGCAATGTAAATTCTATATTTCCATCTTCAAGAAGATCAAAATCGGGCAGGTAATCAACTTCTACGGGCCATACAAAATCATACAATGGATTTGCTAAAAGACTGTCGACAAAGACTTGGTTGCCAACGGGAATTTCAAATTCCATCCATGTTAGGAGGTTTATCAAAGACCTTTGGCTACTTGCCAATTGAAATGAGGATAGCAATATAGCTAACAATAACAAGCGCATTAAAATTGTGGTGTTCATTGTATAAATAATTAAGGGTTAAAAAATCAACATGAATGTGGCATTACACAAGGGCATAGTTTACCCGTATATTCAAAAACACATATATCGTTAGGATTAAAAACTTTTCAATATAGTCGTGAGCCTAAATGAGCAATAAAAATAAAGGACGAGAGTGAATTACGCTAACTGGCAATTCAATAGACTTTACATTAATTCAAAAAAATATCTTTTCTAAGTGCTTGTGCTATAATAAATTTGAAATTACATAGAACCTCGTCAAAATGAAAATTTATTAATGTTAAATGTCGCTAATTTAATTTTTCAAACTATACAGTTTTGGTATAGCATTAGCTAATTAATCAATCATACAGCCTAACACTCTCGCAAAATACCGCCTTGCTTCTTCCGAAAGATCTGCCTCACAAATAATCTGACTGCTAACAACTCGACCTGCCATAAGGGGGGGTGGAAAGTTCAAAAAAGCACACCGGATCGAACATAAAGGTGAATCACATAGAAAGAAAAAATAAGAGATGATACCGTTGAATAGTTTGTTTTGAAACTTTGCAGTTAGAATGTTCTTTTGATGTCAACTGCAAAACCTCCATTCATTCATTTCTAGATTGCATTAAAAACTTGTCCACTTTGCAACTCGTAAAATGTATTGATTTTGTCTTACTGAACAGAGTTTACCAATTTTACCGTTCAACGAACTAGCGAAAAGCTTTAATAAAAATTACATTTAAGCATGCTCAATTCCAACCGAATGAAATTATTTACTTGTTATACCTTCCTCATCCTTTTACTGGCATGCCAATCTCCGCAAAGGCCCACCACAACAGGGTCTGCATCGACAGCCTATCTCGAAGAAATTACCATCACCCAACTACAGCAAGGTTATAAAGATGGTAAGTATACCATCACCGCTGTGGTGAAAGATTACCTGCAACGCATTGATGACATCGACAAAAATGGACCACAGCTCAACTCAATTATCTATGTTAACCCCGATGCAGTGAAACAGGCTGAAGCGCTGGATAAAGAAATGGCTGCCGGAAAAATCAGAGGACCAATGCATGGCATACCTGTCATTATAAAAGATAATATCGATACGCATGAAATGCCTACCACTGCTGGTAGTATCGCCCTGCGAAATTCATTTCCGGATCAGGATAGTTGGTTGGTGCACAAATTGACAGAGGCGGGTGCTATCATCATTGCGAAATCCAACCTGAGTGAATGGGCAAACTTTCGGGGTCATATGTCCTCCAGTGGATGGAGTGGTCTTGGAGGTCAATCTAAAAATCCATATGTGACGGATCGCAATCCTTGCGGCTCAAGTTCTGGGTCCGGCGTCGCCGTAGCTGCTAATCTTTGTGTCATCGCTATTGGCACTGAGACGGACGGCTCGATTGTATGTCCGTCCAATAACAATGGTATTGTTGGGTTAAAACCTACTGTTGGGCTTATTAGTCGTTCCGGAATTATTCCAATTTCATTTTCTCAGGATACACCAGGTCCGATGTGCCGTACGGTTGAAGATGTTGCTGTCAGCCTTGGTGTCATGGTGGGTACTGACTCAAGTGACAGTAAGACATTAGATCCATCGGCTGTATTCCATTCTGACTATACGAAATTTCTTAAGGTAGATGGATTGAGAGGTAAACGGCTCGGGCTACTGACTAATACGCTTGGCTTTCACGATAAAGTGGATACCCTGATGATGCAAGCCGTAAGATTTATGAAGGATCAGGGAGCAATGGTGATTGAAATTGAATCCCGCCTGGATGATATTGATGAAGAATCATTTGATGTACTCTTGTATGAGTTTAAGGAGGGGGTAAATAAATACTTCGCAAGCCTTGGTACTGATGCGCCTATAAAAAGTCTTGACGAGTTGATTGCATTCAATAAAAAAGATTCCGTAGAGCTCCGCTACTTCGACCAACACCTATTAGAAATGGCAAATGCAAAAGGAGATCTGCAATCTGCAGAATACAATACTGCATTAAACAAAATCCAAAAAGTCACGCGAGAAGAAGGCATTGACAAATTGATGATTGAACACCAACTGGATGCTATCATTGCGCCCACAGGTTCACCTGCCTGGAAAACTGATCTGGTTAATGGTGATCATTTTATGGGAGGCAGTTCTTCATTAGCGGCTATTGCAGGATATCCGAGTATTGCTGTTCCAATGGGATTTGTGGGTGAATTACCGGTTGATCTCTCTATTATGGGTAGGGCGTGGAGTGAGCCGCTACTGCTGCAGATTGCATATGCATATGAGCAGGGGACTAAACATCGGAAAGCGCCTGAATATATTTTGTCGGATTGAATTATAGAAAGGAATTTTGAATTTCTCAAATTACCCTCATAATAATCC
>JALYPU010000057.1 GCA_030856215.1 Bacteroidota bacterium
CGTAGCGGCTTTGAGCTTTGACACTGAAAAACAAGACTACTATTTAAGAGGAGAATTAAAGGGTTTGAAAAAACCAAACCAACAGAGGCATCGTCGAAGATCAGCGAAGCAGAAAATTAAGAGCTGATGGTTAAGAGTATAGAAGAAGCGCCTTATTTTGGACAAGTTTTTGGTTCTTTTGATCGATTGCAAAAGAACAAATAGAAGTTAATAGAACATAGTTCTCAATTAAAAGCAATTCCTCAATGAATCATTCGTAAACTCCGGATTCATTTTCAGTTCACTGCATCGAAAGACATTTTGTATGTCTTTCGATTTGTTCAGGTTCACTTCGTAAAAAGGCATTTTGTATGCCTTTTTACTCGATCATCCAAATCGAGGGAACTTTCCGCCAACTGGCGGAAAGCACTACTTTTCAACTCACCCCCTACCCCTCTCTTAAAAGAGAGGGGAGCTAAATATGGGTTTTATAAATTAATTTTGAAATATTTTACTAATTCACTTTCCACTTTTTCCCAATAGTACAATATTTCATGATTTGTGAATCTTATTACTTGGTATCCCATTTCCAATAACTGTTCTTCTCTCAACGTATCATATTCCTTTTGGTGGTTGTGAATACTACCATCAATTTCAATGATACATTTTTTTCATGGCAATAAAAATCGGCAATATAAAATGATTTCCTGCCATTAATATTAGTATGCTCTATTGCAAATTGTCTATTAAATTTTAAGTCAAATAATTTTCGATTACGAGTTTTTTTCCAAAAAAATGACTCTGCTTTAGTTTGATTCTTTCTCAATGATCTTGATAGTTCAGTTATTCTCATGTTACAAAATATTCACTTTACCCTCCCTGTTAAAAGTGGAACTTGGCTGTGTATTCTCTTTACCCCTCTTTGAAAGAGATAGCCTGTCCCGATGATATCGGGAGGTTGGGGGTGAGTTGAACGATATATTTTAAAGCGCGATCCTAAATAGTCAGATGTTTCTTTAAAAATTATCGATCGTTAAAATTTGATAATTTTTTGCCTATAAAGTTGGTGCTGCGCAGTTTTTATACTAATAATATACACGCCGGATGGAATATGTTGTAAAGACAACTCCGTACGATCAACGGGTGTCCCGAAATGTTGAAACAACATCGTTTTGCCGTCTACTGCATATAAAGTGACTGAATTAATATTTTTTACAATTGATGAAATAACTAATTGGTCATTAGCTGGATTAGGTAGCATGACTATTTGAGAAATATCCAAATCCAGAGTGGAAACAGACATATCTATCGAGGCCTCTAGGATCCGTATACATTCATTGGCATCTGTTATGGTCAAGAAATATCGACCTGGCGCTAAATCTTTGAGTTCATTGGTTTGTCCACCCGTTGACCATAAGTATGTATAAGGTGGAACACCACCTGATGCAGTTACATTGATAGATCCGTTAGACCCGCTGCTTGGTTTAGTTTCCACAATACCCATCAATTCTTCTGGTTCTATGACTTCAAATTCCTGTTGATAATTACATCCGTTCGCATCAACAATCATAATTTGGTATTTACCAGCGGTTAAATTTGTAATAGAGGACGTATTATTTCCCGATGACCATTGAAATAAATAAGGGGCAGTCCCACTGAGTACGTCCAAATTAATTTCCCCATTGCTTTCACTATAGCAGCGAACAAATTTAATTTGTGATTGGATGTTTAGCGTATCATAATTTTTAATTTCGAAATCTAATCGACTATTACACCCTCGTTCATCTGTGACTGTTACTGCGTATTGTCCGCTTTTCAATCCTTTTAATGAAGTGGCTAACGAATCATGGGAAAATGTATACAATAAATTTCCGCTTCCGCCTTGTGTTACCAAATCCACATCGGCGCCTATATTTTCGCAAGCTAAATTGATATCTACCAGTGTATGAATTTCAGGAGTAACAAATAAATCTATCTCATGAATGCTGTCACATCCGTTGAAAGCTTGATAAACTATTTGGACACTCGTGGAACTAAAGTATTTTATTCCCAGGTATTCTTCCCCGTAACAAATGGTATCTTTTGAATAAGTGATCGGCCTGTTTAATACGGTTAATTCGGTAGTTAGAATACTATCACAAAGATCAGAGGCTACCAAGGTATCTATAAAAGTTCCGGCTGCTGCATACGTATGTTTTCCAATGTTCAAGCTATCGCCATCGCAAATAGTGATGGATTGAGTAAATCGTAATGGTTTCGTTACTAAATAAATAGTATGTCTGGAGGATTTACTATTTTTGGTCACCGTGACTGAATACGTTCCGGGTTTATTTACGGAAAGCGTTTTAATTCTTACGCCGTTAGACCAAGTATAGGTAGCACCGGAAATGCCCGCATCCAATATTTTTGATTTTCCCTCGCATAGTGGAAGGGTACATTGCGTAGCGGTGTCTGGAAATCTCCATGATAATATCAATTGTTGGGTGACTTTCGCGTCTATAATTCCTGCATCCGGACGGATATCATTCGCTGTAAAAACCCATTTACCTTTTGGATCAAACCGCCCTAAAATTCTGGAATACGTTTTCTCTTTTGTAAAAAATAAGGGTTCCTTGGCATTAGGTCGATAGGCCGCATTAAATATATTGGTAGTGATGGGTCCAGAATACGTCATGAAGACACTTTGCGTCCATGAATTCCCATTGGGTGTAATGGTAGTTTTTATTTCTACCAGAATATCTTTTGCAGTAGTGGGAATTTTATTAAAAATAGTATCCGGAAAAACAAAACTATCTCGATCTGTGATATCATCGGCATCTAGGATCACCGACATCATGAAGGAATCTTTTTTACCAGGGGTTACCGGGCATCCCAGATTTACAAGGAAATCTTTAAATTGTATGGTATCAGGATCCCCATATTCTGTACAATTATCGGAGACAGCCACTTTGTAAATTCCGGAATAATTGACTTTATATATCGTGTCCTTAGCATTAGGAATTTTGTAATCATAATGAAACCAATCGTAGGTATAATCCATCTCGGTCGGTTTAGCAATAATCTTTACATTATCTCCTTCCAGGTAAGGACCATTTATATTTACTGAAGTGCTGGCTTCAATAAATTTTGTCAAACAGCTGGCTGAAGAAAACTTTGACCGGATCAAATCTCCAGGTTCTTTACCAAAACCTTTTGAAAAATTAATGCCGAATTGAGTCAGATGACAATAACTCATGATAGTGCCTCCTCCTGTAGCCGGGGGTCCTAAGGCACATCCTCCTTCCGTAGTATAACAATTGTCTAAAGCTGCATTTTTATTGGGTCCCCAACTACAATTTTGTGTATGTGGGCTACCGAAGTTGTGTCCCAATTCATGCGCGAGTACCTGAACAGACCAGGAATACGTTGGGACTTGATTGTAAGAGTTGTGAATATTATTATATGAAAATCCTTTTGTGCAAAGGACATCTACGTAAGCCCTGCCGCCATTATTATTCGTCACAGTAGTTAATAGCGCGGCCAAATTTCCATTGAAATTTGATTTTTTATAATTCACAAAAGAACCTAATCCAGCGCCCGAATCACTCCGGGCAAAAGGATCTTGTGTCGTCCAAACAAAAATATCAGAGATCCCAATTTTTATTGATTCGTTTTCATAGAGTGTAGACACCATATTAAAAAGTCCGCTTACATAATTCACAACATTATTGACATTACTTCCTTTGTCGATATACATTTGATAATCGCATTCCAGGTGAATTAGAGCCCGTCCACAAGGATTTGGAAATATAGTACTTAGGCCAAAGAGGGATTCTCCATTATTTGGAGGCATTGCATTAGAATTAGTAAAACATTCGAATGGATTTGTTGCCAACAAATCTTTTTCATAATAAACCAGATGGCCATTATGGGATTCTGTGTTAGTACGGATTTCGTCCATTTTCCCCACGATTAAGTTACCCGAGCCAGGGAAAGATACCATCATCATGATCTCATGTTCGAAAATGCTTATGGCGGCAATGGATCCGGGCACGCCTTCTACGATACCATGATAATGTAACCCGGTAATTAAATTTTGATAGGTACCGGATGAGGTGAGTAATTGAGCAGTTTGTGAAAAGAGCTCATTTTTAATTAGTCGCAGTGAAAATATTTTATGTTCAGGGTCTTCTAACTCTATTGAAAGAGATGGTGGTTTAGAGGAAAATAGTTGTTCGAGTTGACCTAAATCTAATTCAACAACCTGGTAACTGGATAGAGCGGATGATAAATTTGAAATTAAACTAAGGGGAATGTTTTTCTCGGTAAAAAGATGATGTGGAATAGGCTCAGGATTTGAATTAAAATAGGTAGTCAATTTATTTTCCAAACCCAAAGGGTATTCCTGGGCAGAAGCTGAAAATGCGACTAGGCAATAGACTATTATCAAAACGAGCGAAGAGGCTATTTTCATGTTGGTTGAATTCAACGAAATTAAATAATGAAATTAATGGCTAATACTTTTTAGAAAACAGGAACACCTCAAATTTTACGAGGTTTCGTTTCTTACTTTCTATAAAGTACACCCAAAGATATTCAGAAACATTCAGGTAGCTAAGGAGAACTTTAGTAGAATAATCGTGTGGAATTTCATGTGCCATACGAATTTGAACGATCAAAGGATGAATAATTGGTTTTTATATGTGTAATTATAGAAATATTTTATGGGTATTTTATTTTTAACACATTGATATTCAGTAAATTGCATTTTATTTTAAAAAAACAATAAAAATAAATGAACCAAGGATTATATATTAGCAAATAAATATATATAAATTTGTTTTTATATAAAACACTCATTATGCAAGGTTGGAGAAAAATTATGTCCCTGGGAGACAATTATAAGGCCGAAATAAAGCGTCTCCAGTTAATCAAAAATGGTATCGAAGCCATGGTAATGAATAAGGCTAAGGACCAAATCAAGGTAGCTATCGGAGGAGCTGACCTCTATGTCAAAGAAGGTCAGTATGAGATAGCGACGATACTATTGTTTGAAAATGAAGAGGATTATTAGGGTGTAATACCTAATTATATTACAAACCGCTTTGATTTTTCTTAATAATCCAAATCCATAATAGGATAAAGAGTATCAAAAAGCCCAGGAAGAAAACAAAACACCTTCCTTTACTTCCTTTTTTAAGCTGTTGCATTTCCATGGTATGCGGTTTAAGCCTGCAAAATAAAGCTAATTTTGGCATATATCCACATAGATTTGAGGTCTTTTTCAAAACTGTTTTTATTCGGTAAAAGGCCTCTTTGAATGGTAGCACATTTTAATTCCTATTTTCGTGTCTATGAAAAAATCTGTAGTCTTATCCACGCAGAATGAATTTCCGAAAGAATTTGTTTTGGAAGACTTTCTAGAAAAATTGATTGTAATTGAAAAAAACGAAGAGGGCTTAAAAGATATTAAATCAGGAAAACTATGCGTCATGAAGAGTAAAGAAAATGGTAATCGTTGGAGAAAATAATTGGGGCAAAAGAACCACCGAAGATTTCAAATTCGTGTACGATTTCATCTATTTTAATTGTAATTGGGGCAGTCAGGTAAAAAAATAAAATTGCATTTATACCAAATAAATATATTTATCAATGAATAATCTAAATGAAACAAAACGCATCCTGCTGATCATGTCTTCGGGCTACCTATTAAATTTTCTATTTGGCATTTGCGGTTCGTTTTTTCCGACCAACAGTTACCAGCAAATCACCTTTTGGCAGGTTGGTGATTCAATGGCCATTATGGCTAGTGTATTGGGTGGAAGACTTGTCGGAATGAGGGGGCAGAATATCGCATCGGCAGGCTTTACATTACTCGCCATTGCCTATGGCGTTTCATTCGCCTCCAGTACCCTGGCCGGGTCAAATGAAGAGAAAATGGCCACCATCGTATTGCCCTTAATTCCAGCTTTATTCCTGCTAAGTTTCTGTAGAATATTTCCAGTTTGGCTCAGAATTGCCTCTCTAATGGTTGGTGTCCCGTTTTTCTTTATGTACAAGAATGTAATCGATAATACTTATAGCGCCGATAATGTTTCAAATTTCCTGGCATACACCGGAATTCAATTGCTCGGGGTAATATGGTCTTATTACATATTCAAAGACTGGCAAAAACAACCAAAGCAATGAAAAAGATTATTGGAATGAATGACCTATTGAAACAAAAATATATTTCCTATTCGGAAAAAGAATGGATAGAGTAATTGATAACTATGCTATGATCCTACCTGAGTTTAGGTATTATTTCTTTCGTTTAAAATCGCCTCGTTTCCAGGCTTTGAAGAACTCTATCCAAGCGCCAGGACTCAATATTCTCATAGGTTGAAATTGTCCATTATAATAAGCCTTCTGTGCTTGTTGGGATAAGTATAAACTGGCTGATTCACGTGCATCTGCTGGCGTCGATTGCATAAGTCGGCGGATAGTTTCCTGAGCTACATTTTGTTGAGCGATGTCGCGAAGTTTATCGCTGACATCCATTTGTAGAAAATCTTGCTTAAAATATTCTTTACTGGGCCAGGGATAAATGATGGTTTCAGGAAGTAAAATATTGTCTCTGGTCATAATTTGAAATAAGGTATACCGATCCTTGTCCAAATTGGCAGGTACCACATAGTAAATGGTTTTGTAGCCAATATAATTAAAGACCAGTGTATCGGATCGCTGGACGGCCAATGAAAAGAATCCCCGATGATCGGCATAACATCCTCTGGGTGTACCCAATATGCTGATTTCTGTGAATGGTAAGGGGACTGGTTCGCCTTCATTCTCCGTGACCACCAACCCACTGATTTGCACTAGCGCAGGATCCTGTTGTCCGAAGACAGGCACTTGAATAGCAAGAAATAGGATACTCATCAAGATAAGAAACCCTCCCAACCGATATGAACATTCTGTGTATAAAACTTTCAAATTTCTTAATTTAGTACAACACTAAGGTAGCCTAATATTAGGGTGCGTCCCCTTATCTTTGGGTCCTTTAAAAGATCCAATGATGACTAAAACGCTGCAACAGATCATTCTAATATTTAGCTGCATCTACTCTTTTTGTTTTTCCTTGCAAAGCCAAATAATAAGTGGTCCCATGCTCACCTATGTGGAATTTCGAACGGCTAAAATATGGCTGGAAGTGGAGCCCGGAAGCCAGGTTTCATTGAAGTATTGGCCCAAAGCAACTCCGGCCAACATAAAATTAGCAACCAAAACACTTAATAAAAAGTTTGAGTTTGAAACTCTGCTCTTTGATTTAAATGGATTGGAGCCCGGTACCCCATATGAATATGCGATTTATACGCAGAAGAAGAAACCGGCTATCAGCTTAGGCAGCTTTAGTACACAAGAATATTGGAAATGGAGGAAACCAGCACCGGATTTTAGTTTTATAACAGGCAGCTGTTCGTACGTAAATGATCCTCCTTACGACAGACCCGGTCGAGCCTACGGCGGGGATTCGTTGATTTATTTAACCATGGCAAAGGAGCCCGTTCCGTTTATGCTTTGGTTGGGCGATAGCTGGTACACGCGGGAATCAGACTATTTCAGTGAATGGGGATTATGGTATAGAGCGTCTCATCATCGGCGGTATCCGCATTTGCAGGGTCTATGGAAATCTATGAGCCACCTGGGTATCTGGGATGATCATGATTATGGACCCAATGACGGGGACCTCAGTTATATTTTTAAAGAAGAAAGCCGAAATGTCTTTATAGCTTACTTTGGAAATCCCAGCTACGGCATGGATGGTAAAGGTACTTACACTAAATTTTCTTATGGGGATGTGGATATATTTTTATTGGACGATCGAACCTGGAGGTCATCTGACCGTATGCTGGACTCTATAAATGGCCAAATAAATGCCGACAAACGAATGTTCGGTAGGGAGCAAATGGACTGGCTAAAGAATGCGCTGCTAACCAGTAATGCGCCCTTTAAAATTATTGCCAACGGATCCCAAATACTGAATCCCGTGACGAGATTTGATTGCCTGCGGCATTTTCCTGCGGAGTACCAGGAACTCATGGATTTTTTTCAATCGCATAAGGTACCCGGCATTGTTTTTCTCACCGGCGACCGACACAAAAGCGAAATCGTGGCGATCCAAAGAGATAACCAGTATACACTTTATGACATCACTACGTCTGCCTTATCGGCGGGCATTGCCAAATCAACAGGCGACGAAGTTAATTTACCCGAACGCGTGGCAGGAAGTTTATTTGAGGACCATAATTACGCGCGGTTTTCCTTCAGCGGAAAATTTAAAGAGCGCAAAATGAAAGTGGATTTTGTCAATAAATTGGGAGACAACAAATTCACCTGGGAAATATCAGAGCTGGATTTGAGAAATAAAGAAGGCAATTAGGGTTTAAAATTATTCCACCACTATTCTATGTACACCGAGAATTCCTTTTGCATTACGCAGCCGCAGGAAGTACATTCCTGCTTTGACGTTGCCCAGATGATAACTATATGAATTTTCATTTTTTTAGCTATTTTCTAATTTCGTTCAATCAGAATCTTCATATTATATATTTTACTCTTGTTTTCTAAATTCAGTATATACTGACCTTCTACTATATGACGCGGTATATCCAAAATGATCTGCAATCCCGCTTCATAATAAAATTTTGACTCCTTAAGAACTTTGCCTTCTAAGGACATTAATCTTATTTTGAATTCGCTACTAGGAATGTTTTTATTGCATAATAGATATATTTTATCATTACGTACAGGATTTGGAAATATTTTAAAAACTTGATCTTCATTAATTTCACTACCTGTATTCACCGTACCATTGCACCCTGGGACCAAACATCCATCAGAATCCAAGTGTAATAACCATCCCTTGATTACTTGATCCATATTGTCTCCAACCACACCTCCCACCACCATGGTATTGTAATCTGTACATTTTATCTGATAGAAGCTCATGCCGCTGGCACGTTCTTCATTCCAACTTAGAGGTAGATATTTTTTAAGCCACAAGCTATCTCCTTTTTCTGATACCTTATAAATAATGCCATACTTCTGAGTGCCTCCTACTCGTTGATCTGATTGATCCCCACATACTACATATCCTGAATTATCTTTCATTTTATCGCAATAATTTATCCATCTTCTCTGTATTTTTGGTTCTTCAAATGTTCCGTACATTCTTGTCTTCCAAATTACTGTATCGAATTCCGGACTGAACTTAATAGTATACGGTATTCCGTAAAAATCATTGGGAAATCTTACCCAATCATATGCTGTAACTACAAAACTGCGGTCAGGATTTCTGATGACTGTATAAATTTCGGCTGTTGACATAAAAATATTAAAATTACCGGTGTAATCTACACGCTTCAAAATCTTCATGTTGGAGTCAAGCTTCATATATACAAGGTTTCCTTTTCCTGTCACTTCTACCCCTTTTAATTCTCTTGAATCTCCAATTAATTCGATACAATTTAAAGAATCTCTTGTTATCCAATAAATTCCGACTTGATTATTAAAAATAGGCAGCTTAGTAATTTTATTCACTGCTAAATCTTGATCAAATTCATATAAAAAATGTTCGCGTTGTTGATTATAATAAGTGTTAAACACTAGGCTCAATCTTCCATTAACAAATTCGGTATTGCTTACAGACTCCATATCATAGTCGCCTGGGAATGGTCTGGGTACACGTTGGTGTTTAATCACTTTTCCACTTCTGAAGTCAATGATGACCAATTCTATTAATGCCCAGTTTAAGGGGGTGGCATCAATCCCTAATATATAAAAGTATAAACTGTCATTTAACCTTAGAAGTGGACCATTGGAAGGTACATATGCTTTATTAAGGCTTGAATCTCTTAGTAACTCAGTATTGATAAGTTTACCATTAAAATCGAACTGATTAAACTGGATATCTATGACTTTGTTTCGCCCATTACTGTCCTGAGCAGAAACCCTAGTTCCTATTGTATATAAATATTGTCGATCATTAGCAACCCCATAAAAAATAGATTGGTTTTTGACAGCTCCTACATCGGGAAGGATGTTAAATAGCTGTTGCGCATTTATAACTAGCCAGACTGTAAGCTATTAGAAAAATAATAAGTTTCATTGCATAGTATATTTATCTTATAAATGAAAAATGTGGTGCAATTTAATTAAATTGCACCACACAATAACAAAATTTAAAATATCACTAGTTTCAATTGATATGGCTTCTTAGAATTTAAATTCTTGATTTTAAGAATGTAAACGCCGG
>JALYPU010000084.1 GCA_030856215.1 Bacteroidota bacterium
CCACAATGATCTTCCATTCTTCTAATTAATACGGTATCCAAGCAACAATTATCGTAATAGTAATTCAACGCGCTCAATCCCTCTGCTGTAATCAGTGTATCTCCACGTTCACTTAAGGAAATAGTTATATTACTAACACAAGCCAGACTGGGAGCAATTCTATCCAGGACTTCGAGCACCGTGGCACAGCTATCAACATTGAGACAATCATCCTGAACTATAAATTCTACTAGATGTTCTCCAGGTTCCAATTGCACCTGATCGCCAGGTTGATAAAGTAGTCCCCCATCAATTCGAATGGAATAAATTAGAGAATCTTCATTACTGCACGAATCAATTGCACCGATTACAGGAATGGTATATATTCCATAGCATACGTCAGTAAGTGTATGGATACTTAAATTGGTGGGACATACAATACTTGGTCCAAGAGTATCTAACACACTGATAAATTGAGAATCAATTCTGGTTGCTCCAAAACACCAATCCATTACAAACCATGTTCTTTTAACTTCATACGATCCACTACAAAATGGTATCGTGTCGTCTATAAATCTTGTAGTCAAATCACAAAACCCATCAATAGGCTCTCCGAATATAGTAGGTTCACCTGACGTAGTAAAATCCGGATTCGGGCAGTATAATATTTTATCTAATGGAAATAAAACACTGCTTAGTGGGGCTTTTTGAAAATAAATATTTTGGAAACAAGTACTCTTATTATCATAATTATCCGTAGCGGTCCATGTTAAATGTGCTATGGAAGAAAAATTTATATCACAGTTTAGCCGCTCTACTCTTATATCATAATAGATGGCTACATCTGAATCACAATTATCTACTGCCACTAAAAAATTTCTATACTCGATGGAGAACGGATCTAAAAGACAAGTAACGGTATCAGGATTACAAATTAATATTGGAGCTAATTTATCTTCTACTTTTATTTTTGACCAACAATTCTGACCCGTCGTAGTATCAATAACTGTAGCCATAATTGTTAATCCAACATCGGCACAAGTAACCAAATTACGCTGAGTGTGGTGCGTATATACTTTATACTTTGCATAATCCAACTGTGGTTCTGATAACAACAATTGTGGTGTTAATATAGCCTCACCGTTAGGTCCTAAAGACAGTTGTATGTCTCTACAAGACAGAGGTGCTGCAATGCTATAATTTGTTCTATTTGCTGAATTTTCAAATTCGCTGATCGAGGTAAGCCAGTTCTCTGGAACTGACCAACCTCTACAGCTAATTGCCAAAATAAATCCTATAATCAATTTTAAGTTTGAAAATAGTTTTTGGACTTTCCATTTTGGGATGGGATTTATTGCTAAAGCTAAATTCATTTCAAATTGGTTTTAGATAATAAAAAGAGAAGGATGAATTTAATAGACCATCAACTTTATAAGCTCATTATTATTATTAGAATATAAATGCAAAAAGTACACACCAGGAGGACCTATTTTTTCTTTTTGTATTTGGATCTCATTGATGCCAACCAGTAAATTGAACCCACTATTCTGAATTATTTTACCATCAAAACTGAGCATCTGAAGTTGAATAGCGGTCGCTTTTTCACAATTTACCATTATAGAAATCTGGCCAGTAAATACATTGGTAGTCCAGCTTTCCAAAACAAACCCTTGATGTTGATTATTATCACGTATGTTACCACTTTCCAATTCCATATGACTTATGGCACCATCATCATGCATAATTTCATTTACAAAACCAGGTATTTCTGAAATATTAAAACATGTATTTCCCTGATATAATGGAATTTTAAAAAGAATATCCCCTTTAGTTATTTTCAATGGCACTTCAAAATTTAAGGCGCATTTAAATTTTTGATCGGTGATACAATAAAAATCTGTCTGCAAATACTTATATAAAACATCGCTCTGAATTTGAGGAGCAAGGATACAATTTCCATTCATTATAAATCCTAACTGCAAGGCAGTAATAGTACCAGTGAATCCAGACGTTACTTCCAGATAGTTTTGCTGAATGTAATAACGAATGTCTTTATATTGCTTCTCCTGATTCAGTCTCGGACCAAAAAATTGTGTGTGACTAACATCTCCGATTTTAATGGCATTCAAATTAATCTTTTCGCTTGATTGTATAGATTTCTTTACTATTGGATGTATATTTTTTAACTCATTGAAAGGATTTTCCACATCCATAAATTGATAATCACTATCAATAAAATAATATGAATTTCCACTTGGTAATTCCGAACTTAAACCTAAGATCAGATTTCGCAAAGTGGAAATATCCCTCGAGGTTATTCGTCCATTTTGATCAACATCTGCTGCAATTAAATCATACACAGAATCAAAATCTTTGATCCCTAATATATATTGTTGTATGCGGACGATATCAGAGGTGCTAATATTTTTAAGTGGATTATTTTTATTCTTCGCAGTTAAGCTAAACTGAGTAGGTATAATAATTGATTGGAATGTGTAATTCCCGTGTTCATCTGAAATCGTTTGAATAGTTTCATTTGGAGTCTCAATAATAATGTCTGTTTTGGGTAAAAATTCTCCGCGGCTCGTTTTAATATTGCCTTCTATTGTGATTCTTTTTAAATTTCCAGGACAGTGACCAAATAAATCTTGAATGATTATATACGTTTCTGTGAAACTGAAATTTCCCTGCTCATCCCACACAAAAATGGTAAGATCTTGTTTGTCTAAGTCATCACAGTCAAAAATTCTGCAGGTGTCGTTGATATCACTTGAAAATGAAAATCTCAATCCTGTCGAAGGAGAACAATTATCTGAACTGCTATTGTTGAATAAATGGGCCTTTACAGCAACCATAATCCCTGCATCCATTATATTTAAATTCGAGCTCAAACCATAAAATACATTTGCTGTAGGTTTCTTACCATCGATTACAACGATTCTTTGTGTTGCAAATGAATGAGTATTACATACATCAACTGCTTCGTATATAATTAAATGATGACCAATTGGAAATATACCGCTAGCATTTTGGCCTATCCCTATTCGATCTATTATTCCATCTGCAAATAAATCCACTTCATAGGTATACTTGATCCCTAAAGTACTATCGCAGTCCGTAGCTTGAATATCTTGTAGTGTGACAAAACCCGGCAAACAATTTTCCGTGGCTAAACTAATAATGGTATCCACAGCTCCAGTAATAACCGGGCCCGCAGTGTCCATGACAACTATTTGCTGGTCATATCTATAATAACCGTTAGTAGGGATATTAGGATTGGGTCTTAATGTTGGATCATGAACACACCAGTTAATCACTTGCCAATGGCGAATAATCTTCGAACAAATGCCACCTTGAGAAAAGTAATAAACGTCATCTTTGAAATTTGCAATCACCAAATCACAAGCTCCTTCATTAATGATCGGAGAGCCAGATTGAGAAATATCAATGTTGGGGTTACATGAAAAAAAAGTGATAGAGGCGGGCCATTTTAATTGATTCGTATCCAGTCCATCAAATGAATTATTTGAATTAACGGTTATTATTTGAGTGCAAAAAGATTGTAACCCATTCTCCGCCGTAACGGTATAAATTCTTTCTATAGTCCCGACGCCACAAGAATTTAAATCTTGCCGAATAGTGGAGTCTAAAGTTAAAGCACTACAATTATCATTAATTATAGGACTACCAATCAGCAAAACTGAATCCAGGTCATCGCCGCATAATATGGTCAAATTAGGAGGACACGTTATTTCCGGAGGTAATTTATCTAGAATAGTAACCTGCAGCACACAATCCGAAAAGTGTCCTATTAAAAATGAATCAGAAACTGGGCCTGGGCCTGGAAAAAAATCATATACTCGAAGGATGAGTTGAATTGGACTTGCTGCAGCATCGCCACAGCAAAATTTAATTTGATCGCTAAAAAGATTATTCGGATTACCTGTAATAAAACAGCTGTATCCGATTGGAATATTCGAGCGCTTTACTTTAAAAAATAAATGACCGCAACTATCACTCGAACCTCCATCAAACGCGGCCGCATTTACAATTGCCTCACCAAAATTGTTGAGATTGATCGTTCGATTTGAATTACAAATAGCATTTGGCGCCTGGCTGTCGTAAACATTGATCCTCATGGTGTCCATTCCAGACATGCCGCAAACATCCGTTACGGTATAAATTACCAAATGGGAGCCAACTTGAAAATTAATAGATCCTCCGTTTGTGTTCAAGGTTCCGAATATGCTCGCTGTGGTGTAAACCAAGCCTAGGGAATCACAATGGCCAGAGAATAATGCAGGCAATAAATCTAAGGTCGTATCACATTGTGACCCAAATATAGTTATGTTACGGTCGGGGGGAGCATTGACCGAAATGGCCATATTTGGATAAGAATGGGTTGTCCGCATTGGTGATGCGCTGGCCGTGTTCTGGTAGCTGGAACTTACGAATACGATCCATACTACCAGAACAGACCTACAGGATACAAATATGGTGGAATGCCAAAAGGCCTCCGCTAAAGAGTTTAATGAGCGCATAATTCGATATTGCTAAATCGTTCTAAATCTTATTTATAAATCCAATAAGTAATTATAAGGCGCACCTGACATGCTTACCGAATTACTGATGATTCCAGAAACTGGATGGTAGTTTCTTTTATCTCTTATTGGAAAATGTTCTTGGGATGGGAAGATTTTTTACTATTTCTGGGTGTGGGATGCGTAACACATTACAAATATATATAATATATAAATATCTACATAATAATTAATTAAAATTATATTACATTTTTATTTAATATATACAATGTTGTTAATTAAAGTGGTTCAAAATAAAGGGCACATTCCATTTTTTCTGGAATAAAATAATTTCACTAAAGACATAAAAAAAGCCCCTCTTCGCTTTCGCGAAGAGAGGCCATCTCAAAAACCGATTTAACTTATCTCACGAAGAAATCACGTGATTCATTCTTATCGTTTCGGCAGATGCACGACAGATTACTCCATCACTACCATCCGCTTGGTCGCTGTATAATTAGCCGCATCTAACTGATAGTACAACACTCCGTGGCCATTAAGTTCTGTTTTCTCGATCAGCTTGCTGTTTATCCCTTTCTGACCTTTGATCTCATACACTCTTAATACCTTTCCCGTTACATCGTATATCGTTAATGTCGTTACTGCTGATTCTG
>JALYPU010000086.1 GCA_030856215.1 Bacteroidota bacterium
CTAAAGGAGCCAGTAGCACGATTACCAACTCGGACGACATTTATAAAATAATGCATGCCATCCTCATGCGCCAGAGTAAGCTCAGACGCAAAACAGAATACTTCTGGAGCATCGGGATGAATGTTTCTAACGATATTATGTACATCGAGCTCATCGCCATCGGATCACTCAATAAGGTGGCTGCTGACCCGGTAGAGATTTTCAGCTTTGCTGTGGGAAAGAAGTGTAAGAAAATTATCCTTGTTCATAACCACACCGGAAGCACAGTAAAGCCAAGTGAGAACGATATCCGTTTCACAAAAAAACTACAGGCCGGTGGTGACATTCTCGCTATAGAGATTATTGATCACCTGATTATCCATGAAAAAAATGGATTCTATTCGTTTGCTGATGAAGATGTTTTATAATCGAATACTGCTAAAAAAGAAAAACCCCCTGGGCTAAGCCGAGAGGGTTTTTCTTTTTTTTACTGTGTATCACCCGGTGGCGGGATTTGAGGATATTCAATTTGCCTGGTGCAGCTCTGAATTTACAAGCTACTACAACCCGAATTTTGATACGCAAATACAAACAACACTTGCACGAAGTTATATCCGGGATTTTTTTGCTTTCATTTACCTGAAGCATGGAATTGCAAATAAAAAACTGCTGGAGAAATTGGGTGCTGTAAAATAATTATTGGTGATGTAAAAATGCCTTCTTTTTAAAACAGTAAAAGATTGACGGTGTTTTGACTTTCAGGAGCCTGCAGTAAACAAAGAACGCAGGTGATAAAAGTTTACACGACCGCTGCGTAACGCTTTTACTTTGGACGTATTTCAACAGCATTTGGATCTATAGTCTCATTAGCATCGACGTGGTCCTTAACACTATCAATTTTAATTAATTTTCCTAACGAGTACTCTTTAATTGCAACCTTTTTACCATCATTATCATAAATCAACCATCTACCATCTAAACTGTCATTTACATATTTCCCAATGGCACCAACCTGGCCATTGGGATGAAAATAAATTAGATCACCATGCTTAATTCCTCTTTTATAAATCTCAATTTCTTGTATTTTGTTATTTGGATAATATACCAATACAGTATCTTCTAATTCGCCGGCCGTTGCGTTTCCTCTTTTCATTATCGCACCACTTTCATAATATTCAAAATAGGGGCCTGACATAAGACCAGTTTTTTTATCATAAAAGCGCTCGACCTGCTTGACACCATTGGGATAAAAAGAGATAAACTGAACCAGTTTACCAT
This sequence comes from Bacteroidota bacterium, assembly GCA_030856215.1. GTDB lineage: Bacteria > Bacteroidota > Bacteroidia > Chitinophagales > Saprospiraceae > Vicinibacter. The sequence goes on from JALYPU010000086.1 coordinate 1,258, forward strand.
TTTCGTAAAACTCCCTGGTTTCCAACACCCCATTTTCATCATGGGTTTCTTTTTTATACTTAACAGAATTGCAAGAACAAAACAATAGACTTATTAATACTATTCTTACAATTATTTTAGGAAAATTTTTCATTTTAAAAGAATTTATATGTCTACTCAGGAGCTCCACCAGTACCAGAGTCAAAAGAGGGGGTTGAAGCGCCGGCTTCCACTCCAACATTGAGTTCAACTTGCTGGACTCCCCCAGCATCTATAGTTATATCTAAGCCCCAGCCCTCACCAAGACCTACATTTACAGTGTGAGATTTTCCTTGGGGTTTATGCAAATCAACATTTAGGTATGCTTTTGCACTTACGTTTATCCCATAAGATCCATCACCAGGTGTTACTACAGTTTTATTACTACTTTCTGTTTTAAGATTATCACCTCCATAACCATATTCATTCATATTTGCGTCTTGAGTGTAAGTCGTCGTCGTTGTTCCTTTGTCCACTACTTGCTCACTTTTCACTCCAGCAGCTCCACCGAGCGGAGACCAGGTTACTTCATTTGCAGCATCATAATTAGGAACATACTCCATACCACGAATGGTTGCAGGCGTCATAATTGCATCTAAATTCATTTTGTCCATTCTCGCCTCATCATATGTTATTTCATAGGAGCCACTGTCAAAATTTCCATTAAGGGTTTGGGAATATCTATAAATATATCCACCATCAACATTTCCGTTCGCAGGCCCTGCTTCAGGGTGTACCTCTACTGACTTATACGTTAAAGTAATGCCGCTATTAAAATTTATTGCCTGATAATAACAAACATAAGTTGCAGTATCACCTGCAATATCCTTTAGGGATATGGGACTATTTAGTGCAAAAGTGTATGGTGAAGTATGTGGATATTTAGCTTCGTAGGGATCTCTGCTTAACCATCTCCCTAATCTTCCATCATAAACTCTTTTTCCAAAGTCATAACTATCTCCCGAGTTGTTATGCATTTCGTCTGCTTTTTCCACACCATTAAACCCGTATCTATAATTCGTGGACTGATAACTTCTGCCAGCCATCGGGGCACCGAACGTGGAGTAATCAATCCCCTTTTTTTCGCGCATATCCTTTTTTTCTCTGGTCTTTACCAAAAAAAATGACGGGTTTTCGTTAGAGCGCGTACCTGTAAACATTTTTTAATTTCTGTGCGTGT
>JALYPU010000092.1 GCA_030856215.1 Bacteroidota bacterium
TTATTACCAGTATGAATTGAAGCCTCATCTACATTACAAACGTATAGAATGGGTTTGCCTGTTAATATCTGTGAGGTTTTAACATATTCAGCAGATTCAAGATCTGTAGCAAACGTTCGGGCAGGATTTCCTTGTTCCAAATGCATCCTCAATTTTTCGGCAATGTCTAATTCTTTAGTATTTTCCTTGCCGCCGCCTTTTGATTGCTTCTTAATCTTATCAATTTTTTTTTCTATGGTTTCAATATCTTTTAAAATTAATTCCGTATCAACAATTTCTTTATCCCTCACAGGATCTACTGAACCATCCACATGCACGATATTGTCATTATCAAATGCGCGGACCACGTGAATGATCGCATCTACTTCCCGGATGGTGGCTAAAAACTGATTGCCTAACCCTTCTCCTTGTGAGGCCCCTTTTATCAATCCTGCAATATCCACAATTTCAACGATGGTAGGAACCACCCGCTGTGGTTTGGCAATTTCGGCCAATGCATCTAACCGAGTATCCGGAACAGTAATGATGCCTATGTTGGGATCTTTTGTCGCAAATGGATAATTGGCAGCTAGAGCTCCAGCAGAAGTTAACGCATTAAATAAGGTTGATTTCCCTACATTCGGCAAACCAACTATGCCACATTGAAGACCCATAATTTAAATTTAGGCTGCAAAGGTATAGAATAAATTTACAAATCAATTTTGGCTGTTATGTGTTAATGATTCTGATGAATTTTTTAGCTCATGTAGCGCTTGCTTTTCCGGATCCAAATTTTGTGGCAGGAAATTTTCTGGCGGATTTGATACAAAAGAAGGATGACCAGCTATTGCCGAATTCCATTTTGTCCGGTGTAATAATGCATAGGTGGATTGATCATTATAGCAATAATCATGAATCCTTAAGAATTATAAACAAACTATTTCAACCGGCAGTCAGAAAATATGCACCCGTAGCCGGAGATATTATTTGCGACTATTTCCTTTTTAAAAATTGGACTCAATATTATCCAATGAGTTATCGCGATTTTACTGAAAAAATCTACCATATTTTATTGGAAATGGTTCCTCAATTTCCCACGCATACTCAAGCAATTACCGTTCGAATGGTAGAAGCAAAGTGGCTAAATCAATATACCAGTTTGACAGGAATTAATGAGGTGATGAATCGTATGAATAAAAAGGCAAAATTTAAAGTGGATTTTACTACAACCTTACCTATAATTGAGGAGAATGAGAGAGTGCTGGATGAAAATTTTAACCGTTTTTATAAAGATATTCAAAATGCGCTAGGCGCTGCGTTTACCCTTCAAAATGAAGCGAAATAGTCAAACATTTAGAAAATAATTTATCAATAATAGTTGACTCGGAAAGTTTGGCGTCGTAAAATAATAAATTGCTGAGGCCATGAGAGAATTTTATCTCAGGGGAAAAAATAAAAAACGGCAAGAAGAATTGCATGCCTGCGCCAATTTCAAATTGAAAATCATGCGGAGACAATCGTACGATTTTAAATTTCTCTTTATTTGCTCGACTATTGGAGGCAAAGTCGTAAGAATATTTAACGCCGGTCAAAAAGAAAACTCGCTTATCTTTATATGGTGAGGAGGTGAATCGGATGAGCATAGGCAGTTCACCAAATACAAATTCAAATAAATCCTCTTTAGCTGGAGCACCCGCTGTTAGCGGTTGGTACAATAATCTTCGATAGGATAGTGAGATGGAAGGTAATATTCGAAAATCAAAATAATCTCCAATTTTAAAATTAGTAATCATGCTTAAAGTCAGTCCTGGTACGCTGATTCCTTCATTAATTCTGTAAACCGGAGATTGAATTAAATTTTTAGAATGCTCTACTTTAAAACTGGATTGATTGTATCCAAGTGTTAAGCCGAAGTAATGCGATTTTTTGTTAAATTTGAAATAATTATAACTTCTGTTTTTTTCTTGCGAAAAAACAGCTATACTAAACAAGTGGATTAGAAATATAAAAATTATTTTGTACCAGAGTACACGCAACATATTCCTAAAGTTAAAGGTAAAATGGTAGCATTTTTGATGTTCACACTATTCATAATGGCTGTAAAACGCTCATAATCGGGAAACTGTTGCACGGATTCAAACAAATATTTATAGGCCCTTTGGTCTTTTGAAAATACTTTTCCAATGAAGGGTAATATGTTTTTAAAATATAGCTGAAATAATTGTTTAAACGGAAAAAATGTTGGCTTTGAGAACTCTAAAATGATCATTTGTCCACCTGGTTTGAGGACTCGGCTCATTTCTTGTAAACCTACTTCAAGGTGCTCAAAATTTCGGACACCAAAAGCAACCATCACTACGTCAAAAATTTCATTTTGAAAGGGTAGGGATTCAGAATCGCCTTTCAATAAGTTGATGCTAGAAGTAAGCTTTAGTTTGTGAATTCTTAGTTGGCCTTTTTCGAGCATGTTTTCGGATAAATCGATGCCGGTTATTTCATGTTGAGGGAATTTTTTAGCCGCTTCAATGGCTAAGGATGCAGTGCCTGTTGCTACATCTAATATTTGCAAGGTTTGAGGTTTATCGACGATCAACGAAATGGCTTTTTTTCGCCATAAGGAATCAATACCTAGGGATAAAAAAGAGTTGAGAAAATCGTACTTGGTAGCGATTTTATCAAACATGTTGGTTACCTGATCTTTTTTAGAAACGTCTGATTTTTGATATGGTGTGATAGGAATCAAATGGGCAATTTTCCTGCAAATATACTCGGCGTAGCCTTGAATTATGAGAGTTTTATACATAATTAAATTAAAAATGTATAATAAGCAGATAAACAGTGTAATATACAATAAACTATAATTGTATTAATTTGAATTTTAAGCTAATTCGAAGTACTTTTGTGGGCTTAATTCACAAGGGAATATTTTATGTCAGGATCAGATCGAATCATACCTATAAACATTGAAAAACAGCTTCAGATAGCCTATATTGATTATAGCATGTCTGTAATTGTTGCCAGAGCATTACCTGATGTTAGAGACGGCTTAAAGCCCGTTCATCGAAGGGTAATGTTTGGCATGAACGAACTTGGAATGGCGTATAATAAGCCTTATAAAAAATCAGCCAGAGTTGTTGGGGAAGTTTTGGGTAAATACCACCCCCACGGGGACAGCTCAGTGTATGATGCGATGGTCCGGATGGCACAAGATTGGTCCATGCGATATCCTTTGGTGGATGGCCAGGGAAACTTCGGCTCCATGGATGGCGACAGTCCGGCTGCCATGCGATATACGGAAGTTAGATATACCCGGCTATCTGATGAGTTATTAGATGATATTGATAAAGACACCGTCGATTTTAAACTGAATTTTGATGATTCCTTGAAAGAACCGGTAGTATTACCTTCTAAAGTACCAAACTTATTGATTAACGGTTCATCTGGAATCGCAGTAGGAATGGCTACGAATATGATGCCACACAACCTGACAGAGGTTTGTAATGGAGTAATGGCTTTAGTCGAAGATCCAGAATTGAACGTTTCAGATTTAATGAAATACATTCCTGCCCCCGATTTTCCTACTGGAGGAATAATTTATGGTGTAAACGGTGTTCGGGAAGCTTATGAAACCGGAAGGGGCAAAGTAGTAGTGAGAGGACGCGCACAAATTGAAAATGAAGGCAACAGAGAAACCATCATAATCACTGAAATTCCTTATCAAGTAAATAAAGCCTTACTCATTGAGAAGATTGCTGAATTAATCAATGAAGAAAAAATTACCGGCATCAGTGATATTCGTGACGAATCAGATCGCAATGGAATGCGGATCGTTATTGACCTTAAAAAAGATGCCATTTCTAATATTGTCCTTAGTAATTTATACAAGTATACCCCTCTGCAAAATTCATATGGAATTAACAATATTGCGCTAGTTAGGGGAAGGCCAATGACCCTGAATTTGAAGGATCTCATCGTAGAGTTTATCAAATTCAGAATTGAAGTAATCATTCGACGGACTCAATTTCTTTTCAAACAAGCACAGGAAAAAGCACATATCCTAAAAGGTTTGTTAGTGGCCTTAGATAATTTGGATGAAGTGATAGCCTTGATTCGTGCCAGCAAGACTGTCGAAGATGCCCGGATTGGTTTGGAGCAGAATTTTAATCTCGATGAAATTCAGGCCAAGGCTATCTTGGACATGCGCTTGCAAAAATTGACGGGTCTTGAACGTGAAAAAATAAAAGAGGAATACGAAGCTTTATTAAAAGAAATGGCAAGGCTTCAGGAAATCTTGGACAACGAACGTTTGCAACGAAACATCATTAAAGATGAATTGACAGCCATTGTAAATAAATTTGGCGACGAACGACGCACAGAAATTACGACGGCAGAAGGAGAAATTAATATTGAAGATATGATAGCCAATGATAGGGTGATCGTTACGATTTCTCATCTAGGTTACATAAAACGAACCAAAGCGTCTGAATACCGTACCCAGGGACGCGGAGGCAGAGGATCGACGGGAAGTAAGACAAGAGAAGAAGATTTCATTGAACATATTTTTGTAGCTAATGCCCATAATTACTTATTGTTATTTACCGAACTGGGTAAATGCTATTGGCTTCGCGTATACGAAATTCCAGAAGCCACCAAAACGTCTTTAGGCCGAGCTATACAAAATATACTTTCTTTACCAAAAGAAGATAAAGTTCGGGCTTATATTAATGTAGCAGATTTAGAGGATAAAGCATTTTTGGATGAGCATCATATCGTATTCTGTACAAAAAATGGGTTGATTAAAAAGACAAATTTGGCAGACTTTAGCCGGCCGCGGGCTAACGGAATTATTGCCATCAGTATTAATGAGGGTGATCAATTAATGGAGGCCCGATTAACTAATGGTAAAAATGAAATTCTAATAGCCAATCGGACGGGTAGGGCGATTCGATTTCCGGAACATAAAGTAAGAACCATGGGAAGGAATGCAGCTGGGGTTCGCGGGATAACACTTGATAAGGGTCCTGATGTCGTTGTCGGTATGATATGTGTCGATCCCGATGATAAAGGGGTAAGCATTCTAGTAGTATCAGAAAAAGGCAATGGAAAACGATCAGATCTGGAAGATTACAGAGTGACAAATAGGGGAGGGAAAGGAGTAAAAACTATTCAGGTCACCGATAAAACAGGAAATTTAGTCGCTATCAAATCAGTACAAGAAAGCGATGACCTTATGATAACGACGTTAAATGGAGTGATCATTCGAATGCCAGTGGAGAGCTTGAGAATTATGGGTAGAGCAACTCAGGGTGTGCGCCTGATTCGTTTAGATGATCAAGATGAAATCGGGGATGTTACGGTTGTGATAAAAGATGAGGACGTGGTAGAAGAATTATTGCCGGCAGAAATAATTGCACCTATTGATTCTATTGATGATTCTGAAGAATAATATTAATCTAAATTTAACTAAACAGGATACCAATTAAGGAATTAAAACATCATGATTTCAGTTATAACTAAAAATTTATTCATGAAAAACCAATTTACTTTAATCATTTTTGGCTTAGTTGCGCCCTTCTTTTTAATAGCCCAAGAGGCTGAAAGAGATGTTAAAAAAGCGGACAAACTATTGGGATTTTATTATTTGGATACCAAAGCCAATTTACCTAAAGTTTATGAAGCCAAAAGCCTTATTGATGGTGTTATTGATAATCCCTCCGTCAGTGGAATGTATAAAACCTGGATAACTAAGGGTAAGATTTATAATGTCGTTGCAGCCATTGAAAATGACTCTTTAGTAATCATGCAACAATTAGGTAAAAGTTATGCGATTAAGGATCTGACAACGGCAATTCAAGCTTATAATGCATTGTTAAAAGCAAAGGAATTAGCTGTAAAAAGCTTTGAAATAAAAGATGCGTTGGATGCCTTAGAGGAAACAGCGCAGTATTTAAATAACTTTGGATACTTCGCTTATCAGGTCCAAAATTACAAAGCCGCTTTTGAAAATTTCCAAGCTAATGTGGGTATTAATAAGGTATCTATTGAGAATGGCCGAAAATCTATTTTCCCTAAGGACGAAGATTTGTTGAATCAACAATATATAACGGCCTTGAGTGCTATGAATGCGAAAATGGATACTGATGCAAAAGTATATTTGGAACTGCTGAAAGAAAAGAATTATGATGATGGCAAGGGAGCCGGCGCAGTAATTTACGAAGGTTTATTTAATTTTTATATTAAAACGGAGGAACAAAAAGCATTGGACATATTAGCTGAAGGCAGACAAAAATTTCCAGACAACAGCACGTTATTATTTGCAGAGATTAATTATTTTTTGAAGCAGGGTAAATTGAATGAGTTAATTGATAAATTAAAAATTGCTATTGCAAAAGAACCAGATAATGTTTCTGTGTACACTACTTTAGGCAATGTCTATGACAATTTATGCCAAAAAGAATGGGAAGCTGGTAATGCGGCAAAAGGAGAAGAGTTCTATACTCAAGGGTTAAACTACTATAACCAAGCCATTGCCAAAGACCCTAATAATTTTACTGCGATATATAGTGTGGGAGCTCTATATTATAATAAAGCGGCCCAGGTTTCAAAGGAAGCGAATAAACTTTCGAATGACTATACTAAAGAAGGAACCAGAAAGTATAATGAGAAAAAAGCTGAAATGGAATCTTATTTTGATAAAGCGTTACCCTTCTTTGAAAAATCAGAAACCTTAGAACCTAAGGATAGAAATACATTGATTGCCTTGAAGGAAATTTACGCACGTAAAAACCAATTAGAAAAATCTAAAGCCTATAAATCCAAATTGGAAGCTTTAGGAAATTAATAAGTTAGTTTTACCAAATATGGCCCTAAAATTTAGTGAACCTGAAGCATTGAATAATGTGGCAGACTTTCACAGGTTATTTGATTTACCCATAGTGGAAGTGCCTCAAATACCACATGCCGATCGTTGCAAATTAAGGATTGCATTATTGCGCGAAGAGTTGGAAGAATTAGAAGCAGCTATTGATAATAAGGATATAATAGAAGCCGCAGATGCCTTCTGTGACCTTCAGTATGTCTTATCAGGGGCCATTCTGGAATTCGGGCTGGGTCCAAAATTTAAACAATTATTTGATGAAGTGCAGCGCTCGAATATGAGTAAAGCTTGTGAATCATTAGACCAGGCAGTGGATACCCAGGAATATTATAAAACGCATAAAGAAACAGAATCCATCATTCAGGAAAAGATGGATAAGTTTTTAGTATATCGAAAAGAGGATAAAAAAGTTTTAAAATCAATTGCGTATTCACCGGCCGATTTAATACAAATATTAGAAACCTAGTATCAGACGCTTTTAGGAGGGTCAACTGGCTTTATATCCGTCTTCTCAGCAACGTCCTTGATATCATCTTTTGCTTCGTCCCCGTCGAATATATCCTGAACCTTATCTCTAACGTCCGTATAAATTTCCTGAGATTTAGAACTAACTTTCTCAGAAACGTCGCCTAGTACTTCACCAGCCTTATCGGCGAATTCCTTTCCATCTTCAATAAGCTCATCTTTAATTTCTGTAGCCTTAGCCCATGCTTTTTTAGTACCTTCTTCAATATCTTGTGACGCCTCATTAGCCCATACCTTTGCTTTGGTGATTCCCTCTGACGTTTTTTCAGAAACCTCTTGTTTCATTTCATTCCATTCTTGTTTGGCCTTATCGGAAAGTTGATCCAGCTTTTGATCTGCCTTTTCTGTTTTTTCTATTCCAAAAATTTTACTTAAAAAACTTTTAATACTCATATACAATTTTTTTATATTAATTATTCTTCTTTAGGTAACTCTAAGCGTTCATTATTTACATCATTTTTAGCGGGTGGGTCGTTGGCTTCAATGGAGTTCTCTGATTTATTTTTTTCTAGCCAACTAGCTGCTTTGTCAAACAATTCGCCATGTTTATCTGTAAGATTTTCTCCGAAATCAATGGGTTTATCCGCTAGGCCATCTTTGTCCTTATCCATTTTCGATTCTTCTTGCTCTATCGTCTTAGCTTTTTCTACAGTCTTATCGATAATATTTTCTACTTTTTCTGCAACGGCCCGGGCTGTATTTGCAATTTTTTCCCGGTATTCTCTAGTGCCTTCTTCAATATCTTGGGCCTTATCCTTAACAACTTCCCAAAGTGCTGCACTTTGCTCTTTAACTTCCTGGGCTGTTTCCGAAATAAATTCGCCAGTCTTGTTCAATAAAGTTTCTTGGTGTAAATCTACCTCTGGTTCATTTTCCTTCACTACCTGAAAATAGGTTTTGTCCACCTTTTCTGGTACGGCATGATTTTCTGGAGCATAAGATGTGTCGTCCAAATACTCCTTGTCATTCTTTTTTATAGAAGGAACATACGCATCCTTTCCAAATCCTAAAATAGCTTTAATTCTATCGAAAAGGCCCATCATATTGCAAAGCTAATAAAACCAAGGATCAATTTTACAGGAATTTAATAAAAGAAATAGCTGAAATCGCAGGAATAATTCGTGGTATTAAATCAACGTGGATGCGGCTCTGACGTAATCGTGTCATATTTAATTTCATGTGCAAAGTGAAAATTATATATTTTTAACAAAACATTTTTGGAATTTAGATCGTTTTAGTTTTACCTTTGGGTCATAAAATACAAAGTAAATAAAATGAATAAATTATTTTCTCCTTATTGTTGTTGCCATAAACTGCGCTGATAACTAGGAGGAAATTACATTATAAATGAAATAATAAAGGTCTTCTAGTATGCTAGAAGGCCTTTTTAATTTTAAGGAATTAATAGTTAAATTAGTAAAATGATTTTAAAAAATTATATAAAATGTTGTTGCTGTCTTCGCTTATTTAGAGGATCGCAATTTCTATGTAACTAATTAAATAAAAATGCTACATAAAAGCCTTGATCCTCAACAATCAGGGCTTTTTTAATTAATGTAAAATGAAGACAGCTATTGTATCGAATATTGATTTTCAACTATCCCTACTAAAAAAACAAATAGGGAATACTCCATTACACTTTTTTCATTCGTTGTCTACGGACAAAGTAAAAATATATGGAAAGTTGGAATGGCTACAATGGAGTCAAAGCGTTAAAGCTAGGGCGGCATTTTCTATTTTAGAACATGCAGTACAAGCTGATTTTTTAGGAGAAGGGAAACGTTTATTAGATGCCACCAGCGGGAACACTGGAATTGCGTACGCGAGTATTGGGGCTGCATTGGGGATTCCGGTAAGTTTGTGTTTACCAGAAAATGCTTCCTCTAAGCGAAAGCAAATTCTTAAAGCCTTAGGAGCTGAATTAATCATTACATCTCCGCTCGAAGGAACGGACGGTGCGCAACAAGTAGCTAAAGAAATAGCACTTAAAAATCCTGAACTATACCATTATGCGGATCAATATTCCAACAAACATAATGTACTGGCGCATTACAATGGAACTGCAGTTGAAATATTGGAACAAACCGATTCTAAATTCACCCATTTTATTGCAGGACTGGGATCGACAGGAACGTTTACAGGTGTGGCTAGAAGATTAAAGGAGGAAGCTCCTTGGGTTCGGTTAATCGCATTACAGCCAGACAGTCCCTTACATTTTTTGGAGGGGTGGAAACATTTAGATACAGCAGTAATTCCAAAAATCTACGATCCAAGCCTGGCCGATGAGATTTTTTTAATTGACTCCAACAAAGTTATTGATGTTATTAAATCAGTAGCACGAAATGAAGGCTTGTTGTTGAGCCCGTCCTCTGCGGCTAGTCTTTGGGGAGCTTATCAATATTCCCTCCAAATTGATCGAGGAGTGGTAGTTACTATTTTAGCGGATGATATAAGCCGTTATGACGAAATATATAACGTAATAGTAAAGTAAAAAAATGCATATAGAATTAAGTATAGAAACAGCAGATAAAATGAAATTTCACGCGGAAAAAATATTTCCAAATGAGGCTTGCGGTTTTTTCTATGGAGAAGATATCGATCAAACTAGAAAAATTGTAGATGCCTTGTCAATAACAAATAGTCAGCAAGGAGATCAGCGAAGACGATTTGAAATCAGTAGTAAAGATTATTTGAATGCTGAATTATATGCAGATCATCACCGTTTAAAACTTTTAGGCATCTATCATTCGCACCCAAATCATCCGGCCATACCTTCGGAATACGACCGGGTTAAGGCGTTACCTTTTTTTTCCTATATTATTATTTCTGTTTTGAATAATGAATCCAAAGAAATGAAATCATGGATTCTAAATGAAGAGCAGAAATTTATCGAAGAAATAATTACCATTAAAAACTAATCCGTCAGCAGGCGGAACAAATTAAAATTAAAATTATGGCAATAGTATTCATACCTACACCTTTGAGAAAGTTTACCGGCAATCATTCTAGTGTCGGTGTAACGGGAAGCACCATCCAGGAAATTCTTCAAAATTTAGGACGTTTATATCCGGAACTATCAACGTATCTATACGATGAAAATGGAATAAAGGGATTTGTAAAAATTTATCTAGGCGATGAGGATATAGCTTATTTAGAAGGAGAAAAAACAATAATAAAGGAGGATGATACTATCAGTATAATTCCGGCCATAGCTGGAGGTTCCGGAATATTAAACAAGGATGAATTGGTTCGGTACAGTCGTCATATATTAATACCAGAGTTTAATGTTGCGGGCCAGGAGAAATTAAAACAAGCTAGCGTGTTAGTTGTGGGTACCGGTGGACTTGGCGCGCCAGTTCTTCAATATCTAAGTGCAGCAGGTATAGGTACTATAGGTATTTTGGATTTTGATGTAGTAGAGGAAAGTAATCTCCATAGACAAGTATTATTTACCTCACATGATATAGGAAAACTAAAAGTCGACGTAGCCAGGAATCGGTTACAAAGTCAAAATCCATATGTAAATTACATAACACATCCTGTAGTACTAAACAGTGAAAATGCACTAGGCATCTTAAAAGATTATGACATCATTGTCGATGGAACAGATAATTTTCCAAGTCGTTACCTTGTCAATGACGCTTGTGTGTTGTTGAATAAAGTAAATGTATATGCATCCATATTCCAGTTTGAGGGGCAGGTTTCTGTTTTTAATGAAGTGCAAAAGGATGGGACAAGAGGACCGAATTTTCGTGATTTATTTCCGGTGCCACCACCACCAGGCTTGGTTCCGAGTTGCGCGGAAGGAGGCGTTTTAGGAGTGCTTCCCGGAATTATGGGCAGTTTGCAAGCGAATGAAGTTATTAAAGTTATTACAGGGATTGGAGAGACACTGTCTGGAAGAATATTTATTTTTGATGCGGCCGCTTTTTTGACTAGAATTTTAAATGTAAAGAAAGATCCGAAGAACCCAATAAACGGCGAGCATCCTAGTATAACAGGGTTAATTGATTATTTCCAATTTTGTGGGGTTCCAAATCAACATGAAATTAAATCCATAACGGTAAATCAGCTAGTGCAATGGACTGAATCACTTCAGGACTTTCAACTGATTGATGTAAGAGAAGTAAATGAATATCAGTTGTCCAATATCAAGGGTTTATTATTACCGAAAAGCGAAATTGAAAAACATATCGATAAAATCGATCGCAATAAAAAAGTGGTCATCCATTGCAGAAGTGGAAAGCGCAGTGCTGAAGTAATTGATTTATTGCAATCAACATATGGATTTGATAATTTATACAATTTACAAGGCGGAATTCTTGAATGGGCAAAAGAAATTGAACCAGAATTTGTAGTTGTATAAATTTTATCTACACGTAACTTAATATTAATCACCAATAAATTTTAAAATTATGGCTATTCGTTTAGGAGACATTGCTCCAAATTTTCAAGCTAAAACAACCCAGGGAAACATTGATTTTTATGATTATCTGGGAGACAACTGGGGAATATTATTCTCGCATCCTGCCAACTTTACACCGGTTTGTACCACTGAATTAGGAGAGGTGGCCAGACTGAAAGATGAATTTGAAAAACGACAAACTAAAGTGATTGCCTTGAGTGTAGATCCACTGGAATCGCATCACCAATGGGTGAATGATATTGAGGAGACACAACGTGTCATATTAAATTATCCGTTGATTGCAGATGAAGACAGACAAATTGCAGAGCAATATGATATGATTCAACCTGGAATTACGGAAAAGACGACGGTGCGATCAGTATTTATTATTGGCCCGGACCATAAAATTAAATTGACGCTGACTTATCCACCATCCACCGGACGGAATTTCAATGAAATACTTCGTGTTTTGGATTCATTACAACTAACAGCCAATCATTCAGTGGCCACTCCATCAAATTGGGAACAAGGCAACGACGTAGTCATTCTGCCGAGTATCACAGATGACCAAGCAGTAGAAAAATTTCCTAAAGGGTTTAAAACGATAAAACCTTATTTGCGAACCACACCACAACCTAATCTTTAATTTTATAATTTCTTGACATGAATCAATATAATATACAATGTCCTATTTCAGGAGATCTAGCCGATACCGCGGTCATACGCGTTTCAGCCATATTAGTGGCTATTATTGCTTTTGTGGCTATTTATTTTAGACTACATTTTTTAAGTCTCTTTTTAGTGTTGGATTTCTTCTGTAGGGCTACACGTTTGAAGAATTTTAGTTTATTGCGATTCGTGTCAATGCAGGTTAAAGATAGGGGAGTGCTGCGTTCAGATAAAGTAGATTATGCTCCTAAAAAATTTGCTGCAGTTATTGGTGTTGTATTCAGTATGATAATTTTTGTTTTTCTATGGAGCGGTTGGTTGGCATTAGCTTGGATATTTGGATCCCTGTTGATTTTTTGCGCGTTGCTCGAAGGACTATTTTCTGTTTGTTTGGGATGTTATATTTATGATTTTCTATTTATACCTAAGATAAGGAAGGAATATTTGAGATAAGAAAAACTTTCATATTGTGTGAATAGTCTGGGAAATCTTTTATTTAATTCAATGAATATCAGGGTAATAAGATCACCATCTATGACCTGCGAGACCTTTACAGTCATATATATCACCAAAAGTGGGGGATTTCATGCGGTGATGGAGACCAGTAGGAGTGATATTAATTTTATCTGCACCTTGGCGAAATCCATGTTCTTGGATTCAATTGCTTTCATTACAATTTGACCTATGTTGAGTACTTCAAATCTATAATCTTAGTTGATTTTACCATTTTAAGTAATTATAATTCAAAAAATATAATAAAATTATCTTTATTGTCAGGGTTCCCCTTCCGGTGATCCCCAAAATCTCCAATCCTGCAGATATCTGTGACATCGCTGGCTGGCGCCCAGAGATCGCGTTATTTTATCATATCAAAATGAATAAGTCAAATAGTTATTTATTCTCATTGAGCAGGGCAGAATCTATTTTTTCAAAGTAGCCGTAGAAAAATTTATCATCAATTTGGCCTACTAATCCAGCCTGGATTGTGAAATCTTCAAATTCAAAGGTTCTTTCATCAAATAATAATCTTCCATTATCATTGAATCTGATAAACCATCTTTTAAATAGTTTATGCCTGCATTGATGTCTGTTGTCCAATGAATCACAGATGAATACTACAGCACTGCTCATTACCTCAACAAATCTAAAAATTGCCAAGGATAGTGTATTGCTAATTTTAGCATCAAAGTCTTGTTTTTCTGGTGTATTTGGTGCAAATGAAACTTCAAATACATCAAAGCAAGAAATGCACAATTCATCAAACAGATGATTGGCTCTTTCAAATCGTATACTATAAATGATGGAATTTCTAGCTTCGAATCGATACTCATATCGATTTGCACTTTCGAAAATAATATAGACAGAATAGGTCTCAGGCAAACCTATGAGTTTTGTCTACTTTTGGCGTTGACTTTCCGTTTTGAAAATCCTTGATCCATTCCTTCTTATCATGGATGGCTTTTTTGATAGAATCCGGCACAGGTTTCTTTACTTTAGTCGTTTTTGCTTTTGAATCCATATCCATAGAATAATACTACCTTATATATGGTAGAAAAGTTGCTTAAAGATAGAATATTGTTAATAAATTAACATAAAAAATAGTTCAGGCCGTTCTATTGTCTTGTTGAACTCCTCCTTAGCCTGTAAAAACTGCACCATCAATACCGACCAATTTTAAAAGAGTAATACATTAATTCAGGAGACATAAAATAACTATTTTAAAAACCGCTGCTTTAAAATCTTAACTCCTTGGTTTCGAGAAATTAAATATTATTTCCCATAATATATATTATGTTAAGTTGTTCTTACTTATGGCTTAGTGTCCTATTGGAAAGTAACTCGATGGCTTGCAAGTGATCTCGCAACTAATACCCCTATTTGTTTGGAGTTTAATTCCTGTGAAATTAAAAGCTGCTCTAATTGATCTTTAAATTTTGGATCTACGGCAATCAATAAACCACCACTGGTTTGCGGATCCGCAAGAATGGCTATTTGCTGTTCATCAGTGATATTCATTTTATGGCCATAGCTTTTCCAGTTTCTATAGGTTCCTCCAGGTATGGATCCCATTGAAATATATTCAAGCACCGATTCATCTAAAATTGGTAAGTTAACATAATTAATAACCGCATCAACTTGCGATGCTTCCACTAATTCTAATAAATGACCAGCTAATCCAAAACCGGTCACATCCGTCATGGCGTGAACTTCGTCGTTAACTCCAAGTATTAGTCCTATATCATTTAATTTTAACATGGAATTTATAGCAAAATCCCGATGTGCTGATTTCAGAATTCCTTTTTTCTCTGCGGTAGTAAAAATACCAACGCCCAGTCCTTTGGTTAAATATAACAAATCACCTGCCTTAGCACCTGAATTTTGTTTGATATGAGCTTTATCAATAATGCCATTGACGGACAGTCCAAAAATAGGTTCTGGAGCATCTATACTATGTCCACCCGCTAAAGGTATCCCAGCTTTAGCGCATATATTCCTGGCCCCTTCCATGACTTTTGACGCAACGGATGGTGGAATTTTATCTACAGGCCAGGCTAGGATAGCAATCGCCATTACAGGCCTGCCTCCCATTGCATAAACATCGCTAATCGCATTGACAGCTGCAATTTGACCAAATGTATATGCATCATCGACAATCGGCATAAAGAAATCTGTGGTGCTAATTAGGGCTGTTCCATTGCCAAGATCCAATACTGCGGCATCATCTTTATGGTCATATCCCACCAATAAATTAGGAAAACTTCGTTGCTTTTCTGATTTTAATATTTCATCCAATATCGCGGGTGAAATTTTGCATCCACAACCGGCTCCATGACTAAATTGGGTCAGGCGAATATCTAGGTTTTCCATGTAAGGGTATATTTTAGTTGGATTAGTTCTTCGGCAATCTGCTGAGTAGAAGCATTGGTATATTTTAAGGTGATAATTTTCGGCGCACTGCTTTGGTCTAAATTGTAATCATAACAGGTGTCATAGTATTTTAATGCAATGGCTGCCGCTTCTTTAAGTAGATTTTGATCTATAAGTTCTTTAGCCTTGTTTGTAAATTCCAATCCAATTCTCTTTTGAATTTTGTCAAATGATTTTTTTAAGGCCTCCTTGTCGTCCAGGTCATACATTTTCACCAAATGATTGAGCCGACTTTCAAAATCTATATCCAAATGAATCAATGGACTTTCTTTCATTTTGCTCCAAAAGTTATCAGGAATAAACACTTTTCCTATCGATTTACTTTCATTTTCGATCCAGATTATTTTATTTAATTGTAATGTTACGGAATGTGTATAAAGTTCATTTTCGAATTGTTCTGTATTCCGCTGCTCTCGCTCTCCTATCCCTCCGAAAGCTGAACCTTTATGACCAGCTATCAACTCAAGGTCTATAATTTGTTCACCCCTATCTCGTAATATTTGTAATAGTTGAGTTTTTGCAGATCCAGTTCTTCCACCTAAAATTATAAATTGAAAATTTTTCAACTGTTCAAATGCTAAAACACGCTTCCGAAAGCTCTTATATCCACCTTCCAATACAGAAACATTAAACCCTGCCAGGTCCAATAACCAAGCAATACTTGCACTCCGTTTGCCGCCACGCCAACAGTGTACATTGACAGTCTTTGCAGGACTTATTTCTATAGCCTTTTCTATATAGGAATACATTCTTGGCCCTACAATTTCCAATCCCCTCTTGTAGGCTTTATCTGCGCCTTCTCGTTTATATAATGTGCCGATTTCTGCCCGTTCTTCGTCATTAAATAATGGAAAAGAAATCGCTTGAGGAATATGTCCCTGATTAAATTCCTTAGGAGCGCGTACATCCAAAATTGGAATAGTATCCATGTTTTCTTTAAATAAATCAGCCGCTTGAAAAATTTGGATGGACATGTAATTGGAATCTTTATAGGGTACTTTTTAAACGTGAATTTTATATAAAATATGAAGTATTAAAGCTTCCATTCATCCAGATAGCGAACAAATAATTTGCTCAAATTTAAAGCATCAGAAAGGGCTCTATGCCGGCTGCCTTCAAATTCAATACCTTCTTTCTCCAATGCTTTGTCTAATCCCAGTTTACGGCCATTTAATTTGAAGTCAATATATTGTGATTTTAAATCAACAAAATGTTGTAACCAATCCATAGAAAGAGAAAAAGCTTCACAGTCTGATTCAAAAAACTTATAATCTTTCGCTCCCCAGGAACATAAGCAATAATCGTTTCCATCCATATCCATCCAATCTAAAAATGAATGCAGCGCATTACTAAAGGATGGTGCTTTGTCAATTTGTTCCTGAGTAATGTTTGTCAAGTTTCTGCAATAAAGCGATAAGCTTGGATTTTTTTGAGGTCGTACAAAACTAGAAAACTTGGAGGCTACTTCACCAAAACCATTTAGTTTGCACGCGCCTATTTCAATAATTTCTTGCGCGCCGTTTGAAAATGAATTTTTCCAACAAGTTGCTTCAAGGTCGAAAATAATATATCGCATGTTCAAGTGTATTAGTTGCCTGGATCCTTTAAAATAAGATGCCAATCAATTTCTTCTGCCAGATTCAGGTTTTCAAATTTATTGTGATAATATAATAAAGCAATAAAATCATCACTAACTAACCGATCGAACTCATCAAATGTTAAAGGCCGTTTTATATGAAAAATGCCTAACGAGGTTATTCCTTTAGAAATGATTTCTGAAATATCGCCTTCCAATTGATCCGGATAAATAATTTTTCCCTCGTCTGCCCAAGCAAATAATTTAGTTCGTACTTGTTCACAGGTTAATTTAAATGCATGGTTAGGAAAAATAAAATCATCTTCAGGTAATTGCACCAAACTCACCATATCGTGTCCTGGGTTAAGTTGTTTCAACAATTGAAATGCCGAAAACGCTACGAGATGACAAGGAAGTATATAATTGTACTTTTTATATTGTAAGGCTATCTTTTCTCCCAATTCTCTGGTATAAATGCCTTCCCTTTGTGTATCGTATTCGATTTTATTATTTCTTAAAAAATAATGCTTTAAATCTAATTTGTTGCCATGTTGATCGATGCTTTCTCCCAGTTCATTAATTTCATTTCCAAATACATCGATAGATTTCCCAAAACTCATATAAAATGCGCTTTCCTGTCCAATTAGTCGCTTCAAAAAATGGATATATTTCCCAAATGAACTGGCGCGTTCTCTACCGGTATATTTTTCTTGTCCTGAATTTCTTAAATGTTGAAGCATTAACGTACGGGCCTCTAACACACTTTCATATGTAAGTACAATTGGCACTACAATTATTTTTCGATCACTTCCTACCTCTAACAAATCTCGTTGAGCTAAAATCAACGAACTCAACAAGCCAAGTTTTAGTTTGCCTTCGACTTCACCCGACCTTGAGCGAGTTCCTCCTGGAAAAAAAATCGTATTAACACCTTCTATGATACTCAGTTTTGAATAATAGTTCAAAGTTTGTAAGTAGATCTGATTTTTTTTACGTCGATCTACTTTGTAAGCCCCTAGCCTATTCATAAAGAACGCAAAAAATTCAGAATCAAATAGATTAAGTCCTGCGCCGTAAGAAAATGCAGGTAATCCCGCAATAAGATCTATAGTATATCCAGCGATAATAGAATCAAGATTACTGGAATGAGTTGGTACAAATATAAACGTGTGCTTGTTGAATAAATGTCGGACTTCCTCTATATGGCCATTAATTTTTAGTTTATTCTGTAGTTTATTTTCTCTTTTAGTAAAGGAGGAGAATGATAAAAAACCATTTCTAAAAAATATGCCATAAAATATTATAGTGGATAATTTTCTGACAAATCGGAAGGTATTGACATTAAAATTTCCAGTTATCTCATCAGCATACCTTTTGATTAATTTAAAGCAAGTATCAAGATTGGCTTTATTTTTTGTTTTTATTAATTGATTTTCATTATATTCATTCTGCAATTTTCTAAAAAACTGAGCTTGATTGGCGGGATCTGCTTTCCATGGGTTTGTTTTTATTCGCTGTTTCTCCTGATAAATAGCTTTTGATAAAGTTTGATCTATTTCATCAGAGGATACGGATGCATAATATTGAAATACTTCAAAGCTTACCTTTTTTACAAATTCTGTTCGCTTTTGGGCAAACTTGTAAATTGGCCACTGTTCAATATTCTCAATTAAATGTTTGTATCGTTTAAAATTCTTTTCTTCCATAATTCCATTTTGGAAAACTGACAAAGTATGGACTTAGTCAGCGATTTTTAGTAAATTACCAACAACCTCTAAAATAGCTTCTTTTCCTCTTCTTTCATGTGCGCTGGTTTCTATCATGGGAGGTAACGTTTCCCAAGTTTCTCTAAGTGAATGTTTTAATTGGCTAATGTGCTTGCTCCGCTCATTTAGTTTACTTTTATCCGCTTTTGTTAAAAGTAAATACAAAGGTATTTCAAATTCTCCAATCAAATTGATATGCTTTATGTCGATAGGTTGTGTTTCGATGGAAATATCAACCAATAAAAATAGTATTTGAATAGATTTCCTGTTTTTTAGAAATTTAAAAATTTCATTATCCCATTTTGTTTTTTTTGTTTTGCTAATTTTGGCATAGCCATATCCAGGCAAATCAATAAAATTCAAGCTATCATTAATGCGATAAAAATTAAAAGTTTGTGTTTTACCAGGTGTTGAAGAGGTTCTGGCAAGCTCTTTTCGATTACATAAATAGTTAATTATAGAACTTTTTCCAACATTGGAGCGCCCCCAAAAAACGATCTCTACATCTTGACTATCAGGTAATTGGGCGTAATCTGCATGAGCGCTGGAAAATATGGCGTCGTGGATGATCATGGTTCAAATAAAAGGTGAATTTCGTTAAGAATATTATAATATTAACTAATATTTAGAATATTTTCATATTATCATCGTTTCTTTGTAAGATAATTCCATAAAAATGAATCGGTTTATTGTCGTAATTATTATTAATATTCTTTTTTCCTCCTTCTTATTTTCTCAGTTTAAATTTAATATTATACCCGGAGGGGGTATACATACGCTCGCTATTTCAACTCAAAAATTTAGTATCAAAGAAGCCAATGGAAGGGATTCTATAGTACTTGCATATCGCGATGCAGATTATGGTTTTCACTTTGGCGGAGCGTTCCGATTCCAATGGCTGAATTTTTTAATTCAACCCGAAATTGTTTTTAATAGTAATAAAACTAACTATACCATCCATGACTCCAGGAATCTATTTATAGATAGTTTAAGATCAGAAAAATTTCAATACCTCGACATTCCTTTAATGATTGGGTTAAAACTCGGAATCATTCGATTGAATGGAGGACCGGTAGCTCATATTTTAATCAATTCTAATTCAGAGTTAACAAACCTTGATGGATTTGAGACCAAATTCAAAACTGCCACCTACGGTTATCAATTGGGTCTTGGTTTTGATTTAAGCATTTTTACTATTGATATCAGGCATGAAGGTAATTTTACTAAGTATGGCGAACATATATTTCTTTTTGGAGAAAATTTAAAATTCTCGAAAAGCCCCACCCGATTAATTGCTACACTGGGATTTAAATTCTAAGCAAGTCTTATTCTAGGATCAATAACGGCATACAAGATATCCGTTACAATATTTACAGTAATAAAAATAAGCACCGTCATGATGCTGGCTCCTAGAATGACAGGCACATCAAATTGTGTAAGCGCAGTTATGGTCAAATCTCCAAGTCCTCGGTAATTAAAAACATATTCCACAAAAAAAGCGCCTGATAGCAAGGAAGCAAACCAACCACTTACCGTAGTGAGAATTGGATTTAAAGCATTTCTAAATAGATGATCCCGGATAATCTTTAATGGAAATAAACCTTTAGATACAGCGGTTCTAATATACTCTCTATTAATTATATCCAAAATGGAAGCTCTGGTCATCTGTGAAATCATAGCAATTGGTCGAATTCCTAACGCTATCGCCGGAAGAATGATATTTGACCAATGAAGTTTCACCTCTCCATAATCATTGAGTTCATATAAACTGCCCTGCACATTTAAACCTAGAATAGGGCTCATCAAATACCCAAAAACCAACGCAAAAAATATAGAAGAAATATAACTTGGAATAGAAAATCCTAAAGCACTAAATGCCAGGAAGATTTGATCAGGAAATTTGTTGTAATAAAAAGCACTCAGTAAACCCAGACTCAGTCCTAATATGCAGGAAATTATGAAAGCAACTAATGCCAAGTAAAAGCTTGGAACCATCGCTTCAAACACCATGGGAAGCACTGGAGTCCCGCTGATATAGGAATTTCTAAAATAAGGTTTTTTTAATACCAGTTTAGAATGTTCCGTTTTGTATGTAGATATGATGGAATAATCCTCTAACCTAATATCTGAGTCTAAATGATATGACAATGGAGACAAATCTTCCAAATAACGATAGATCTGTTCTAAAAAGGGTTGATCTAAATAGTATTTCTTGCGCAACTGTTCCACTGTTTTTGCGTCCGAACGCTGGCCGAAGCTTATACGGGCAGGATCAACTGGAGCTTTATATATAATGCCAGCGATTACGATGATGATAAAAAAAATCGAAACTAAAGCAAGTAAGAATCTTT
The DNA here is from genome assembly GCA_030856215.1 of Bacteroidota bacterium. Classification (GTDB taxonomy): domain Bacteria; phylum Bacteroidota; class Bacteroidia; order Chitinophagales; family Saprospiraceae; genus Vicinibacter. The sequence continues at coordinate 21,077 of JALYPU010000092.1, forward strand.
TACCGATAAGTTTAAGCAAATCCTGTTTTTTTATGGCTCAATATTAGTTAAAATTAAAATATCTTTGCCAAACTATTTTATTAATATTTCACGTGCCGCAAGAACCATTCTCCGTTAAAAGTCTTGACCCAAATTCAGTATTCGGATTTAAATCATCAGATCTGGCTTATTGGTGTAATCCAAAAAAATTTCAAGAGTTTATTCAAAATCTTCCAGAGCTGGCCGCTATACCGGATCAAATCCAACATAAAAAAAACACGTATAAAAATAGAGCCGTTTTGTCAGATATACTAAAACGCCAATACGACTCCCTACCCCATGAATTAATTACTGCTTCCCAACTAGATAAAATTTCATCTGAAAATTGTTTTACCATTTGTTGTGCTCATCAACCATGTTTGTTTACGGGACCAGGCTATTTCATATTTAAAATATTAAGCACCATTAAGTGGGCTCAACAAATTAATAAAGCGTTTCCTGATTACCATTTTATTCCCGTCTATTATTGTGGATCAGAGGATCACGATGTTGAAGAAATTAATCACGTGACTATCTATAATCACGCATTAAAATGGGATTCAACGATCAAAGGACCTGTAGGTAGAATTCCGGCTTCTGGTATAGAAGATGTAATTGCAAAGATAAAGGATATTTTTTCTCGCGAAGAAACTGCAGGCGACTTTGATGACTTTTTAGCATCATTCCAACTTGAAGGAATGAGTTATGGTTGGTTCACCAAAAGATTGATTCACCATTTATTTTCTGAATTTGGACTTTTAATTTTTGATCCTGATGACACAGATGCAAAAATTGCATTTAAGGAAGTCATGAAAAAAGAAATTGAGGATTTCTTAATTTTTAAAACATCTCAAAGGACCATTCAAAAATTAAAATCTTTTCCATTTGAGATTCAAGCGAATCCGAGAGAAATTAATTTATTTTATTTTAGCTCGATACATTCCCGGGAGCGCATTATACTGGAAGGAGTTGAATATAAAACTACTGAAGGATTCCATATCGCAAATAAAACAGACATTAGCAGTTTCTTGGATAAAAACCCAGAGCACTTTAGTCCAAATGTATTATTGCGACCATTATATCAGGAAAGCATACTACCTAATATTGTATTTGTAGGCGGAGGAGCTGAAGTTTCTTATTGGATGCAGTTAAAAGAGGTATTCGATAGCCAACAAATTAGTTTTCCAATTCTAGCTCGACGATGTTCTGGAGTAATCATTGACAAATCACTTAATAATAAAATCCAAAAGTTCGAGTTTAAAGCAGAAGAATTTTTACAAGAGTATTCAATCGTAGAGCGTTTATTTATTAATCGAGTGAGTCATTCAAAAGATGAAATTCAAAATCAGCTTCAACAAATTGAAATTGCATTAAAATCAATTTCAGAAACAGGAGGTCAGATTGAAACTAGTCTAAAGAATTCCTTGGCGGCCGATTTTTCAAAATTGATGAAAGATATCCACCATAGCCTAAACAAAATTACCAAAGCAGAAAAGCTAAAATACGATGTGGATTTACAAAAATTGGCAAATATTTATAAGCAACTGTATCCTGATCTTGTCTTACAAGAGAGACAACAATCGTTAATAACGTATTATATCAGATATGGACGTCAATTTTTGTCTCTAATTCTAGAAAACATACATCCGGAGAAACCAGAAGTATTACTGATTACACAAAATAGTCCGTAACTAAGCTTCATCATCTTTATGGGAACCTACTGTTTTATGCATTAAATAGGCTTTTAAGAATTCATCTAAATTCCCATTTAATACCGCATCTGTATTTCCGGTTTGGTAACCGGTCCTATGATCTTTTACCCGTCGGTCATCCAATACATAGGATCTGATCTGACTTCCCCACTCGTTTTTCATTTTAGTGGATTCTACTTTTTCTTTTTCTTGTCGTTGGCGATCCAATTCTCGCTCGTACAATTTAGATTTTAAAACCTGCAGAGCTTTCTCACGATTTTGGTGCTGTGAACGTTCTTGCTGACATTCCACAACGATGCCACTAGGAAGATGCCGCACTCGAACTGCGGATTCAGTTTTATTGACATGTTGGCCCCCTGCCCCACTAGATCGAAAGGTATCCCATTCCAAATCTGCGGTATTAATATGCACTTCAATTCGATCGTCAATCAATGGATGTACAAAAACGGATGAAAAAGTAGTCATTCTTTTACCCTGAGCATTAAAGGGACTTACTCTCACTAATCGATGTACGCCATTTTCACCCTTCAGCATACCATATGAGTAATCTCCAGTAATCTCCAGTTCAGCCGTTTTAATTCCAGCCACATCACCTGCTTGCGAATTTATTAGGGATACTTTAAAGTTGTTTCTTTCTCCCCACATTTGGTACATTCTTAGCAACATGTATGACCAATCACATGCTTCTGTTCCGCCAGCGCCAGAATTTATCTCAACATAACAGCTCAACTCATCCTCAGGTCTGTTCAAGGTTGACTTAAATTCAATGTCCTCAATAAATTTTAATGATTCCAGGTATTTCTGGTCCAATTCTTCCTCTGTGGCCTCACCGGCGTCAAAGAATTCCACCATTACTTCCAAGTCTTCGATAGAAGTATTCGCTTTATTAAATGACTGCAACCAATTTTTGTGCCCCTTAATTTCTTTCATGATCAGTTCTGAACGCTGAGCATTACTCCAGAACAATGGATCGCGAGTTTGGGCTTCCTTATCTTCTAAGTCTAATACACGTCTATCGACGTCAAAGATACCTCCTTAACTCACTGAGCCTTTGTTTTAAATCTTTTAGCTGATCTAAGGTCATGTGATTATATTAAAAGACAATTTACTAAAAGTTATTTAGCTTGATTTAATTCAACATAAAACATCAAATCAGCTTTAGCAGGTATTACCGGCGGATTACCAGCTTCTCCATAAGCTAATGCATAAGGAATAATAAGACTGGCTTTGGAGCCAACGGGAATATTAGCAAAACCTTCATCCCAACCCTTAATAACATTGCCTGAACCTAAAGGAAATGAAAACTCCTGCCCTCTTGAGTAGCTATCGTCAAATCTTGTTCCATCAGATAAAAGCATTCCATAATAATGAGCTACCACCGTTTGACCTTTTTGTGGAATAGGACCATTTCCTGCCTCATGAATGATATATTTTAAACCAGAGGCTAGTGTTTTTACTTTTGAATTGAGCTTTCCTGACTTGAAATCACTAAAAATCTGTTTTATTTTAGCTTCTATCTCAGGCATCTTTGCAAGCGCTGCTTGTTGAGCTGCCGTCTTTGCTGCATTGTCAGCTTCTTGATCCTTTTTATATTCTTCTTCAGATTTGATATCTACCAATATCACATCGTATTCTAATTCTTCTGCATTCGGTATATTCAAACTCGTTTTCATGGTTTCATCGAGAATGTGTTTTACTATCGCACTGTCACCCTTGGACATAAATTGTAGGACTTCGATAATAGGCTGAGAATTTTTCGGTTCAACTTTTTCAATTTTTGGGAACTTAAATTTGGTTATAGGTCCTTGTAATGAAGAATTAAAAATGACCGAATCTTTCAACCGTACTACATAATTAAAATAGGCATAATCGCCTTCTTTTAGATTATCACCGGGTTCGTCTTTGGCTAGAGCATATTTGTGACCGTTTAAGGTAGTTTTGTCAAACTTCAATGTCTTATTCCCTAAGTTACATCCCAGAGTTAAAGAAATAATCAACAGCATTGAAAAAACTAAAGAACTGAATTTCATAAATTTAAATATTAGTAATATAATAAAATTTTTATTTCGCCGCAAAGATATAGCCTGGAAGCACATCTTTTAGTTTTTTTATGGTTTCTTCCAAATTTAATTTCGAAGATCCCCCTGACGCATTCTTATGCCCGCCCCCATTAAAATGGGCTTTACACAGAGATTGAACTGATATATCTCCTTTTGACCTTAGGGAGAGTTTGACAATGGTTGGTTGGTTCATGACCAAAGCAGCTATCCTTACATTCTTCAACATAAGTAAATAATTTATAATACCTTCTGTATCACCACGTTGTATGTCAAAATTTTTATAATCCTCTCTGGTTAACGTAATTAATCCAAATTTCCAATCTGGTATTAATTCCATTCTATTATGTAAACAATGGCCGAGAAGTCTTAGGTATTTGTCGGGGAGACTGTTTAGAACCAGTTCCTGGATTCTAGTATCATCTAATCCGTTTTCTTTGAAGTATGTGAGGATTTTGAATAGCCTTGCCGAGGTACTGTGGTGAAAGGATCCTGTATCTGTTAAGATTCCAGTGTAAAGACAGTCCATAACTAATCCCGGTATTTTTTTTTCAGGGTATGCTTGCATCAGAATTTCATAAACTAATTCAGAGGTAGAGCTTCGATCATCAAAAGAGAATAATAGATCTGCAATTGGTTCAGGGTCAATGTGATGGTCTATCATTACTTTCGGGGCCGTACTCGCTTGAATCAGCGGGCCAATTTTATCAATGCGGTCCAAGGAGTTGAAGTCAAGACAAAATATAAGTTCGGCCTCTTTTATAGCTTCTTCTGCTAGTTTTGGATTAAGGTCATAGGTAATAATTTCTTCTGTTTGAGGCATCCATTCAAAATTGACCGGATATTCACTTGGAAGAACCACTTTGACTTTATGTTTTAGTGTTTGGAGGTACAGACTCAATCCTAATGAAGACCCTAAGGCATCCCCATCTGGATTTCTGTGTGAAAGGATGAGTACATTTTTTGGAAATGACAGGAGTGACGTTAATTCGTGTATTAAATCCATAGATATGCAAAAGTCTTAAAATTCGTGAATGTATGGTTAACAAATTCTGAAATCAATTTTCATATTCTACATTTGTCCTCTTAAAATTAGAAAAAATGAAGGGAAACAGGACTTTTACCATGATTAAACCAGATGCTGTTGAATCAAATCATATTGGCGCAATATTAAATAAAATTTGCGATGCAGGTTTCAAAGTGGTCGCCTTGAAATATACTAAACTTTCCCTCGAAAAGGCGGCTGAGTTTTATGCCATACATAGTGAAAGGGCTTTTTTTAATGAGCTAATAAGCTTTATGTCCCGAGGACCTATTGTCGCTGCCATCCTTGAAAAAGAGAATGCCGTTGAAGCATTCAGAGATCTGGTTGGAGCTACCAATCCGGCCCATGCTACTGAAGGTACTATCCGAGCTCTTTATGCCAAAAATGTTGGAGAAAATGCCGTCCATGGCTCAGATTCCGATGAGAACGCCCAAATAGAGGCTTCTTTTCATTTCTCAGGCATGGAGATTTATTAATAATTGTTTTTCATATACGAAATATACCAATATTACGTTATAGTACCTGTATAAAACATTTTTTAACCAACAAAATTATTTATTATGAGTGTACTACAAGACAAATACAGGTCTGTATTGAATTTGGGACAGGATCTTGGAATTCAGGATGGCGTTGTAAAAGAAGAGAACGGTCGTCTTATTATGGGCGGTGTCGCTAACACCCAATATGAGAAAGATCAAATTTGGGATAAAATCAAATCTATTGCTGGGGACAACCCTTCAGATTTGGTTGCGGATATAAAAGTGGCTAACACCTCTTATTATACCAAACATACCGTATCAAAAGGTGAAAGCTTGAGCTTAATAGCCAAAAAGTATTTTGACGACCCTATGAAGTATAAAACTATTTTTGAAGCCAATAAGAATATTCTTAACGATCCGGATCTGATCCATCCAGGACAAGAGTTAACGATACCTAACTTATAAATTTAAGGATTCGTAGAATAAATAAAAGCCACGTTTTTCGTGGCTTTTGTTTTTCATAGATATTTTGTAATTTGGCCTTTATGGAGATTTATATCTTCAAGGTGCGAAATTTACTTACGTTTCTGTTTTGTTTTTGGCTCAGTGAATTTATAGCGCAAAGAAGCTTATGTGGCAATCCAGCAGTTATGGAAAACAACTGTTTGGATGCTTGTGTGGTTTGTAATCTGGATGGGTTGAGCTCAAGCAGTGGCCATACAATTCCTGGCAGTGCTCCACCCGGATATTGCACAGCGGTTGTTCATTCTATCCACTATTTAGCTTTCGTAGCTGGAAGTACCAATTTAAGTTTTGATGTTTTTGTAGGCCCCTGTAGTTTGGGCAATGCAATTGAATTGGGTGTTTATGAAACACCTGATTGCAGTTCGTTTAATTTGGTAAGCAACTGCAACACCTTTATGCCAACTGGTGCCACCTATTCTTTTACCTCTACTCGCCCATTAAAAATTGGTTGCCTATATTTTATAGTTATTGACGGAAATGGTCCTGCTATATGCAATTACAGTATTTCGGTCACATTTGGTTCAGCATTAGCGCCAATGCCTCAATTAAATGGTCCAATCATGGGCAAAACCAACGTATGTCCTGGTGCTATAGAAACCTATTCCATTCTCAATGCTGTTGGTGCATGTGATTATGACTGGCAAGTTATAGGTGGAGATAAACTAAGCCAAACAGATCTCAGCGTCACCGTGCAATGGAATAATTCTGGCAATGGTCGAGTGTGTGTGAGTTCTTCCAACGCTTGTCACCAATCAAATCAGATCTGCCTGGATGTTGAAATTGGAGAAAATTCTCCGCCCATAGATATCGGACCATTGCTTATTTGTCCAAATACTTCAACAATTTTTAATGGAAAATTTTATCCTGTAGGACAGCATGAGGTTATGCTTCTAAATTACAAAGGATGTGATAGTATCATAAATCTAACTGTGGAAGAATATCCCCCTATAATAGCCAATCTGGATACCATAATGTGTTTTCCCGCCTGTCTAAAAATACAGAATGAAATATTCTGTCAGTCAGGAAGTTATTCAAGAAATATAAAATCAAAAATAAGCCCATATTGTGACAGCACTATTTATCTCGATCTGAATATACTAAGAGCAGAAATAAAAATAAATTCTACAGGCCATCTGAGTTGTTCGGACACACTGGTTGTTTTACATGCGGATTCTTCTATCGTTTCAGGAAATGGTTTAATCACCAAAGGCTGGTATGATGAAAATGGGAAGTTATTAGATACTACTTCGAAATTGTCAGTAAAAAATGCAGGCATCTATATTTTTAGATTACAGATACAGGCGATTGATGGGCAAATCTGTTCGCATGAAGATTCAATAGAAGTTAAAGGAAGTCGATTAATGCCCGATTTATTCATTGACCAAAATATAAAAACATGCAGGTATGACCCAATAATATTAGCCAACTTAAACATTAAGGATAAAAATCAAACAGCTTCTCGATTATTATTCTCATACACTGGTTTTTTCGATAGCTTGAATTTGATATCAACTGATTCGATATTTTTATTTCAAGATACTACCATTTATGTGATGGCCATTTCTGGTAATTGTAGCGATACCTTAAGACTGGATCTTACCTTAAAAGAATCTCCAAAAATTAAAATTGATTCCATATTTATTTGCAATGGGACGCAACTAAATCTGAATTTAATACCTATTATAAATATTAATGGAATTGATTCCATAGAAAAATTTTATCCTCACAATACAGTTAAACCCAATGAGAGAATCGATTCCACTCATTTATTTTTATTAGATACCACCCTGTATTTAATTTCCTGGAAAGATGGTTGCGCCGTTTTAGATAGTTTGCACATAAATGTTTTAAATAATCCTGATATTCATTTTGAATTAGATAAGAATATTATTTGCCTAAATGACACGCTCCGCCTGACCTTTCATGATAAGTTACCAAATGAAGTGCGGTATTTAATTTTTAATTCTGATAGTATATCTATAGTGGATAGTATATTAAAAATTAAAATGGATTCCATTGGCATCTTTGGAATAAAAGCAAAAGGCATTGCCTTGATTTGTCAAGATAGTTTTGAAAAAATTGTTCGGGTTCAAGCTCCATTGAAGATGCCCGAAATCTATTGTTTGTCCACAGATAGTACGGTGACTTTTAGTTGGGATAGTCTACACCAATCTCAAGACTATGATGTAGTAGTATTGCAGGGAATCAATGGCCAACGCATATCCGACTATGTTTTTAAATTTGATCAACTAGCTCCAAATGAGCTAGTTGGCATTCGAATAATACTTAAAGATTCCATATGTGGAAATCAATTTAAAGAGTTATCATGTCAGGCAATTTCATGTCCCAATATTTTATTGGAGATAGATAAAATTGATACCATATGTTTTGATCGCCGCGATACGTTTGGAATTCCATTGTCTGTTCGTATCGATTCTACTAGATTGGGTTTTGTAGGTTCATGGAAGGGGAAAGGACTCCGCGATTCATTTTCCAATACCTGGTATCCTTCCCTATCTGGTCCGGGTGACTTTACGGTGGAATATTTTTATACCAATAAAAATTGTATCAACCAGGTTAGTCAGAATATTAGCATACTTCGAAAACCGGTAGCAAATTATATTAGTGATACAATAGTTTGTTTGGATTCAACTCTTGTGGTGTTTTATGCAGGCGAATTTCATGCAGAGGATATTGAAAAAATTGATGCCGAGCCTGGAGCCATGTTTATTGCGGATAGCCTACGGAATACTTTTTTTAAATGGAGTTCCGAAGGTCTAAAAAAGGTAACTATAAATTTATCTAACGGACCATGCAATTCGTCATGGCAAACATCTGTACTTGTCAAAAGGAATCCACCGCCACCGCTGATTTATTGTCAATCAACAGATTCAAGTATTAGGTTTTCCTGGAATTTATCTAAAGAAATTTTACAATATAAAATTGAATCTGATCCTGTTGCGTCCTATCAGATGTTAAATGACAGTACTATTATTTTTGATAATCTTCCTTCCAATACTACCCTGAAATTCAGACTACAATTGCAAGCTAATGGTCCCTGTTCTGAATTTAATTCTGACTGGGTAGCATGTACAACCTTAAATTGTCCAAATGTGAGTTTGTTCCAGCGAAAAATCATATCAGGTTGTTTTAAAAATTTACCGAACCAGATTGATTTAAATGTAGACTTGAATCCAAATTTCTCCATCAGCACCTGGAGCGGAAATGATGTAAACCAATTTGGAATCTTTGATATTTCAAGCGCCGGTCCCGGAATCCACTTCGTTTTTGTTGAATCCACACTCAACCAATGCATTTACAGAGATACCATTACAATCGATCTTACCAGGGATCCCGAAATTAATACCCTAAATATCATCCAACCCAATTGCAGAGATCAAATTAATTTTGGTCAGATTGAATTCGAACTTAAGCCTGATGAAAATTTGCCTTTTATAGTTGTTCATAATTTTCAAGATACCCTTACTCAAACAATTTTTAATAATTTACCATTAGGTGCTCATCATTTTAGAATTATAAATAAAGTGGGTTGTTTTATTGACACGAGTATCGTTTTTATCGCTCCTGATACACCACAAATTGATTTGGGTCCGGATCTTATTATAAAACGAGGTGAACTAATTCAATTGCATGCTGTGGTTTCTGGCACTTATCAACAAATTAGTTGGAATAGTTCTATTGGATTGAGCTGTTTTGATTGCCTAAACCCTTATTGCAGTATTGATGAAAGCAAGATTTACAGTGCAACTATTCGTAATGAACAGTATTGTTATGACACAGATTCTATAGAATTAATTGTGATAGATAATCGTGTGTATGTTCCAAACATTTTTTCACCAAATAAGGATAATGTGAATGATGGATTTACGTTGTTTGGTTCCGATGATATACAAGAGATTGAATTTTTACAAATTTTTGACCGATGGGGCAATCTGGTGTTTTCTAAAGCTCATTTTGAGGCTAACTTACCTGAATTAGGTTGGGATGGTAAATACAAAGGAAAGGACCTGAATCCGGCTGTCTTTGCCTATGTGGCCAAGGTGAATTTTAAGATCGGCCAACCTATATTAATAAAAGGCGAATTACAACTCCTCCGCTAAGACTATTTTAAGCTTGCTTTTCGTTGATTGAAGGAAATGATGTTATTTTGCAAGCTCATGAAAAAACTGGTTTTTATTTTTGTTTTAGTTCTATTATTCTTAAAGAATTATGCGCAGGAATCACCTGGCGTTATGGTAGAAAATTATCAAAAGCTTGGAGCAGATGAGGCTGTTCGGGCAATACTTATTGATAGGCAGAATTACAAATGGCTGGGCACGGACCGCGGATTGTACCGGATGGTGTCGATGGAAATTGAGCCTGAATTACTATTTAAGGACAGCATTTGTGGACTTGCAGAAGATAAATCGGAGTTGGTGTGGTTTGGAAATAGAAAACAGCTTATAATTTCTGAAGATCGCAATAACTCAATTTATCTCGGAAAAGACCAGGCTGAAATAACTTCGATGGCCTATTATAATGGAGATCTTTGGGTCGGCACCAATATGGGCTTATTTAGAATTTCCGAACAACAAAAGAAAGTTGTAAAACATTACACGGTCGAAAATTCAAAATTAAAATCCAATCAAATTAATATGATCTATAAAGATGAGGAGAATAAATTATGGGTTGGAACAGATCAAGGTGTAGCTATTATAAATAAAAAGGATTGGTCTTATTATGAAAAGGACTATAAAATTACCGGAGCCATTGCCACTTCAGAAGGCGTATGGCTTTTGTCAGATACCAGGATGTGGTTGATTTTTAAAGAGGATGGTAGGGATCGTTGGCAGGATGCCGCAGTAAGAAGAGGGCTCAGTAAAGGTCCTGTAAGGGCCCTGGCCTCGGATAGTAAAGGCCGCGTGTATATTGCATCAGAAATTTTAGTCCAATTTGATCCATATTCAGATAAATCTCTTCAAATTGATGAGGATTATGGCTTTGTTTCCTCCCAAACCTTGTCCCTGGCATGTGATAAAAACGATGATTTATGGGTCGGCACCGCGGATAGAGGATTATTCAAGATTGACATGTTGGATGGGAAGGATGAAAATTTTTCTGTGGTGGCGTTTAGTAAAGGCGAGCTCAAATGTCCGGGCGATAAAACAGCCTCTATTAATGTAATTGTGAAAGGTGGTAAAACTCCTTACTCTTTTCAATGGAGCCAACCGGAACTTTCGGGAGCTAAATTGGACAGCGTAGGAGCAGGAGCTTATGCAGTAACTGTCACTGATGCAGAAGGAGAGGAATACATTGCCAATGTGGTGGTTGACGAACCAGATCCTTTTTTAATTGAAATAATTTCCAAAGAACGGGTGACGGAAACGAATAGAAAAGATGGCAAGGCCAGTATAGATATAAAGGGGGGAACTCCACCCTACCGTATTTTATGGGATAATGGAAAAACTTCCACAAATGTGACGAATTTGAGTGGAGGAAAGCATACCGTACGCATCGCAGATGCAAACTTTTGCCAGAAGACTGCAGAGGTATATATTGATCAGCCTAAAATAATACCCGATTTAGTTCGCAGTAAAATTCAAGTAGGGCAAACGCTCAGAATTAACGAACTATTTTTTACAGCAGACTCATCAGTAATATCTGCGGATTCCTACTCAGTGTTGGATGAAATATTTCAATTCTTAAATGCCAATAAAGATGTTGTCATTGAGATTGGCGGCCATACGAATGGAATTCCTGCGCATGAATATTGCGACTGGTTAAGCAGTCTCAGGGCTAATAATGTAGCTCAGTATTTATATGAACGAGGAATCGCTTCTCAGCAAATTAGTTTCAAAGGTTATGGCAAACGAGTGCCAATTGCCTCCAATGACACACAAGCAGGAAGGATAAGAAACCAACGAGTTGAAATTAAAATTCTCTCCATAAAACAAGGCTAAAATAAACCACTCCTTATTTATAATCACTGTAGTATGTATTCAAACATCTTAATATATTTGTGCGCTTTTAATAAAAGATAAAGCATTTGCATGGATATATTAGAGACCAAGGTCTGTTTTGTTTGTGGTTCGACTCATTTTCGCGATTATATGAAAATCCGTGATTATGCTATATCCGGAGACCCTTTTGATTTACAAAAATGCGAAAACTGTTCTGTAGTAATTACTGCTAATCCTCCAGCTGAAGTAGATATTGAACCATACTACCGAGGGGATCATTACATTTCGCATACCGATACGAAAAACGGCTTGATTTACAAAATTTACCATATCGTCAGAAACTGGATGCTATTTCGAAAAAAGCAATTGGTCTCTAAACTTGGATCGCAAAAAAGATTGTTATATATAGGATGCGGAACCGGTTACTTTCTTCAATACATGAAAAAAAAAGGATATGAGGTGAGAGGCATAGAGAAAATTGATGCAGCAAAATCCTATGCAGAAAACGAATTTGATCTTACTGTGCATTATCCGGAAGTTTTATTTAAAAATAATATTCTAGGAACGTTTGATTTTGTCACGATGTGGCATGTACTTGAACATCTATATGAACCCTCTAAATATTTACAAGCAATACATAATGTTTTGAACGAACATGGCTTCCTGATTCTTGCTGTTCCAAATTACACATCTTATGATGCTGCTTACTATAAATCGTATTGGGATGGTTATGATGTCCCTCGCCATCTTTGGCATTTTTCACCAAAAAGTATGGAATTGTTGTTGAGTAAACATAATTTTCAGCTCAAAGAAATTCACCGTTTACCGTTTGATGCTTTTTGGGTTAGTACCCTTAGTGAAAAATGGAAAGGTAATAAATGGTATTTAGTATTTGGATTTTGTGTAGGGTTGGTTTCTACTGTAATCAGCTGGCTTAATATTAAACGTACGGCCTCACTTATTTATGTTTTTAAAAAGTTGCCAATTCAATAAGTATGATTAAAACAGCAGAGCGTGTCCCGAAATCAAAGCATGAATACAATTATGTATTCCAGCGGTGTTTATTTGCTTATTATGAAGCATTGAAACACATTAAAGGCAGGGTTTTGGAAATCGGAACCGGAAGTGGATATGGCATCGAAATCATTTCACCCAAGGTAGTTGAATTTGTGACAATTGATAAGTATGATTGTGAATTGGATTTTACTAACTATAAGAATGTAACTTTCATTCAAATGGAAATTCCACCTTTGAGCCACGTGGATTCCAATTCATTTGATTATGTAATAAGCTTTCAGGTTATCGAACATATCGAAAACGATAAAGAATTTCTAAAAGAAATTTATCGCGTATTAAAAGTGGGTGGTAAGCTAATTCTGACCACACCCAATCATGTACAATCGTTAACTAGAAATCCCTGGCATGTGCGTGAGTATACGGTAGCTGAACTAAAGGAATTAATGGAATCCTATTTCGCAAAAGTCACTACGTTAGGAACTTATGGATCAAAGATCGTGAATGATTATATTGACATCAACCGGAAAAATGTACAGCGATTTACGCGATTTGATATTTTTGATTTGCAACATAGACTGCCTAGGAAATGGTTGCAGATTCCGTATGATTTGTTAAATCAATTTAATCGGAATCAAATCGCGGAGAATCATAAAGACATTACTCAAAATATCAACCAAGATGATTTTTATGTGCAAGAGGCAAGTGAATTATGCCTGGACTTATTTTATATAGCGGAGAAATAGTCTTTGAAGGTCCGTTGTTATAAGTCCTAAATATTAGCTGATTCGGATATGGTTTATTGTTTCGAAGATGGTCATTAAAATGGCTTATAACGAACAGGTATTGTGCAGGGAATAGAATTCCGTCCAGCCCGGCTTACTGATGCTGAGTAAAGATAATAAAGATGATGATATGCACATAGCTCAATAGATAAGGTCAAGCTGGATATGCAACTGAACAGAATTACAACAGTTGAAACACGGCTTCCGTCAGCCTGCATTTTGGCAATACCATGTTATAGCCAGTGCTTCTAATACTGGGAAGTTATCAATGGTTTGGTTAAAACACCAAGACATTTGGCAGTAATACCCCCAACAATAGCTATAAAAAAGGAGTTTACAACCAAATCGACTACTATACGTGTGACTGTATACAGGTTTAAAGATGCATATATGAATGTATAAAAATACAAGGTTATCAAAAATCCGACCCAGAGCGCAAGAAGAAAGCCTTTTCCAAAAGTCTTAATACCAATTTTATGGAATATAAACGAAAGTAAAGTTGCAATACTTAATCCGTGCAAGAATAGTGACCAAATAACTGGAGGGTCTTTTACCAGGCCTTCGTATGGAACTATATTGGAAAGATAAAAGTCGATCATCAACGTTCCAAAGACTAACCAGGCTAAAATAAAAAAGGCAATTGCTCCAACTATTGCTGCTATAATTGTTTTTTTGTTCATATACTACAGTATTTTCATTTTACAATGGGGCAAATTTACCGGCTTCAAGCGATAACTGATTTGGAAAAATCCGACAAAAAAAATTCTGTTGGCGCTGTTCCAGTGTACCGTTTGAAATCATTGGTGAGATGTGCATGATCATAATAACCTGACTCCCATGCAATGTCTGAAAGTGTTTGTTTACTACTACTTTGAAGCCTGACTAATGTGTTTTTGAATCGGGTGAGATTGATAAATTCTTTAGGAGACACGCCGATTTGCTGATTAAATTGTCGTTCCAGATGTCGTACAGTTGTAAAATGCCTTTTCGCTAAGGCCTCTATTTTTAAAATACCTGTGTGTTCGGAAATGTCTGACACTATGTTTAAAATCGAATACCTGGGCGGTGATAATCTATCCAGATAAAACTGATCTATGTATGATAAAAAATACTTAATTACTTTTTTTATGTCTGGAAAGTCTTTTTGGTTAAATTCATGAAATTGATTAGCGTACCTGTCTAATGATTCAAATCGGTAGAAATGGGTAAATGCACCTGGTCTGAATTTTATTCCGAATAATAAAACCTTTCCAAGCAATACCTGTTCATCTGTTTGCATCATAGTTCCTACCAGATATGCACACTCATGACTAATGTCCTTACTAAATTTTAAGGATTTGATGTTTTCTCCAAGATTTAGAACGAGGTTTATACCATCATCTGGCATCAATTTAATCACTTCCTTTTGTTCCACACAACCGGAGAGGAGCCAATACATTTCTATGTAAGGCCGTAAAGCAGGAGCAGGTATATAAGAATTAAATGTCATTGTTAAACTGTAAAACCAGGCGCATAGGCCATGATACTATCTCAACCATCTGTCCTTGTACAAATAAAGCTCTTGCATCAGGATCTGTGGTGCATAAAAATACAAATTCTACTTCACATACAAAAGCTTGTTAGATACAATTATTTATTAAATTGAAAGTAGTTTTTTCACAGCCTGACGGCCGAGTATTTGCGAAGGCAGGGAATTCATTGAACGTCCAGCCCGGTACAAATGCCCAATTGAAAATATAAAGTTGAAGTTAACAACAAAAGCCAAATTTATAAATGTCAGCCCGAACCGCTGCAGATGCCTGCACATAGTTGATGTTACATTGTCCTGCCCTGCTTTTGCAAATACTTTTGTTGTGCGTTCGCTTTTTTCGGTACAATTATGTGTTTAATATTATTAACGATTTTTTATTTTCTTCTTCTTTGTCTTTGGGAGTTCTGCAATTAGTAGATTAACTTTTTCCACAATAGCGTTACGAGCAAGATTATAGTCTTTACTAATTGGTGGGATACCATCCCAATGTTCGACACGCACTGATGTCTTGTCCACAATTGGTAACTTACAGTCAAATGTTACAATTTTATATGCTTAATTTATGTATTTATTTGTAACAAGTTTGGGTGTTCAATCACTTACATCAAAGCTGTCATCTTTTAATATTTTTGCTGTCCCAGATGTTAAAGCAGAGTCTGGAGCTCCACTTCTAGTCCTCGTTTGTAACGAGGACTAGAAGTGCAAATTAAAAAGCAAATCAATATTTACAAGACCTTTCTTGACAATGTAGTCAAAAATAGTTGGTAAAATCTTTCGCCATGATTCGTGTTTCACAAACCAATAAAATTTATTTCAGTTCGTGAGAGTCGAACCGTGGAATAAGAATCTTTTAGATTTGAAAAAATAAAGAAAGGGGAGACGCTGTTAAAGTTTGACATTGTTTATGTTGTATGATGAGGAGATCTAGGTGTTGATTTGGTGTTCCATTGCGACCACTCAAATTCAAATAGACTTTAGTTCTATGATGGGAAAGAACCAGCATATACCTTATTATGAAGGTTAAACGAAAACAACAATTTTTGTAAGAACTATATGCCGTATGTTTTATCCTTATAAACTATTACTAATTCAATAATCCTTTAATTCCACTCTTTTCAATTCTACCCAGTCCAGTTCGTTTGGGTTAATGGGAGAATTGGTGAAAAAATACGTGCCTTGCTTGTCTTTGTATACATGGTTGTAACTGGCATCAAGGTTTTTGCGTTCGCCTGTTGCCGGATCATCGTATTTAGCCTCGCCACCTAATGCATCTCTCCGGGCTTCAGAGATTCTGCGTTGCGATTCGCCTCGCATTTCAGCCAGTTCATCCCTATTTTTTACCAGATTGTCCTGGTAAGCTCTTTGTGCGTCACCCATTTGCTTTGCTATCCGGTTATTTGTTCTGTTACCATTGCTTACAAGCTGGCTGTTTTGCTGCTGCCATGCCGGGTTAATCACCACCGAATTCTGTCCATCTTTTGTAAATGCAAAACACGCTTCAATGTCTGCACTGCTTTGTGTTACCGTTGGTAGTACATTCCAACTGTAAACTTTATCCCCATTCATATTTGTAGTTTGGCAGGTAATTACGCAATCAACTCTTACTTTTTTTCCATTGTTCATTACTCCATCCAGGTAAGCACTTGACTTGGTAATATTCTCCGGCTCCTGTGAAAAGGGTGATTCTTTTTCTCCTGTTACCTGCATTTGCAAACCACGCTGTGCAAGCTGTGGCATTAAAACGTTTTTTATATAATCCAACGATTGCATTGGTGCCAGCTCGCCGGGGTTGTTTTGCGCCGGGGCTCCATAGTCAATAGCTGCCTGTCGCAGGCTATTTGCGGTAGGTCCGTCAGTATAATAATACGAAGCAGAGGGTAAATATTCAATCATGCTATTACCATCAGGGGAGGTAAGCGCTATATAAATTATGTTAATGGGTGCGGCACCCCTCCATTCCCTGGTAAATGTTTGTTGCATTTTCCAGCCCCGGGGAGTTTTCATTGCAAAGGCAACCATATTATCAAGCCCGGGATCTAAAATTCCATGAATCTCATATTTACCTTCCTGTCCGCTTATTGCCTCATCATTATTTATTGTGTTTCCAGTTGAGTTAGCAACTGTTGTTTCAGCATTAGTTTTTGATTTTGCTTGTTGTTCATTACAGGCGGTCACAATGCAAAAAATTGCCAGGAAGATAAAATTTAAAAATTTCATAACACTGTATTTAATGTAAAGAATAGCATAAATATAAGCATTTAAAATGCAAGAAACAATACTTAATCTTATGTAAATTATAAGCCGGATTTAAGCCGGCCTTCATTAATATTGTTCGATTGAACTCAAAAAGATGAACCAACTGCCTTTATTGATTACACCATCCATTTTATCATTTAAAATATTGCCCTTAAAAGTCCGGGTGCTTACATCCCCAATTAAAGAAAAACTTATTTCACTTTTTAAAGAATTTTTATTCGTCATTTAAAGAATTAATTCCTTGTTCTTTAAGTTTAGCTAATACGTCTTTCATTTCTTTAACTTTTTCTGTTGGGTGTCCTTGCCAAATAGTAATTTCTCCAACAACATTAAACGGATGTATTGAACTGGGAATTTTTTATCTGTTAAATCAGGGTCATTCTCTATTGGTCCAGTTGGTTCAACTAAATAAATTCTTTCACGTTCTTCCCCAAAGGCGATTTCAGCACCCCAAATGGCAGCATCTAACGTAGCTGTCAGAAAATATATTTCGCATTTTTTCTTTGTCCAAAGTTGGAGTTATAACTAACTTCAATAAAGTCGCCACCCATTAGGTCAGTCTTTGTCCCGTGGAAATAAGTCTGTGAAAATGGAGTTGGACTGTGTCCATTTATTTTTTGCTCGACTTTGTTTTTTTTTACTGTCGTGATTTATGTCTGATTGTTTTTCGTGTCTGTTTGGATGTCTGTTACAATGACTGCTTAGGCGTTCGTTGATTTTTGCTTATATTTTTCCGTTATATTTTGGATCAAAATCCACCATCCATTCAATTCCGAATTTGTCTCTAAACATTCCAAAATATGAACCCAAAGGACTGTCAGTAATAGGCATTTCAATTTGTCCACCTACCGAAAGCCCGTTAAATAATTTGTCTGCTTCTTCTTTACTTTCCGCACTTATTGCAATTTTACTTCTGTTCTCATTTTCGTTTGTTTT
>JALYPU010000150.1 GCA_030856215.1 Bacteroidota bacterium
AACTTACGGTAGGAAGTTTGACAAAGAGAGAATATGCGGCTGGTCAAACTCCGCACATTCAAAAGAATCCTTATGCAGATAATCCAACGAATCCGTTTGATGCAAGTGGAACTTATCCGATTGGAATGCATAAAATAAAATGGTTTGTAGAAGATGGTTGCGGAAATGTAGGCATTTGCGAAACGCTCTTTGACATCAAAGACTGCAAAGCGCCAACCCCATATTGTCTTGTCGGTATTATAACCACGGTCATGCCATCTAGCGGATGTATTACGATATGGGCAAAAGACTTTGATGCCGGTAGTTTTGATAATTGTACGAATCGTGCTGACCTTCATTTCACTTTTGAAGGAGTGGGTGATAGTTTAATAGTTTGCTGCGATTCTTTTATAGATGGTATGATTAATGATGAATTAGTCATTGAAGTAAAAATGTGTGTAGAAGATGAAGAGGGCAATAAAGATTGCTGCATAACAACATTGATCATACAAGATGCTCAGAATGTTTGTCCGGATGTAGGATCAGTGACTGGTAGAATTTCAGGTGAAATTATAACTGCCGGAGGAGGCCTTACCAGTTTGACGGATATTGATCTAATAAAAAATGGAACTTTAAGTAAAGACCAGATGACTGGTAATGACGGTAAATATTCATTTTTGAATCTGGAAATGTATGTGAATTATACAGTTAAACCTCAACGCAATGACGATCCATTAAATGGAGTAACTACTTCCGATATTGTTAAAATTCAAAAACATATTTTAGGACAAGAAGAAATTAGTGATCCTTATAAATTAATTGCTGGGGATATTAATCAAAGTAAGTCCATTACAGCTGCTGATATTTCTGAGTTAAGGAAATTAATATTGGGTACGATTAGCGAGTTTTCAAAAGTAAATAGCTGGGTGTTTATTCCCAAGGAATATAAATTCCCAGATCCTTTTAATCCGTGGAATTATCCAACATCACAAAGTTTAAAACTTGACCAGCAAAATAATTTAATTGATTTCATTTCTGTAAAAATGGGAGATATTAATAATAGCGTTCGCTCAAATTCATTTAGTCATGTAAGTGGCAGAAATAAGGAGGCGACACATTTTGAAATTGAAGAAGTCAATATGAAAGCTGGCGAAACGTACAAAATAGATTTCCGATCTAAAGACATTAATTCGATTTCTGCATACCAGTTTACATTGAAGTTCGATGCGAATGTTCTTGAATTTGTTGATACTGAGGCAGAAAAATTATTGGTTAATGAAGATCATTTCGGAACCAGATTGGTAGATCGCGGAATTTTAACCACCAGTTGGAATTCGCAGACGCCTATTAATGTTAGTTCTGAAGATGTCTTGTTTTCAGTGATTTTCAGAGCTGTTCAAAACGGAAAACTGGGTAATAATATTACCATCAACAGCGAACTAACGCAAGCCGAATCCTATGATAAGGATATGAATGCTAAAGAGGTCGTTTTAAATATTTCTTCCAGAAATGGAATCACACAAAGTGGCCTATTCGAGTTATATCAGAATGAACCAAATCCATTTACGAAAGAAACTATCATAGCTTATACTTTGCCAGAATCGGCACCAGTGATTTTGACAATCTATGACATCAATGGTAAAGTCATCAGAGTATACGAAGTCTTAGGACAAAAGGGCTTGAATAAAATGGAGATTGCTAAATCTGACATAGGCCTTAGTGGGGTCTTGTATTATCAGTTAGATGCTGCTAACCAAACTGCGACTAAGCGGATGCTAATAATGGATTAACTTTTATATTAGCCAAAAATATTTATTGGAGCTGCTTCAAATTGAAGCAGCTCTTTTTTTTATAATTCATTTATATTAAATAAAATTACAATATTAAACTTATAGTATCTTTGCGGACCACTATCTGGTAATATTTATAAAATGCCCAATCTCGAGACAGCTCAAAAATTAGGTTTAACACAAGGTGAGTTTCAGAACATCATTAAAGTGTTGGGCCGACAACCCAATTTTACAGAGTTGAGTATCTATTCAGTCATGTGGTCAGAGCATTGTTCCTATAAAAATTCAATAAAATATTTAAAAAAATTACCCCGGAAAGGTTCCCGAATAATGGTGGAAGCAGGGGAGGAAAATGCAGGGCTGGTAGATATAGGAAATAATCTGGCTTGCGCTTTTAAGATTGAATCCCATAACCATCCTTCGGCGATTGAGCCCTACCAAGGAGCTGCAACAGGGGTAGGAGGCATACACAGAGATATTTTTACGATGGGTGCCAGACCTATTGCTGCGTTGAATTCACTTCGGTTTGGAGATCCTAAGTTAAGTCAAACAAAACATTTGATTAATGGGGTAGTAAGGGGTATAGGTAATTACGGGAATTCATTTGGAGTCCCTACTGTAGGGGGGGAAACCTATTTCAATTCCTGTTATAATCAAAATATTTTGGTGAATGCCATGTCGGTAGGAATAGTTGAACATGGTAAGACAGTATCTGCGATAGCCTCTGGTCCGGGAAACCCTGTATTTATAGTAGGTTCCGCTACTGGTAAGGATGGAATCCATGGAGCTACGTTCGCATCCGCAGATCTCAATGAAAACTCAAGCCAAGACCTTCCGGCTGTCCAAGTGGGAGATCCGTTTCAAGAGAAATTGTTGCTGGAAGCTAGTTTAGAAGCCATATTAACCGGCCAAATCGTTGGAATGCAGGATATGGGAGCGGCTGGTATAACCTGTTCTACTTCAGAAATGAGCGCCAAAGCAAAGACTGGAATGAAAATCTATTTGGATAAAGTACCTACTCGTCAACCAAACATGCAAGCATTTGAGATATTATTATCTGAGAGCCAAGAACGCATGCTTATCGTTTGTAAAAAAGGAGGAGAAGAACAGCTAACGCAGATTTTTAATAAATGGGATTTAGAATGCGTCCAAATAGGAGAAGTAACCGATACACTGTTCTTGGAATTTTATATAGGTCAGGAAATGGTAGCGCATGTCCCCGCAGATTCTCTCGTATTAGGCGGAGGAGCACCTGTATATGATAGAGAATACAGCAGGCCTGCCTATATGGACAAAATCCAAAAAATTAAATCCGATGAATTACCAATGCCCGAAAATTTGCAGGAAGTTTCTAAAATATTAATGTCCTCGCCAAATATCGCAAGTAAAAAATGGATTTACGAACAATACGACAGCATGGTCAGAACAGGTTCTATGAATTCTGTCGACCGCTCTGATGCTAATATCGTTAGAATTAAGAATACAACAAAAGCATTGGTCCTTACCACCGATTGTAATTCAGCTTATGTCTATTTAGATCCAAAAATAGGCGCCATGATTGCTGTATCTGAAGCAGCTAGAAATATCAGTTGTTCGGGAGGAACACCAGTAGCAATAACAAATTGTCTGAATTTCGGAAATCCTTATAACCCAGAAGTCTATTATCAGTTTGTACATAGCTTAGAAGGCATGGGACTGGCTTGCGAAAAATTCAATACACCCGTCACAGGTGGTAACGTAAGTTTCTATAATCATTCTGTGATCAATGAACAATCTATTCCTGTTTTTCCAACGCCAACCATTGGAATGCTTGGTATTATTGAGGATTCTTCAAAAATTTGCACGATAAAATTTAAAGAATTTGGTGACCTGATTTATCTTATCGGCAAACAAAATGACCATATTGGTTATAGTGAATATCTGAATATCATTCATCAAATAGACCATGCTGAAGTACCTTATTTTGATTTGGAGGAGGAAATCCATGTTCAAAAATGTATACGTAGTTTAATTGAAAAGGGTATGGTTCAGTCCGCACACGATCTTTCTGAAGGGGGGTTATTTGTGGCACTCTCAGAAAGTGCTATGGCATCCCTAAAAGGTTTTAATATTAAATGGAATAATAAAATTAGAGATGATATTTTCCTTTTTGGAGAATCTCAGGGAAGAATTTCCGTTAGTATCAAGCAGGAGTTAAAATCCAGCTTTGAGCAATATTTAAATAATGCCCAAATAGAGTTTATACAACTTGGGACGGTCGAAGGGGAAGAAATGAAGTTAAACGGACAAAATTTTGGAACAATTCAGGAATTTATTTATTTATACAATAATTTTTCAAATTTAATTGAATCTTAAAAGTCTTGAGCATGTATTGGAAAATCTTACTTCTCTTAATTTTACCGATGTCCTTAATTACCATTGGGTGTAACAAAGGTGTCACATTAACTGGAAATATCAAGGACGCTACAGATATGAAAGTGTTTCTTGATCGGATTGGATTAGATAATAGTTCATTCAACATTGATCAGCAAGAAATGAAAGGTGGAAAGTTCGTCTTTAGTTCTAAAGAAGCTTTAAAACCAGGGTTATACAGAATACGACTGGGTCAGCAAAATATCATTTTTGTTTTGGATGGTAGCGAAAATAAAATAACAGTTGACGCTACTATGAGCGGTATTCAAACGGGAAATTTTGACATCAAAGGATCTGCAGTAGCAGAAGAAGTAGTCGCTGCATTTAAAGCTATGTCGGCTGGACAAAATAATGTGGATCAGATCAAAGCCAAAATTGAATCCAGCAAAAGCCCGCTGTCAGCAGGACTATTGGCTGTACAATTTTTAGGCTTTCGTCCAGATTTTTTGGGCCTTCACAAAACAATTGTCGATAAATTAAAGAAACAATATCCTGAATCTGAATTCACCAAATCATATGAAACGTTCATTGTACAAACCGAGCAGGCCAGTGTACAGCAGCGATCCGAAGAGGTGATTCAAGTTGGTATGGATGCTCCAGATATAGCGTTACCTTCTCCAAAAGGTAAAACGTTCAAACTGTCTGATCTAAAAGGGAAAGTCGTTCTTATTGATTTTTGGGCTAGTTGGTGTGGACCTTGTCGTAGAGCAAATCCGCATGTGGTCAGTTTATATCATAAGTATAAAAACAAAGGCTTCACCGTCTATAGTGTTTCTCTGGATGGGGTAGATAGCAGAATGGCTAGCCAATTGGGAGATCCTAAACAAATAAAAGAATTTTCAGACCGGGCAAAAGACGCTTGGGTAGCTGCAATTGAAAAAGATGGGTTAGTTTGGGACTCACATGTGAGTGATTTAAAAAAATGGGAGAGTGGCCCCGCAGCTGTTTACGGCGTAAGAGCTATTCCTAAAACGTTCTTATTGGGTAAGGATGGTAAAATTGCTGTGGTTAATCCGCGTGATGAATTGGAACAGGAAATCGTAAGATTATTGTAGTCTTTATTATCAGGTTTATTGCTTAATCCTTCTTCTTTGGTTACTTGGCAAAATAAGATAGGAGTATAGAGCCTGCTATTGCTACATTTAAGGATTCTGCACCTAGTCGATTTTCACCTGGTATTTGAATGCAATGAGTACAGGAATTTATTATGGAGGCTGGTAACCCATGTGATTCATTTCCCAAACAAATAATTTTGTCAGTGCTAATGTCGATCTGTTTGTAGGTAAATCCTTTACTATCAGCCGCAAGAAATTGATAGCTGTTGAACTGATCTAGTAATTCCTCAAAATCAATTCGAATTACCTGAACTCTTACAATGCTTGACATGGACGCCTGAATTACTTTGTTATTGAACTCATCTACTGTATTTTTTGAGGCATATAGCGTATCTATTCCAAACCAGTCCGCTGTTCGAACCAAACTTCCTAAATTTCCCGGATCGTTTATATCATAAAGGAATAATGAAAGACTGGGCGGGTTTTTAATAGTAGGAAACATTTCTTTGATGTTAAAAACACCTATGACTTCTTCAGTACTTTTTAGTGAGGCGATTTGTTGAAGTTGTAGCTTGGAAATAATTAGTATTTTTGACCGGAAAATTGTCAAATTGAACTGATTGGCTTCCACCCATTCACTTGTGGCATAAATCTGGAAGACGCGGTCAGGAATGCTTGATAAAATGTCTAATACGATTCTGGAACCTTCCGCAATAAATAAATTATGTTCCCAACGGTTTTTCTTACTTTGAAGGGATTTTATAAACGTTATTTCATTTCGTGTGAGCACGATGCAAAATAAGCATAAATACTATAATCTATTTCATCTACTGTTCGCAGTGGTTGTTTCGGTACTATTTTTACCGGCTTGCAACACTACTAAGTACTTAAGCAAAGATGAATCCCTCTTAGTAGGCAATTCCTCCAAAATAATAAATTCTAAAAACCTTGAGAATAAAATTCAATCAGACCAGGAGCTTTCAACTTTGTATAAGCAGAATCCGAATGGGCGCATTCTTTTAATAAAAAGAGAATGGTTACATTTTAAATTACAACGCCAAAAAAATAAGAATTCATGGTTTTATAAAACACTCCTTAAATATGCGGAAAAACCTGCCATATTAGACACGTTATTAATTGCCGCCACAGAAAAGAATATGCAATTTTACTTTTTTAATAAAGGTTTTTTTAATATAAAAGTATCCAGAGAAATTACTACACGCAAGAAGAAAAGTAAAGTTACTTATATTATTGATCGGGGATCCCAATATGTAATTAATGAAGTGAGCTTTGAAGCGGAGGATTCCAATGTGGCGGTTTTATTGAATGCACATGCTAATGAAACCCTACTAAAAAAAGGTTCCGCCGTTGAAAGCAGTTTATTTCAAGGTGAAAAGGCACGAATAGCTGATTTAATGTTCAACAATGGATACGCTGAATTTAATCCTGTCTACATACAAGCTTTAGAAGCTGATACAATTGGAGTAAAGACTAATATTAGAATAAAGATTCTCAACCCCGACCAAAAATCTTTTCACAACAAGTACAAAATTTCATCTGTCAATATATTTACTGAGTATCTGGTATCCATTGATTCAAATGAGTATCAAAAAGTAATCATTGATTCAGTTACGTTTTATAATAAAAGCTCCCCATCCATCCTTAAAGAAAATGCCATTCAGCGCAGAATTCATTTTAGATCGGGAGATATCTATAACAAATCTAATCTTAGCAAATCCTATGTACGGTTGGCTCAACTTGGATTTTACCGATTCATATCATTTGATACTAAATTAGATTCCGCGCAGGACAAGATGATCAATATTAATGTGCTTTTGACACCAAATAAGAAATGGGTGTTTGATGCAGGTATCGATTTTAGTTATACAACTTTACGGTCTGTTAGTATAAACCTTTTTGGGTTATCCGCTTTTGTCAATTTAAAAAACAGAAATTTATTTAGAGGCGCAGAAGTTTTTAATACAAAATTCGAAGTTGGTACCGAATTAAATTTAGTTAAAATTAGTGATTATAACTCGATCAATATCACTTATGACAATGAATTAATTTTACCAGATTTTTATGATATTAGCGGTAGTCTTAGTTTAATTGCTAATACTAATAATAAATTTAGGAAGAAAAAAATTAATCTACAGGAAAGCAAAACTAATTTGAGCGCGGGCATAGATTATGTGACGTTGACGAATTATTATCAATACGTTTCGTTAAATGCCTCAGTTGGCTATGACTATCAACCAAGGAGAGGGAATCGAATTACCATTGGCACTGTAGGATTTAACCTTTATTTACCAAAAACAGAAGCTGCCTTTGATTCGATTATTAAGGATAATCTTTTTTTAGAAAAGAGCTTTAAAGGGAAGTTCCTATTCACTTCTTTTTTTCTCAATAAGCTTGCATACTACAACGAAAATTCACGGGGTCGTCTCAAAAAAACCTTTATTGGAGCCATGGAAACGTCAGGTCTTGAGATTTCCTTGATAAACTCAATTTATAATACTGTAGCTAAAAGAAAGGATACGTTTTCATTAAAAGATATTGAGTTTTCTAAATTTATTAAATTTGATTTAGATCAACGATTCGAATGGGTAATTAATTCTCATAGTAGCTTTGTGCATAGAATTACTGGCGGTATTGCCTTTCCTTTCGGAGGAAGTGGAGCTGTACCATATATAAGGCAATTTTATTTAGGAGGACCTCAAAGTTTACGAGCCTGGAATACCAGGGAAGTTGGTCCGGGATCTGACGAGATTTCAAAAAACATAAGGTCTAACGGTGCTTTTTATTCAGCGGGTGATATAAAATTAGAAGCAAATATTGAATATCGCTTTGATATAATTTGGAGATTAAAAGGCGCTTTGTTTGTTGACGCAGGCAATATTTGGCTACTCCCTAAAAAGAATCAGGATAATCCCAAACCTCATTTTTCTAATCGATTTTATCAACAAATAGCTGTCGGAACCGGGATAGGGGTAAGATTGGATTTGTCTTATTTTATTTTTCGACTTGATATGGGGTTTAAGTTAAGGAACCCTTATCGGGACGAAAATGGTAGTCATTGGATTTATAGTACTTCCAATCCTTTGGTATTTCCAAATCTATTCAAAAATTCAAATATTCATCTTGCTTTGAATTACCCTTTTTAGATTTGAAATTGTGTATATAGTTTTTGATAAACTTAAATAAACCGGCTTAATTTTTTCAGTAAAACCTACTTATACTGCTAATCTCGAAACGATGCTAATTGTTAAAAAATCCATCGTATTGATTGTCGGATTTAGAATCTTTCTTTATTTCCTCCCTTTCTGGAGCCGGGGAATCTAATGAGAAAGTTTGTTTCTTACTATCTCCCATAAGTAGTAATTTACTTTTCTCTTCATAGTCTTGCAACATTTTTAATCCTTCTTCTTCAAAGACTCCGTTTTGTAAGTCTACAGAATTCATAAAGTTTTCAGACAATTCCATAAACCGTTCCATTTCGCCAACTTTATTGGCTACATCATCGGCTATATGTTCCAACGCCTGATCAAAAATAACCCGTTGGTCCGGATTGCCACTGATGACACTCATAGCAGATTTCATCGCGCTGTGTGAAGCCCTAATTGCCTTGCGCTCTTCCTCTTTTAGCTTTACCTGGTCACGGGTATCCTCCAATAAAATTTCCGAATTTTGATACATTTTGCTGAGCACTCTGCTGAGAATATCCATTTTACTTAACAGGTGATTGTATTTTTCATTAGTTTCTTGAAGTCGTGCTGCTTTGCGAGTTGCTAACACCATCTGAGGCTCTAATCCTTGATTCTTTGCAACTTGAGCCATTCTTAGATTAGACTCTATTTCCTTTGAATTTTCGGAGACATTCGTTTGGAGTTTTCTGATTTGCCCTTTTATTACCCCAATTTGTTCACTCATCTTAGATAAGTTTTCTTCCAGGCTTTCCACATAACTTTTTAGTATTCCAATCGGATCTATGTTTACAAAAATGCCGGTAATCCATCTCATAACGCTTTTGTACATGTAACCAATCATGGTGCGCATTCGTGGATCAAGAACCATATAGATTACAGCACCTAACACTAGCAACATTCCTGAGAGGTATAATAAATTGGAAGTCAAAGAAATAATAGCTGGTAAAAATTTATAAAGTAACGCACCTCCACCAATTATAAGACCTGCCAATACAACGGTCCCCGTGATTCCTTCCGGACGTTTCCAAAAACCTTTTGGTTTCTCCAAACCCGGTCCAGGTGTAATTATTGTAGCCATATTTTTGTTTTTAAAATTAATTTAATTTGATGTCTTTTAATTGTTTGATGTCCTGCTGAACAGCCTCCACTAAAAATGCTAATGAGCTGTTGAATGATAAACCTTTAGAATCCAATTTGCTTTGATTGGATATAATTTCATCTTGAAATTGTATTATTTCTTCCTCCCATTTATGAATGGATCGATTTAATTCTTCCACCTTAATTTTCGCATGTTCAATGTCCTTTTGTATTTTTTCCAATTCATGCTTCTTTTTTTCAATTTTCAAATCCTTTTGATTGGAAAGAGCATCCTTGAATTTTTCTTCTTCCTTCTGTAAAATGGTAATAAATTGCTCTGCGGATGAAATGATGTCAGACGTAGAAACACCCATAGTCTGAGCCGTAGTAATAGTAGACGTCATGGCTGTCAATGTATCCATTTTCATATCATTCAGACTTTTAATAGCTTGTCTGTATTTAACATAATCAAACTTATCACTGGCGTGTTGTTTTATACCTTCATTAATGAATTTAAGATTATACAAATCAATTTGATTATCATTTAGGGTAAACATTTTTTCCAGCATGCATTTATATTTTAAATTCTATGGATTATTTTTGACAAAATTAACTATAAAAGTTAATTATTGGTTTAAATCTTATATAAAGTCTACATCCGGTAAATAAGGATATCTCATTAAAAATTGAATGGCTTTATCAACATTTAGGCGCTCATAAACCACACTGTATATCATATGAACAATCGGTGTTCGTACTTGATAAAATTTTGATAATTCCTCCGCTATACGTACCGTCCTCAGTCCTTCGACTACTTCATCCATCGATGCCAAAATTTCCTCTTTTGTTTCTCCCTGCCCTAGTCGATAGCCGAAACCAAAATTTCTACTTTTCTCGCTGGTGGCTGTGGCAATAAGATCCCCAATACCCGCGGTTCCTAAAAATGATTTGGAATCAGAACCTACCGCTCTTCCTAATTCAATCATCTCGCGCAATCCTCGAGTTATTAACATTGCCTGGATATTCTTTCCAAGGCCTTTACCTGATAGTATGCCAGAACCTAAAGCTATAATATTTTTTAACGCACCTGCCATTTCAGCACCTAGAATATCATGAGAGCCAAATACAAAAAATTGTTTGCTAGCAAGGGCCTCGGATCCAGCTTTAATGACTTCATCATATTCGCTAGCAATAACACATGCAGTCGGTTGACCTTCTAGGATTTCTTTATACAAATTGGGTCCTGCCAAACAACCTATACGCAACACCGAGCTTTCTTCCTTAATCACTTCACTCATAGTGTGAATATTCTTGCGAGAAATCTTCACTTCTGACAATTTTGCAATAGGAACATCACTAATGTCCAAACCCTTAGTCCCATGTATTAAAATATGCGCTGGATTTAGGTGCTTAGCAAGTGCTTTTATGGTGCTTCTAAAACTCTCAGAAGGTACCACTGGAAAAAGTAAACTGCATTCCTGGGTGATTTCTTCTATTGAATTGGTACCTACAATATTAGAACTTAGATCGACATTGAGATGTTTATGTTCATTGTTAATTTTTTCAACCAATTCTTGCTTTCGGGAAAATAAAAGCACTTTTGAATTATGCGCGAGTAGCGTCGCAATGGTAGTGCCAAAACTTCCAGCGCCGATCACACCAACGGTCATACTTTTATTCTTTTTCATAATACATAGTTTGTAAAAGAATATTCAAAAACCGCCTAAAATAAATCAACTTAACCAAGGTCTCCTCAATTAATTCTTAAAATTATCCAACTCTAATCCTCTCAAAAAACTATCGAGATAAATTTCAAATGATTTCAATGCGGGAGGTGTGCTGTGATTGTCTCTGATTCGTTTCTTCTTCCCTGAATCGTATATGATTAAAGTGGTGGTGGGCAGATCAGGGATATACATTTCTTTTTCAATAGGGTACACGTCAGCTAAATTAAAAAAATCGGCTTTTTGATAAGCTTGTTTAATGTCTCGCCAGTTATCATCCGTAAGTAATGAGTAATGAGTCCCAGAAGGTTCAATATTATTGTGTCCTTTGTATTGTACCACACCATTGGTATATATTAAAAATTCATAGTTAGCGCAATAACCAAAGCAGGGGCCTCGGTGATAAAAAAGTAATGTATCGGCTTGAATGGCTAAAGTATCTGAAGATTGCAAAGTTGGTTTAAATATTGGTAACGCATTTGGAATGTTTTTCTTGTTACCTTTTTGATTTGCAAGGTTCTTAGTCCTTTTATGACATGCGAATGAACTAACTAATATTAATACAAAACTTAAAAAATAAACTACTTTCACTTTTTGTTTTTTAAACGTTCTGCTTGCGTCTTTTGTTGTTCCTTCATCATTTGTTGAAGTCGATCCTGAAAGCCTCCCTGCTTTTTAGGTTTTGATTTATTTTTCTCCAATTTTTCCCGCAAGAGATTTTGATTAAATAAATAATTTTTACCTACAATCGTTTGAGCAATATTTAATAAATTTGAAAAAAACATGTAACACGTTAATCCTGCTGCCGTACGGTTAAACATAAACCAAAAAATTACTGGCATAGCATACTGCATATACTTCATCGCCGGTTGTGCAGAGAAATCCATGGACTTTGAAGAATAATAAGTAAATATTAAAGTCGAAATCATCCATAAGAAAGCAAACAAACTTAAACTATCCTGAAACAACGGTATTGAGAAAGGAAGTTTAATAAACTCATCATAAGATGTTAAATCGGTAGCCCATAAAAAAGATACTTGTCTGAAATCAATGGTCGCAGGAAAAAATCGATATAAGGCAATCCAAATCGGCATTTGCAGCAATAATGGAAAACAACCACCCAATGGATTCACACCGAATTCATTGTAGACTTTCATGGTTTCCATTTGTTGTTGTTGCATGTCATCTTTATTCTTAGCTTTTATTTTATCAATCTCAGGTTTCAGCACCATCATTTTAGCTTGAGATTGCAACATTTTATACGAGAGAGGAAATACCAACAACTTTACAACTAAAGTTAACATCAAAATGATAATACCTTTATTACCAATAAATCCTGAAAGCATTTCAAACAAGGGTCTAATGGCATATCGATTGATCGTACCAAAAACACTCCAACCATATGAAATGACATCGTCCAGACTGCTGTGGACACTTTGTAATCTTTGGTATTCATTGGGGCCTATATACCATTTCATGTTATAATCTTTCCCAACCAATTCATCTGCAGGAATCTCCATTCTAGATTTTCCAATTTTCATATCTTCACTATTATCAGGAAGCATAACAGTTTCTACGATGGCGTTTTTAAATCCTTTCTCTGAAATTAAACTGGAGTTAAAAAATTGATGGGCGTGAGAAACCCAGCTTACTGTTTTACCGCTCAATTCAATTTTATCATCACTTCTGCAAGAGCAATAATCTGTGTCATTATCTTTTTCATTAAAATATACGGTACTATAATACTTTTCGTATTCTGTATTTTTTTCAATTCTATCCATATAGTTTTCCCAGTTCAATACCACACTGTTGGTTGGACTCCCTTCTAATTTGACGTTATGCTCTAAAATGTAATTGTCAGATGACAATTTATAAGATTGAAAAAATTTATTGCCATCGGGTAGGGTTGTAACTAAAGATAGTTCTAAATCATTTTTTTGCTCCACATCAAAATGAGCGGATTTTGTGGAATATATTCCTTTGGCAGATGGGATTTGAAATTCAAAAATATTTCTGGGGTCCTCCATCAATTTCAAATCGAGCAGGATTTCTTCACCCTGTTCATTTTCCTTCAACTTTTTAAACTTATGCAAAAGTACTTCTTTGATCATACCACCTTTTGAGTTGAATGAAATTTGCATTAAATTATTTTTTAGGAAATAGGTCTTTTCTTCAGCAACTTTGACAAGCGAGGTGTCGGATATCTTATTTTGTTCTTGTGCAGTATCCTTAGTAGGTTCTGGAATAGCTTCTCTTGTCTGTGTCGTAGCTATTGAATCCTGTAACTCTGTGTTTCTTTTGCTTTCTTTTATCCCAGGTTCGAAGACGAATTGGTTCCAAATGACTAACACTGCAAATATGAGTATGAATCCAATAATGGTATTGCGGTCCATAAGAATGATTATTTTCTGGTTCGGAGTGCAAAGCTACAATAAGATAGGAAGTGATTGAGAATTTTAGACGAAGCCAGAATATTTATGGTCAAAGCCTTCGCTTAAGAACTAATTGGTATAACTGCTTGGTTACCAACAAAAAAAAACTATCCCTCACGTGAGTGGGATAGTTTACAAAGACAGTAGTAGGTAATACAGTAGTATATTTTAGCACCGGAATCAAATTCCTCCGGATCTTGTTTTTAGGTGAAAACTCCGATACCCGGGTATCGGAGCTAACCTTACCTATCACTACCTAAAGTAATAACAGGTAAACCTATTCTCCAATTTATATGGATCTCCAATGGGTTATTATACCCTTCTGACTGTATAAGTAAGACCCGATGAACTATAGTTTCGCTGCTCAATTCGGAAAAAAAATGACAATTTTAAATTAAAGACATTGTTACTATTATATATATAAACAATAAATATATATTTGTTAATTTACTGTCTAAATTTCAAATTTAGGTGTATATTTATTGTTCATTGAATCTGAAATACTATGAAATTAATGTTTAAGATCTTTGGTTTTTTTTTCATGCTGATTGTAGACTTGACCCACGCCAGCGCCAAAATTTTACCAGTTGGACCGGGGAAAACCTATGCGAATATTGAATTAGCTGCCAAGGATGCCAAACCTGGTGACAGCATTTTGATTTATAATGCAGTATATACAGGCCCTTATTCTATTCCTAATCTAAAAGGCACAGCGAGTGCCTGGATTTATATTTTGGCTGCCCCTAATAATACCAATGTAATTTTTTCTGGAGGAGCACAGGCTTTTCACCTTATGGACCCTGCCTATGTGCATATCGAAGGATTAACCATTCAAGGACAAACTGCCAACGGGGTTAATATCGATGATGCTGGAACCTTTGACACACCTGCCAAACATGTACGTATTGTCCGTTGTACATTTAGAGATATAAACGCCACAGGAAATAACGACCTTCTTAAACTTTCTGGGTTGGATTCGTTCGAAATCTTGGGTTGTCAATTTATAAATGGTTCCGCAGGAGGTAGTGGAATTGATATGGTGGGATGCCATTCTGGGTTATTTCAAGGTAACTTCTTCAATAAACAGGGCAGTAATAGCATCCAATGCAAAGGAGGCACTCAATTCATTACCATCCGTGGAAATAAATTTGTAGATGGAGGGACGAGGGCTTTAAATCTAGGTGGAGGTACTGGGCTTGCTTTTTTTAGACCCCAGAACGCTACATTTGAGGCTGCAGATATGGATGTTTATGCCAACTTTTTTAGTGGCTCAGAAGCTCCTATCGCATTTGTAGGTTGTACTAGAGTGAGCGTATGTAATAATACCATAGTCGATCCGGGGAAATGGGTATTGCGAATTTTGCAGGAAACAGTTGATCCCAACAGATTTATTTCATGCAGCTATAATACCTTCTGTAATAATATCATACGCATCCAACCGAATGTCACCATAGAAGTTAATATTGGGCCAAATACCTTACCAGGAACATTTACATTCTCTAATAATTTATGGTGGAAAAATGGACAAAGCACTTGGCAAGGACCAGTACTGCCAGTGAATGAATCTGCACGTATTATTGCTGATCCTAAATTTGTGGATACCATTGATTATAAAATTCAATTCGATAGTCCGGCGAAAGCAAAAGGTATCAATTATATAGGGATTGGGAATGACTTCTTTAACGTCCCCTATAAAAATCCTCCAAGCATAGGATATCATGAAGTTCAAATGGTGAGTTCATCTCAACATGATAACCTGAATAAGCTGGATATACCTTTTGGTGTTACGTCTGATTTTTTAATAATTAAAAATCTGTTTCCCAACTATGAAATTAAAATTTATAATCTAAATGGTGTTTTGGTGTTTGATGAAATCCAACAGTTTGAAAGCACTGAAATTTATATTGGAAATTTTATACCTGGAATCTATTTGATCCAAATCATTTTGGATAAACAACCTCTAGCTTTTGAAAAATTCATTAAATTTTAATATTAAAATTCAGGGCAAATAAATCCCTCATTGTTATAATCGCCTATCAATGATAAACTAATTTCAAAAGAATGGCTTGGGTTTTTGTAGGCAATAAGGTCCTTTAACCCAAAATCATAACTTAAACCCAATATAAAACTTTTGAATTCAATGCCTGCCATAAAACTGAGATCTGCAGGAAGATACGTTTGTTCCGATTTCGGTATACGTATGGCAACACCCGCATGAACAGCACTTTCATTTAATGAGTAAAAGGCATGTCTAAAATTTACACCAACTATTGCTAATTGATGAGGGCCTTGCTTTGAATATAAGAGCCGCGGATATAGTTGATTTAAATTATCAAGATAATAAATTAAGTTTGTCAATAAGGCGATTTTGGTAAATGCTTTGGATGTTTTTGTTCCTTTGTAATCCGGATCGTCTACTGTTGAGTAATAAGAAAATTCTGGTGCAAAAGTATACTGTGTACTCAGGCCTGATTGAATGCGAAGTGCATTGTTAATCTGGCTATTGAGTTGAATACCTAATTTAATTTCCGGAACGGCGAAAATGTTTGGGGGTAATAATTCTTTTGTAGAAAAGGGATAAGAATTTACTCCATCAAACTGATCCTCGAACAATAAATCTTCGTAGTTAATTGATTTTTGGTGTACGCCAAAAGATATACCTCCTGAAACATAATTTTTTGTTTTTTTTGTCAATCTTTTGTGATATGCTATGCTAACACTGGCTTCATTGGTATTATAATCGAGAGGCTGAACCCTATCAGTAAGAAAGTGAATACCTAACCCAAAATGATCGCCAGTAATTTTCTGACCTTTTAATCCAAGTTTGATGTCGCCTAGAATGGCAAATGTCCGCAAAGGTTGATCTTCAAAGCCAATCCATTGGTCGCGATTGATAGCGCGTATGCGGAAGCTCCCTTCAAAAGCGCCAGTAAAAGCAGGATTTAAATAGCTGGAGCTGGTATTAAATTGAGAAAAATGAACGTCTTGTGCTTCTAACGAATGCATAAAAAGCAACTTTGACAATAAACTAATGGATAAAATAATTTTAAATTGCATGCTACTCATTTGGTAACGTAAAGGTAGCAAGAAAAATATGGATACTGTTAAATAAACAGCGAAGAGCTGTTACTTTTACATTAAAATCAGGATTTGATAAAACGGGTTAATGTTACAATGGTTCCTATGCGAACGCACCCTTCACATCAAAGTGAAATGGTCAGTGAATTATTGTTTGGTGACCTTATTGAAGATATAGAAAAAAAAGAAGACTGGGTGCATATTCGTTCTTTACATGATTCATATGAAGCTTGGATTGAAGAAAAACATTTTATAAAATTTAGTGCTGAGGATAATAAATCCTGGAACTGCATTTTAACACAAGACCTCGTTAAATTAAAACTAAATGAAAGGCAAGTCATCATCCCCTTTGGGTCCTATCTTACAGAAGAATTGGCTGTGCTCCATTTAAATGAA
This sequence comes from Bacteroidota bacterium, assembly GCA_030856215.1. Classification (GTDB taxonomy): domain Bacteria; phylum Bacteroidota; class Bacteroidia; order Chitinophagales; family Saprospiraceae; genus Vicinibacter. The sequence goes on from JALYPU010000150.1 coordinate 17,150, forward strand.
AACGCATTTATAAAATCAAGTTTACATCCAGTGGATGCATTAGAGATACTAATGAAACAATTTTTAGGTGCCCCTTATTTATGGGGTGGTAAGACTATAATGGGAATAGATTGTTCCGGGTTATGTCAACTTTATGGAAGATTGGTGGGTCTTCAATTACCTCGGGATACCTATCAGCAAGCAGAGGTAGGCACTGAAGTAATCTTTACGAAAATACAGTCCGGAGACCTGGCATTTTTCAAAAATATTGAAGGAAGAATCATTCATGTAGGAATACTAATAGATCATTCAAATATTTTACATAGCAGTGGTAGTGTTAGAATTGATTTTTTTGATGAAAAAGGTATTTTAGACAGAGAGACTGGCCTATACACCCATATTGTTCATCATGTAATGAGTTTATAAGTACCCTAGTTTAAAATGTGATCGCCAAACAATATTCCTTTTTTTGCATCATAACTTGCCACACCAGAATGAAGATAGAGTTCCTTTTTGTACGGATAGGTGCGGGCGTCAATGATATATACTTTGCAGCCAATTGCTTTAGCAAGTTCTTTATTACTATTCCTCCAGCAGTGTGCTAATTCTTCGGTAGTATCAACAAAATTTTTAAGCCACTTTTTGGTAAACATTACTTCCAGATATATAATACCATTTCTGAAGTTGACCAATCTACTACATAGACCATGGTTCACCCTATACACTACATCGGCTCTCAGGAGATGTTTGCGATTCAATGCAGCTATGTCTATACTCATAACCTGAAAAATGCATAAATTATGCCAGTTATGAATCACATACTATTTTTATATAATATGATTTTACCAAATTGACATATTATATACCGCATTTATATAATATAAGAAATTTAATTCTTTAATTACACGTTTTTACAAATAATTATACACTTGAATCAAGTAAGCGAGAAACAAAATTTTTTCTTATTATATATTAAATATAAGTTTAATATGAATATACTAACTATACGTATAATAGGTATTTAGCTTTAATTTCCTTTCAAGTGTTGTCGGAATTACATCGCTCCAGGATATTTTTTAGTTACATTGTCCGAGTATCACCCATATAATGATAAAAACTATAATGGTCCCAAAACAACCACCACCTAATTTTTTTGCACCGTAACCTGCAATGAGTCCTTTAAAAATGTTATTCATAAAATTGTTTTTAGTCTTTGATTTAAAGAGTATGATTCAATTGAATATAATCAAACTGTTCAGACTACAAAAATGGGTCGCTGTATTGAATGTACGTTATACAATTTCTAAAAAGAGTTATACGATTCACACTTTATATGAAATATTGAAGAATTTAATCGTCAAGGTTAAATATTTGTAAATCTATTGTTGTGGTGCTAAAGATATAGGTGAAGAACACATTCGAGCTATTGTTTTAATAATTTAAAAGTTTGAACTACTTCGGTACTTTCGATCTGTATAAAATAAATTCCTTTATGTGGATGATCCAACATTGAATGGGTAATTGTTTGTCCTACTGTTGAAAAGCAGTCGACAATCTTTCCTGTAATATCTGTAATGGTACAGTGTTTTTCTTTAGAGAGAAACTGGTCACTAAATTCAATTATTAGAAAATGATTAAATAGAGTAGGATAAACTTTGGCTAATGAATAATTGCCCAAATCCATTGATTTGTTTGGCATACTAGGTTTTAAGGTTAAAATTTTTGTATACGTTGTATCGCCTGAAAGTGCATGGTCATGATTGGCAACGAGTAAGGACATATAAATTTTTAATGTTCCTGAGTTTATTAAAGGGGCTACCCATTGAAAAGTCCAATGAATACTGTCCTTGGAATCAGCGCCACACGGAGTATGGCTAACATATTTCCTATTACCAGAATCAAATTTCCGAGTAGTTGTAGGTGTGAGTATTTCGAACGTCCCCTTTGCTTTGTTGAGTGAATCTAAAGAAGTGCTGACAAATCCAAACTTATCGTGACCAGAACGATTTATCTTCAAATGAACCAAATAACTCCTTCCCGGAATATAGAAACCCTGATTACTGTCCAGGGCAAAAAGCAAATCAGGGGTATCCGGATTTACAGGTGAGGAATGGCAGCCAGAACAATTCGTTTCACCCGGAGCACCGCTATGATCTCCTACTAAAGGACTATCACATGGAGAAGGTGCTTCTGTAATACTTGAAAAAAAGATCCAGCATGCTGCAAGCATCCATAATTTCATTACAATCGCTTTCATTGTCGAATTTTAATTAGTTTTTTCAGGGTTGATTGTCCATTATCAAAATATATTTCTAAAAAATAAATTCCTTCAGCTAAATTTTTTAAGTTTAGATAAGATTCTTTTTGAACATTCTGGAATAAAATAGGTCTCCCTGAAATATCAATCAATTTCAAATGTTGGATAGGAATTGCAGATTGAATGGAAACGCCAGTTGTAAAAGGAATTGGATAAACGTCTAATTTGAAATCTGCTTCAACGATTCCAGTATTTATAATGATTATGGTATCTAATGCCTTAATAATTTGTGCGATGGAAGGAATATCATCGACCATTACAAACAGCATATAAAAACCTGGTGGAAACAGCACGGAATCTAATGGAAGTTCTGCGTTAACTAAACCCTTTTCTTGTGTAAATTTTAATTCAAGAAACCGATTGTGACTGCTATTCATAAAATGAGTATTAACAGCACATGACATAAGCTGCACCCCTGTTATGGAATCCGTTTTGGAAACAGAAAAGTTTAATTTTCCACCCCTTGCATATGAGGTCTTGGAAATTTTGGAGATTTCAGGTCGAATACCCCGGAATAAATAGGGTGGATAGTAGGCTTCAATAATGCTCAGGGGTGGTTCATTACCTGGCTCTCCTTCACCGCCAACTGCAATGACTCTGCCATCGGGAACCAAGGTGGTTATCGCATGATACTCGCGAAAATAATTCATGTCGTCAGCTTGCTTCCAACTATCGGTTGCTAGATTGTAAAGGTCAGCCCGCTTCATATAGTTCCATTGATTCACCGGGGTATGGTTAGTAGGATCTTCTTTATAACCCCCTGCGACTAATATTTTTTTATCTGGAAGAATCACGGCTTTTGCGCGAGAACGAACTGGGGCAATGCTGCTTTTTAATGTCCATTTATTTGCTATAGGATCATATAATTCTACGAACGTACCCAGGATGCCATTGAAATTTTTGTAGCCTATAGCGACTACATTTCCATCGGGCATTACTACTAATTCATGATCGCTGTGGTCTCCATTGCTCATGCGGTTACTCTGAACAAAATCTGCAGCTAATTCCCATTGATTTGTAGAAGGATCAAATAATTGTGGAGGACGATGGGTCATTAACGTTTTACCCGTTAACAATGGAACTATTGGAGACACTTCATTGCCTATTGCCAAATTATCAACCATTATGCTGATCCCTGTTTTAGGATCATATACTTCTGATGTCTTAACCCTAATCGGATTATTAAGTCCACCTCCACCAGCAATAAGAACTTTACCATTTGCTAGCGGTGAGACAGTTGGATACCAACGAAAATCCAACATATTATTTTGATCTTTCCAAACTTCCGTTTTTGGATCATAGGTCTTAACTTTTTGGGTTCCAGGACCGTAAACCTCTTTCAACGTTCCTCCGAAAAACCAGACTTTCTCATCGTCTAATAATAAAGGACCGACACACCCCTGAACTTTCATACTACCTGGAACTGCAATAGTATCATTTGCAAGTGGATCAAAGTAAAACGGATCTTTTGTATCGTGACAATAATAAATTTTACCATCCGGCATCAATATACCTAAATCTGTTCCCCCAAGTTTTTCAGGTGACTGCACAATTATATCCCAACTCCCCTTTTCGGTTTCTGGCAAAAGGGAAAAGTTAATATTGTTTAATGAAGTATTCAAAGTTATAACTGAATCTTTGTAAGCATAGTTAAGTTTTGATATGCCTATTGTATACTTGCCTGGTAAGATATTAGAAAACATATAGCCTCCTGTAGCATCAGTTCTTTCTTCTTCAAAAAAAGTAGTATCCTTATTATAAAGTGTTACCCTCGCCCCTGCTTCTGGAATTAGTAATTTGGTAACTTTTCCTGCAATAGAAAATTGCCCAAAGGAAGTATTCGTAATTAATAGCAAAAATAAATAATAAAGTATCTTTTTATTCCTTATAAAAGACATCTGGCTCTGATGTAACTTCATTTTAAAAAATTTTAAATAGTCATAAATTTACTTTGAATTCTATTAGTTTATATCACTAAATATTTTTATTGCATATTCCATTAAGGATAGTACTTCTTACCATTTAATTCAATGTATAGTATAATTAATATCTAGTTAGAATACTTTTTTAGAAATTTTATAATCAATATTTATCATAAATAAATATAATTTATTGCTCCAGGAAAATATAATAATATGTCATAAACATATTTATTCAAATGCATGCTTCATTAAAAAAAACGATAGGATAGTCCTATTGTGGATGAATATTCAGAACCAGTATATGTACTACCACCAATGTACTTTCTACATGAATACAATACATTGAGTTGAGTTACAAATTTCACCTCATCATAATCTATGAAAGATGCTTATTGCTTTGCTGTTTTACCTATCGATTGTGTGGTGATAAGAAATATATCACGCTAACTTTACTTATTGTTTGGTTCGAATTTCTAATGCCATTCCACATTTAGGGCAAGGACCCATTTTTTCTGAAATCACATCCAAGTCCATTGGACATTGGTAATAAGCTTGTCCACTTTTTAATGTATTAGTGTCGAGGTTAAAAGTCTGTGTAACGTTTTGACTTTTTGCCGGCTCGCTTTTGGTTGACGAGTTTGTGCAAGCACCAAACATCATCATAACTAACGCTGAAAGAATTATTGTTTTTTTCATTTTTATAAGTATTTAGATATTTAATTACATTTCCATTTCATACGAACTCTTCTTTTTATGTTTCAGTTCTAATTTAATTAATTTTTAATTATTTTTTTCATCCTTATCTGGTTATTAACGTTTACTCGAATCATATAAATACCGGAATTCAAATCAGTTAAGTTTATAATAGAATTTGAAGAAGCTGGTACTATATTTTTTACTACACCTCCAGTCATATTGCATATCATGATATAGGCCGGTGTGTAATCGGTTATAATGGATAGGGTAGTTGAGGCCGGGTTGGGATATATATTCAATGCATTATTCTCAGTCAAATTACTACTACCTGTAATTATCTCAGTGGTGTCTAGACGTACGACCTGGTTAAAAGTCTTATTGACATACCATATCTTTCCATCCGGTCCGACTTTTATGCCCATAATGCCCGCTTGGCCAGTTTCAATTATGCCCATTAAATTTGCATTTCCTGAAGATACATCATACATATTAATTGCACCCGTAGTAAAATCACTGACCAGAAGTCGGTTTTTAAATAATTCTATGCCTGCTGGTTTTTCTAAACCTGTAGTAATTACATCCTCTACACTTGCGTTGGCGTAACTTGAATATTCATTAACACCTTCATAGGGAGGAATATTAAAATCAAAAGATCCCGTACTAATGTTTAATCGTTTCACTTTTTTATCTGCTGTTGAAATATAATACAACCAATTGGTAGTTTTATCCAATACTAAGTGACTCACAACATCATGTGTAGATTCTGCATGAAATTCTGCGTCAGGATATCTTCTTATGATTCCATCACTATGATCATGTTGACCAGGGCCATGATCTTCTCCAAAATCATATCTTACAATATCATTATTATTACCGTCTGTTACCCAAAATATATTTTCACTTTCACTGCAGATTCCCATGCAATAAGGGCTTTGATGAAGCATATCCAAATGACTCCCATTTCCACCGGGCACAGATTTCGCATAAATAGCAGAATCACTAGACCATAAGGTGGGTCCTGTAAATGGGGTTCCTCCACTATGATTGGCATCAAATACACCAGTGGAGGTTGCAAAGTTTTCGTTTTCACTAAAAGCAATCCCTGTTGGTAAACTCATAAAATGATAGGTATTTCCATCTTTTTGTAATAAGGAAGTTTGGCCTGGCAATCCAGCGTTTGAAAATTTTACAGTACTACCTCCACTCGCTTCTGTACCTTTATTAATTATCCATAATTCAAATCGATTTAATATTGGATGAAAATCTAGATCTCTTGGTTCATTTACCCCTTCTGAGTTATTTCCAATTATTGTATTTTTAGTCGCAAAGGTTAGGTAACTATCTATGATATCGGGAATGGGGTCCCCGATAAAAATAGTTTTAGCAATAGTATCATTGGAACTATCCATATCTGCATTTCCATTGATATCTTCTGTCCACACTTTCAATTTAAAAGATCCTGCTTGACTAGCTTTCCAGCTGATAGGGTGGACATAGTGATAACTTTCATCTGGCACTAATGATAATCCAGAGATTAAAGATGAGACAGGACCTTCATCATTGATTTGATATACCAGACTAAAACTATTTATAGTATTATTGCCTACGTTTCTAATCTCTCCGCTTATTATTATATCAGCGGTAGTGTAATAAGAATTCACAGTTATTTTATAGTGATCAATGTCCCAGTCCAATGGCTGAATATTTATAATATTCGACTTCACAAATTCCTTTTCTAAATTAATGTAAGGTGTTAATGACGCACTTTGACCATTCTGGATTATTAAGAAAGTTACTATCCATATAAGATTCGTTTTTTTCATAATTACTAATTTGTGATAAAATGATTAATAAAATAATTCTTCATCAACTTACTTTTTAAAATGGGCTTTTATATTCTGAATTGTTCAAATAAGTTAAATCTGTCAATGTCTTTAAAAAAGCTATAAGGTCAATTTTATCTTGATCAGTCAGATGTAATCCAGAAAAATTGTGCTGTAAAATCTCACTGGTTGTAGAGGATTTTTTAACTTCCGAATTGTAATGATTGATTACTTCTTCCAGTGTATTAAAACGACTATCATGCATATACGGTGCGGTCATACTAATATTTCGGAGAGAGGGCACTTTAAATGTGGCTCTATCGCTTTCTTTTTTGGAAACATTAAATCTGCCAAAATCTCTAAAATTAACCTCTTCATCCAAACCATTATTCATGTATTCATTGTTAGTAAAATTAAAGCCGCCGTGGCAATGAAAACATTCCGCACCTTTTAGATTATTTAATGGATCCGTTTCCGCAAAAAATAATTCTTTCCCGCGTAACTCCTCAGTGGTAAAATTGACTTCTCCTTTCAGGTATTTGTCGTATTTAGAATCATGGCTAACGATGCTCATCATAAATTGTTCTAGAGCAAGACTCACTTTTAATGAGTTCACTGTATCATTTCCAAAAGCACGTATAAACTGATTGGTATATCTTATATCCTTTTGTAATTTGGATACCATATTGGGCAAGGTTTCATTCATTTCAAGTGGATCTTGAATCGGTTTTAAAGCCTGATCTCTCAACAATGGGGCACGGCCATCCCAAAAAAATCCATTCGTATGATAGGCAAGATTAAATATAGGCATGGCATTTCGTTTTCCTTCCTTTTTTTCTATTCCAATACTGAATGGCCTTATGTCTGTAAAAGCATCCATTTGTATGTGGCAGTCCCCACAAGCTTGGGTTAAATCTTTTGATAATTTTTTTTCATAAAATAACATTCTACCCAATGCTACTTTTTCTTTGGTTAAAATATTATCAGCTGGAATTATAGGATCCGGAAGGTCTCCATTCAACTTTAAGATGTAAGGAGTTTGGTCAAAGATTGGTTTTTCTGCTTCTTTGTTGCATGTAACAGTTAAGAATGAAACTAGTACTAGGTAAACTATAAATTGAATTTTCATTGGATTCTATAATCTGGATTATTAATGAAATAGCTATCTGTTAAAGATTTTAAAAAAGTTACCAGTTCCATTTTTTGTAGTTCAGTAATTTTGAACCCTGATATCAGAGCACTCTTATGTGGATTATTTTTTCCTCCAGAGGCGTAATGCGCCACAATTTCTTCCAATGTATTAATACTTCCATCATGCATATATGGAAAAGTGATTTCAACATTTCTGAGAGAAGGAATTTTATATAACGAACGATCTTCTGTTTTTCCAGTAAGGCGCATTCTGCCTTCGTCAGGATCATCTTCATATAGCCCATTATTTGCAAATGCATAATTTGTGAAGTTGAAGTCACCATGACATTGGTTGCATTTTAAATCAGGACTATTGAAAAGCTTCCATCCATTAAGAGCTGATGGCGATAAAGCTTTCGAATTTCCATTGATAAATTTATCATATGGGGTATCGCCACACAACAAACTTCTTTCAAAGGTGGCTATTGATCGAGTGATAACAAAAGCATCTGGTAACCGACCATAGGCTATAAGACTTAGCTCTCTGTATTCAGATTGTTGATTTAATTTATCAGCTATAAGCAAAATGTTATGGTCAAATTCATTGTGTTCTTGTATAGGCACACCAATTTGCATTTCTAATGTGGGCACCCCACCTTCTCTTAATAAATAAGGATGATATGCGATATTGGCTAGGGAAGGGGCATTGCGGTTTCCTAATCTTCCAAACACTCCTTCACTTACTTTTTTTCTATCTGTAAATGCAAACTCCGGCTTATGACAAGTTGCGCAAGAAATGGTGGAATCAATCGACAATATCGGGTCATAGAATAATTTGCGACCCAAAAGAAACCGACTTTCTGAATATTCATTATCAGCAGGAAACAATGGTTTGGTAAAACCTGAAGGAATTTTGAAAAAAGATTCCATTTTGGTCTCTTCTTTTAGACAAGAACATAAACACAACTGCACCACAAGTGTCATCCATCCAATTGGTTTCCAATTCAGCATATTAACCAATTATCTCTTGACTATTTTACCAGTCGAGACCGTTTTATTTCCTTCTATAAATGCATAGAAATAATTACCTGCGATAAGTTGATTGTCAATAACTATAGTTCCTTCATTAGTGTTTACTTTGGATAATTGTATTACTATTCCCTTTGAATCATACAAATAGAATTGAAGATTAGTATTAAAAGGAAACGTATGATTAATGAACACTCCACCCGAACTATACACTACCTCAGAGAGCGTATTCTCATAAACATCTTGTGATGCAGTCTGAACACCATTAAAAACCATTTGAGAAGCATTAGCTAATAACACAGCCGCACTGCCAGTCTCTCCATGATTATTTGCGCCTCCTACAATAACAATATTTTCCAACAACTTATTATATTCTGCTTTCATATCCATATATATTTTTCCATTTTCCAACTTGCTTTGAACTGGATAGGTTTTTGTTTTAAAATTTATATCGCCTAATCCTTCAATATTAATCAAATCTATAAATGAACCGTTCGCTCGTGCTGCATTTCCTGATAATGAAATAAAGCGATACCCCGCAGTCCATCCCCAATGCATAGTAGGATTTTTTGGAGCTAATGGATGAGTAGCTGAATAAGACGCTGGATCCAAATGATTCGAAGAAGAGTCTACTCCAATAGCAAATTCGATACTGTCTATATAAGTTATGTCGTGATGTACACCTAACGAGAATTCTTTTGAAGAAGGTTTGGAAGGATCTACAAAAAGATAAACGTCTCGTAGTATCAATTCCTGCCCTCCATCATGAGTAATTTTTAAACCGGAAATATAGTATTGCAAACGAGTCAGTTTGTATTTCGTTCCCATAGGAGAAATGACTTCCTGATTTAATGCAAATACTTTACCATCCAACCGGTGATCAAAACGAAGGACAAGCTCGGGTTGTGCTTGAATAAATGACCCAAATGTAACAAGCATCATTGTAAATAAAATATTTTTCATATTCGTTGTATTTTTTAATGGTGAATTTTTATCTAAAATAATTTGAAATAATAATAATTCATTAAATAGGACCCATGAGCCTTCAATCCATTAGCAATTGGATCCATAAATTAACACAATACGTGGAGCTAACAACGCATTATCCGTATCATCCTCACTATATCCAAGATGATCTGCGGAGGTCGGTAGTGTTGGACAGAAAATAAAGAATTGAATAAAACATTGTTAAAAAAACCAGCCACGGGGATTGTGGATAGTAATTTTTCAACATTTAAATCCTTCCAGGCAGAAATTATAAGCAGCTTAATACCGGGTGTTGACACTTTAACGAAGTGAGATAAATCTTCACAACAAGGTTTTTTCTTAAATTCAACTACCGTATTTGAATTTCCCTTATTGGTGGCAAGGTTTATATGGCATTTCGATTTTTTGCCAGAGCAACAAGTCTTTGATTTAATATAAAAACTTAACGTTGTACCATTCTTCTTACAAACATGTCTAAAAATCGACACGCCAGCTGTTGAGATCAGCAAATTTATACTAATTATTATATGTAATATATTTATAATCAATTTAATATAAATATAATTTGGTATTTTTTTATTATTAATTCGCAAGATAATAAAACTTTTTACTAAATTATATTATGGGACTTCATTAATAAGGAAACATTGCTTATAAACCAAATATCCGCATAAGATACCATTATTTATGTAACTTATTCATTTACAAATGCTTAAATAAATAATTGTAGTCTCACCAGGGATCGAACCTGAATCTAGAGTTTAGGAAACTCCTATTCTATCCATTGAACTATGAGACCAAACTAGTATCAAAAGTACAAATCCTTATACTATTAGGTAAATCTTAATAATGGGCTAAGATTTTCAGAGAAAAACAGCAAAACGAGATGGAAACACCTAATTTTTCTTAATAAAAACGATATTTTTTTGATTCGGTCATTTTACAAACAGAAATATAGTTTGGATAGATAGTTTATAAATTCTTCTAAAAGCTTATTTTCACTTTATAAATTTATACTAATCATGAAAATCAAAACTAAACTATTTATTGTATTTGGAGTGTTTGTCCTTACAGGATGTGGGTTATGCTCGGAAGAAGATTACACACTATGTAAACCTGAAAATCATAAAAATCTTACCGTTAATCTTGAAACACCCGTTACAACGGCACTTCCCGGTGGTACATACAAATCCTCGTTGGAAGGAAATGAACGGGTTTTTATCTGGACGCGACGAATCGATAATGTCTGTACTTTATCAGATGCAAAATTAAAGATTACAGTAAACACCTTTTCCCCAAAAGCCCCTAGTGTGATATTGCTGGGTTATCATCGTGTTGTTTCGCAATCCATACAAATTGTTATTTCGGAACAATCTGGTAATAGCTTGATTCTATCCGGGAATACTAGTCAAAATCTCGAACCTATTTATAGCACCGGACCAGGGTGGTATGAGGGCATTTTACAAATTCGAATACCCACTACTGGCTCGTTAGAGCAAGATGAAGATGTCCTAATAAGAATTGTAAAAACGATCAGTTTAAATTTTGAATATTTTCAGTTTTGAAGCCCGCCAAATTCCTTTTTGGACGACCCACTCACAACCTTGACTCTTCGGTTAATGTGTCTATTTGAACCTGGTCATTTCCAAAGGACCCAACCTTTTCATAGTCGTATCGTCTATTAAATGTGCTTGGCAAGATGGTAAACATTCTCAATGAAGCGGCTTTGGTTGAACAATGCCAGAAACATAACCGCCACGCACAAAGGGCTTTGTTTGATAAACATTTTAAGAAGATGATGCCAATTTGTTTGAGATACCTCAAAAGTGAAGAAGATGCACTGGAAGTGCTCAATAACGCTTTTTAAACGTATTTGAAAAAATAAATCAGTACAAATCATAAGGCAGTTTGTAAGCATGGATTAAACGAATTGTCATTAATTCATCGATTGATTTTGTGCGAAGTATTAAATCATACCTTACCAATTTTATTCACGCCAATGAATTCCATCTTTTTGGCAATCCTATTGAGGAAAATAATATAACAGACGAATCATTAGATGCGCAAATCCAACTTTATTCGGTTTAATTCGTTTACTTCGAATCAATTTTCGAATAATGAAAAGAAATGAGTTTGATTTAGCAATTATTTACGAACATCCCGAGTGGCATCAGCTATTATTTGATGCTTTGGTCAAAGAAAAAGTGAACTTCACTACTATTGATTTGAAAAATGGGGCTATGAATTTTGATACCCTGCCAGATGCCACATTATATTATAATATAGTGAGTCCTAGTGCTTACCAACGAGGCAATCAACATGCAATACCTTATGCTATGGCTCTATGTAAGATTCTTGACCTTAAAGGGAAACGAGTTATAAACGGATCTAAATCAAACGACTTAGAATTTAGCAAAAGTGCACAAATTGCATTGTTAGCTTCTATTAATGTGGATTACCCTAAAACTATAGTGTTTAATAATATTGATGCATTGAAGGTAAGAGACGACTTAAATTTCCCAATGATTTTGAAACCAGAACAAGGGGGGAGTGGCGCTAGAATGTTTTTGGTTAATTCAATGGAGGAGTTAGAAAATTTATTACAAATTACACCCGAAATCTGGCAACCTGATAACCTTTTGTTACTCCAGGAGAAGCTGGAAAATAATCCAGAGTTTGGAATTGTAAGAGTGGAGTTTGTAGGAAAGAAGTTGTTGTATGCTATGCGCGTGGTAACCAATGGAAAATTCAATTTGTGTCCTTCGGTGGTGTGCAATCCTGAAGATGGAAGTGATGGCACCTGCGAAATTCCCATTCCGACAGATGTAAAGCCTGAATTTTTTCCGTACCTAAATATCACTAATTATGAAAAGGAAAAAGCCTCTCGAGTTTTCAATGAAACAGGACACGATATTGGAAGCGTAGAATATTTAATTACGGAAGACGGCAGACAGGTTTTCTATGATATTAATGCCAACTCAAATCTTCGCGCATCTATTGGAAAAGCATGGGATATCGATCCCCTACAAGAGGTCGTCAACTTTCTAAAAGAAGAGGTTATTAAAATTGCCCAAAAAGCCTGATTTTATAAGTATAGTTAATACTAAATAATCATTGGTTCCTAATAATACAATCTAAGGGAATACATTTCAGATAATTAATAAGGATTAAAGATTTTTCAGACAACTATAAGTTATAATTTCATATAGGGTCGCTGAATACTTTTATGGTATTTACCTCTTTTTTCAAACACTTGTTTGTAGTTTTTACATATGTTGACTTTGTTGGAAAAAGTTCATTATATAATGCTCCATGTGTATATTTTGTTTTTATATTGAATTTCAACATAATATTATTTAACTTCACACACTCCTAGATATTCCCATTCTTTTTCAGCTTCAAAATTAAAAAATTCAAAATTGGAACATCAAAATCATATAACCCAACAGCAACTTGGAACAATTTATACTTGCCCAATGCATCCTGAAATTCTACAGGATCAACCAGGTAATTGTCCTATTTGTGGGATGAACCTGATAATAGCAGAAAAGACAGAAAGTAAATTACCTGAGAAAATTCATACTCCGGTTAAAGAGATTGTACCTATAGCTCAAGAGCAATTTCAAAAATATACTTGTCCTATGCATCCACACATTTTACAGGATGGGCCAGGTAAATGTCCTTTATGTGGTATGTCATTAGAACCCATTGCAAACAAAGATCATGGAAAACACAATAATCATTCTGGCATGATTGCTGATTTCCGTAAGCGGTTCTATATGGTATTAGTTTTAACTATTCCCATTATGTTGTTGTCAGAAATGATCCAGCAATGGCTAAATATTCAAATTAGTTTTCCAGGTTCAAAATATATTTTGTTGTTATTATCTTCTGTGGTATTCTTTTATGGTGGCTGGCCATTTTTAAAAGGTCTGGTAGATGAAACTAAAGCAAAGAATCCCGGTATGATGTTTTTGATCGGGTTTGCGATAACTGTTGCATACATATATAGCGTGGCGGTGGTATTTGGCCTACTGGGGATGGATTTCTTTTGGGAACTCGCCACATTGATTCTTATTATGCTTTTGGGACATTGGATAGAAATGAAATCTGTTGCCGGTGCATCCAGGGAGTTGGAATTGTTGGTCCAACTAATGCCTTCAGAAGCCCATAAAGTCATGTCTGATAAGGTGCTAGATGTAAGAACAGACACCCTTATAGAAAATGATATTATTCTTATAAAGCCGGGAGAAAAAGTAGCTGCAGATGGTATTGTTAATGAAGGTGAAAGTTATCTGAATGAATCCATGTTGACTGGAGAATCAAAACCAGTACAAAAAGTAAAAGGTGATAAGGTAATTGCAGGGGCTATTAATGGAAACGGCTCCATTAAAGTTACCGTATCTCATGCTGCAAAAGATTCTTACCTATCCCAAGTAATAAAGTTAGTGCAGGATGCACAAAATGCTAAATCAACTACGCAGCTTTTAGCAGACAAAGCTGCTAAATGGTTAACTATTATTGCGTTGCTTTCTGGTGTTACTACATTTGTATATTGGTATCTCACAGGGCAGACTTTAGCGTTTGCGATGGAAAGAATGGTAACCGTTATTATTATTTGTTGTCCTCATGCTTTGGGTCTGGCTGTTCCCCTGGTGGTTGCAAAGTCAACGGCAATCTCAGCACAAAGTGGGTTGCTTATCAAAAATAGAACTGCATTTGAAAATGCAAGAAAAATCACCACCATAGTTTTTGACAAGACGGGGACACTTACCATAGGTAAGTTTGAAGTCTCAAAAATAATTTCGCTGAAAGAGGGGATATCAGAAAATGAAATCATTCGTTTGGCATCTGCATTAGAGCAAAATTCAGAGCATCCCATTGCTACAGGGGTTCTTCAAAAAGCAAAGGATTTTTCTATTGTTATTCCTGCTGCAGAAAATTTTAATGCAATCACAGGTAAAGGTGTTGAAGCAACGGTGGAAGGTAAAAAAATAATGGTGGTAAGTCCAGGATATTTAAAAGAAAATAATATTACCATTCCTGATGGTTTTATTACTAACGACACAGAAACACTGGTGTTTTTATTAATCAATAATGAATTGACAGGTTACATTGCTTTGTCGGACAAGATCCGACCTGAATCAGCAGAAGCCATTAAGACTTTAAAACAAAATAATATCAAATCAATTTTACTTACCGGCGATAATAATAAAGTAGCAAAAAGTGTTAGTGAGACATTGGGCATGGACAGTTACATTGCCGAAGTATTACCCCATCAGAAATTGAATAATATAAAAGACTTACAAAGTAAAGGAGAATTTGTAGCCATGACCGGTGATGGCGTAAATGATGCTCCCGCTTTGGCACAGGCGGACATTGGCATTGCAATTGGCAGCGGTAGCGACATAGCTGCAGAAACTGCCGGAATAGTTTTAGTAAACAGTAATCCGAAAGATGTAGTAAACTTAATTTTATTTGGCAAAGCTACCTATCGCAAAATGATTCAAAATTTAATTTGGGCTACTGGCTACAATTTAATCGCGCTTCCACTAGCGGCAGGTGTTTTGTATAAACAAGGGATTCTATTGAGTCCGGCTGCAGGTGCTGTATTAATGACTGTGAGCACAGTAATAGTAGCTGTAAACGCAAGTATGTTAAAAGTAAAAAAACAATAATTGTTTATTGATAGTCTTTTTAATAGAACAATTTACATTACATATACGTTATAATTGATACTCAAATGCCGTGTAGATTAGACTAATAGGGAGAACATATATATTTATCATGATTTTACGTTACGTACACATATTGAACAACTTTACTTCTATATTATTATTTTTTACAATTTTTCTTGCAGCTTTAACCGTGCCTGTGTCTCAAGTTAGTGCTTGTGGAAGCAAAAAAACTTGTTGTAAAATGATGGATAAAAAAGCTTCAAAATCACCATGTTGTTGTTTTAAAAATTCACAAAAAGAAACAGCTTGTAATAAGAATAAAAAAGACGCAGGAAATTGCAATGACCAAGACTGCCCTTGTCCTCAAAATAGGTCAAATTTTCAAATAGGAAATATTTCTACCCAACAATATTTAAACTTCCCTGACTATTTTTCATCTTATAAAACAGCCTGGTATTATATTCAGGAAATCCCTTCAATCATTTATCTTTCCATTTGGTTAAAACCTAAAATAAGCTCTGCCAATATTTTATAGCCAGTGGACTGTCTATACTTAAATTAATCAATTCTATTATTTATTTTTTAAATTACTAAAAATGAAATTCAATTCATTATTTGTATTTATTATGACTTGTATATTATTTGCATTATTTAACTCATGTTCAGATGGAGATAAACCGGTTCTTAACATCACGTTTCCAGCAGCTTTTGTCGTAAATGGTTTGGGAAATTCAATTAGTGTCATTGACCTCAATAACGAAACAAAAGTTCACGATATTAGTCTCTATGCAGCTGAGTTTCCTCATCATGTATATTTAAATCCAGACAAATCCTTATTAGCGGTGGCAATCACCGGCGCCGATTTAAGCGGAGGACATGGTGGTCATGGTGGCGGTGGAACTGGTGGTTATAAAGTTCAAATTTTTAATTCGGTGACAGGAATTATTGAAAAGGAAATTGTACTTTTAAAACTTCCGCATAATGCTGTTTTTAGTCCTAATGGAATGGAACTGTGGATCCCACAATCTGGTGATCCAAGCCAAGTATTGATTTATAGTACATCCGATTGGAAAAAGTTTAAAGAAATCACCGTCGGAAAACTGACTTCAGAAGTGACCTTTGCTTCCGATGGATCAAAGGTTTACGCTGCAAATACAGATGACGCTACCGTTTCTATCATAGATCCATCCAGCAAATCTGTGGTGACAACTTTACCCGTAGGAATCACACCAGTCGGAGCTTGGCCTGCTAGTAATGGTAAAATGTATGTAGATAATGAAACTAGCCAAACGATTTCTGAAATTGATGTAGCCTCGAATCTTATAACGGCTACAATCAATCTGGGCTTTAAACCTGGTTATGCAGCGTATAATGATCAATATTCAGAACTTTGGGTTAGTGATGCAGATAATGGTAAAGCTATCTTTTTCAAGCTAGTTGGCAATGTTTGGATAAAAAATGGTGAAGTCGCAACTGGTGCAGATGCGCACGCTATAGTTTTTAATTCAGATGGAAGTAAGGCTTACGTAACCAATCAAGGAGCCAATACAATTTCTATTATTGATCTGAATACACACTTTAAAATCAAAGATATTCCTGTAGGCCTTAAACCGAATGGAATTGCTATAAAACTTTAATTATATTTAAATTTAAAACTTAATAAAATGAAATTACAAAATTTATCGCTGTTAGTCGTACTTTTTATATTTACAAATTGTAGTTCGCAAAACAAATCTTATAATAGTAGCCATCAGGTTTCAACCAAAGACTCTTCTTTATCTCCTGGTATTACATCTAACGATGTCAACGCTCAGTTTAAGGAAGTATTAAAGGCATATATGGAAATGAAAAATGCATTGGTCAATGAGGATGCTAATACTGCTTCCATTTCAGGCAAGGCTGTCATGAAAGCAATTGACGCAATGGATATGAAAAGCATGAATGCCAAGGAACATGCAGTCTGGATGAAGTATATGGAAAATTTGTCTTATGATGCTGAACACATTAAAGGAACTAGTGAGATCGAGCATCAGCGGGAGCATTTTATAACGCTATCAAGTAATCTATACCAGGTTGTCAAAGTATTTAATGCCCATTCAGAGAATGTTTATTACCAATATTGCCCTATGGCAAATGATGGAAAAGGCGCTTATTGGTTGAGTGATCAATCTAAAATTCGCAATCCATATTTCGGTAAAAAAATGCTTTCTTGCGGATCAACAAAAGAAACCTTACCTACTGCAAAACAATAAGTCCTAAACTAAATTGAGTTGAGGTGAAACGTTTACCTCAACTCAATATTTGAAGTAATCATCAAAAACATTGACAATGACTCACACATATCAAGTCACCGGTATGACCTGTACTGGTTGCGAAGCTGCGGTGAAAAGTAGTTTATTGAAATTGCCAGAAATAACTTCTGTGGAGGTTTCCAGGATAACTAATACAGCCATTATTACGATGGATAAACATATTTCATTGCCTGAGTTGCAGAAAGCCATTGGAGGTACTGAAGGTAAATATCAAATTTCAGCATTGGCCCAACATGAAGCTGTCGAAGAAACTAAAAACTGGTTTGAAAATTATAAGCCTATCCTCTTTATTTTCGCTTATATTATTGTTGTAACATCGATAGTTCAACTCATTAATCCACCATTTGATTTTATGTCATGGATGCGACATTTTATGGCGGGATTTTTTTTAGTATTTTCTTTTTTTAAACTACTAAATTTATCAGGATTTGCCGAAAGTTACGCTATGTATGATGTTATAGCGAAACAATTCAAAGCGTGGGGATTTATATATGCATTTATTGAATTAGGGCTGGGTCTTGCTTATCTGAGCAATTTTGAACCTATGTTGACGAACATCGTAACTTTTATCGTAATGTCCATTAGCCTGGTAGGCGTTTTGCAAAGCGTTTTAAATAAAAGACGTATTCGTTGTGCGTGTCTCGGTGCCGTTTTTAATTTACCAATGAGTACCGTCACTATAATTGAGGACGCATTGATGATATTGATGTCGGGCATAATGATATACACAATGCTCTAAATTTAAAGGATATGAAATTTTTAAAATGGATAATTAAAATGTTATTTATTAAAAAATGTTGTAAATGAAGTCATCATTCTTTCTAATTTAATATTCACTAAAAATGAAAAAATATAAATTAATGGAAATGAAACTGGCACTTTAACTAAAATGTATTTTAAATTACAAATGAAATTTTATAAAATGAACATTCTAAAAGCAAGATACCTAAAATTGGGATCCATGCAGTTATTATTACTGCTGTTAATATTGAACCAATCCTCTTTATCTGCGCAGGAAATAAAACAAAAACAGCCTACAACCTATACTTGCCCTATGCATCCCGAAATACATGCCACCGAGCTTGGTAATTGTCCTAAATGCGGAATGAAGTTGATTGAGGAAAAAAATAAAGTTTCTTCAAAGACTGACGAGCGAAAGGTGGATAAAATGCAGATGCCCAAAGCGAAATCCAAATCAAAAAAGAAAAACACTGGTATAAAAGACAGTGAGAAGTTGCCTTCAAATAATCAACAGCAGCCTGTTACCTATACATGCCCTATGCATCCCGAAATACATGCCACCAAGCCAGGTAATTGTCCCAAATGTGGTATGAAATTGATAATGGAAAAACCTAAAGCAGTAGTGCCCACTAAAGCTATTGAGCATAATAAAAAGCAAATGCCCAAAGACAGCACAACAGAACATAAAATGGACAAGGGCCACATGAAAATGGATGATACAGATAATGTGCCAGTGAAAAAGCCGCAGAATATGTCTATAAAAACAATCGTAAATAACACCCCACCGCGTATAGTTAGGTATGATTTATATATTGCAGATACCCTTGTAAATTTTTCAGGTAAATCAAAACGTGCTATTGCAGTTAATGGAGTCATTCCTATGCCAACATTAACCTTTACCGAAGGAGACACGGCCGAGATATATGTTCACAATAATTTGAATGAAGAAACCTCCATACATTGGCATGGCCTTTTTTTACCTAATCGATTCGACGGCGTACCAAATCTTACTCAAATGCCCATTAAACCTCATACAACCCATTTATATAAATTCCCCATCATTCAACATGGTACACATTGGTACCATAGTCATACGGGATTACAAGAACAAATCGGTATGTATGGTTCCTTCATAATGAATAAACGAAAAGAATGGGACATTCCAACGCTTCCAATTATGCTCAGCGACTGGACTGACATGAATCCCAATGAAGTTAATCGCAGTCTGCACCATGCCACCGATTGGTTTGCTATTAAGAAGGGTTCTACTCAAAACTATTTTGAAGCCATAAAAGGGGGCCATTTCAAGACCAAACTTGCTAATGAATGGAAACGAATGAACGCAATGGACGTAAGTGATGTGTATTATGAAAAATTTTTAATAAACGGAAAAAACCAAAATGAACAACCCCAATTTAAGGCCGGAGATAAAGTAAGATTACGCATCGCGAATGGCGGTGCATCCTCCTATTTTTGGCTTACTTATTCTGGGAGCAAAATTATCGTAGTTGCTTCCGATGGCAATGATGTAGAACCTGTTGAGGTGGATAGGCTAATTATAGCCGTATCCGAAACATACGATGTAGTCGTCACTATTCCCGAAAGTAAGAGTTATGAATTTTTAGTTACCCCTGAAGACCGCACCAAATCAGCTTCACTGTGGCTTGGCAGTGGAGAAAAAGTGTTTGCAACACAGTTGCCAAAATTGAAATATTTTGCTGGAATGAAAATGATGAACGAGATGATGGACATGAATGGCAATATAGTACAAATGGAAGGTATGAAAATGCAAAATCAGGAAATGGATATGAATATGGTTATGTACCCAGAAATAACCGGAGAGGATAAACCACAAAAAGGAGAAAAGAAAAACAAATTGCAGGAGGACGTAATGCCTGGGATGCATATGGAAAGTGAAACTTCAGATATTGTAACCTTGAATTACAACATGCTGCGGGCTCCTAATAAAACGACTTTACCAAAGGGCCCGTTAAGAGAATTTAGATTTCAGTTGACTGGGAATATGAACCGCTATGTGTGGACCTTGGACAATAAAACAGTTTCGGAATCAGCTAAAATTTTAATCAAGAAAGGGGAAAATTTAAGGCTCATCCTTTACAATAATAGCATGATGCGGCACCCGATGCATTTACACGGACATGATTTCAGAGTACTGAACGGGCAAAATGATTTTGCCCCCATGAAAAATATAATAGACATGATGCCAATGGAAGAAGATACTATTGAATTTGCCGCTACTGAAAGCGGGGATTGGTTTTTTCACTGCCATATTTTATACCACATGATGAGTGGAATGGGCAGAATATTTAGCTACGAAAACTCACCACCTAACCCTGAAATACCCAATCCAAAATTAGCACAGCGTAAATTATTCAGCGATGATAGAATGTATCATTTTATGGCAAGTGTAGGTCTAGAAAGTAATGGCAGCGATGGTGAAGCTATGTTAGCACAGACCCGATGGAAAGCAAGCACTATGTGGCATTTAGGTCATCACGATTCACACGGCTACGAAAGTGAAACGATGATAGGCCGTTATTTAGGAAGAAATCAATGGGCATTTCCGTATGTGGGTTTTGATTATCACTACAAAAAAGAAGGTGGACCTGAAAATATATTTGGCGATGAGACAAATAATTTATTCGGTCAAAAAAGTAACAAAAACAACCGTAAAGCATTTGTTGCAGGATTTGAATATACCTTACCCTTATTATTAATTGCGGATGCAAGGGTTGATACAGATGGTAAATTTCGTTTTCAGATAGGCAGGGAAGATATTCCTATGACGAGCAGGCTTCGTTTCAATTTTATGGTAAACACGGACAAAGAATACATGGCTGGGTTTCGATACATCTTGACAAAATATTTTTCTTTATCTACCCATTACGATAGCGACATGGGATTAGGCGCTGGAATTACCATCACGTACTAAAGTTGAAACATGTTAATTCAAAACCCCTGGAATATTAAAGAATATTATTACTAAACTTTCATTTAATAGTAAAATTTTAATAGCGTCTAATATCAATTCATGGGTATTATTTTCTATAGATAAGTGTATCTTGCGCCGAAATTGCTGACCTATCTGTATATATCATATTAGTCACAATTGGCCGGGTAGTTCAACGGATAAGAATATCAGATTTCGGCTCTGATGGTGAGGGTTCGATTCCTTCCCCGGTCACATAGTAACTTAAAATACGACAAAGCATTGTCACACAGTGCAATTAAGCTTATTCTTTCACAAAACTCCCACGAAAAATGGCCTGCCGATCTTTTTGAATAAGGATATGGTAGATTGAGCTGGATAGTGTTGTAATGTTAAATTTCAGGATATCGTCTTTATTCAATCTTTCTTCATGAAAACGCAACTTTCCAACTATGTCAAAAATTTTAATATCCAGTTCTCCTAATGGAGCTGCATGAATGAAAACATCATTTTCTACTGGTACCGGAGCTATTTTTAGTTGTCCATACCCTATATCATCACTTTTATTAACTAGACAAGGAGATTGAGTAGGGCAATAACTCCGTCGGGCCAAACTGCAATCCAATACAAAAGGATTCGCTTTGTCTTCCTGATATTTTGCAATTAAAAAAGTCCGGATCCATTCTAATGAATCCACTGGGTCTTGAACATGCCAACCGCATAAAGTCGTTTTCATAGACTCAAAAAATGAACGGTCGGATTGTACCTCATACATAGTCCAAAAATAGAAAATTGCGCGTGCCACATTGCCTTTATGATCTTCCCTTGGTTCAAACCGGCCGTTTATGCCCTCACTATATTCATTAATTACTTGATTGGGTTTAATTGTTAGATCCAGATTTTTAAAGAACCAATGATCCGTAATTTGGTCATCGATTTCACCAAAAAGGTAATTTGATCTGGCTTGATTTACAGCTGCCCTGGATGGAAATAAATGGTGGATATCCGAACGAGCATTCCCATTTTCTGCTCCTTTAGATTGAGGAAAAGTATGTTCACAATTTATACCGCTGGGGTTATTATTTTTTATTAAATATCCAATTGGATCTGAATCATTTGGATCCAAATACAACGTATGTTTAGAATAAACGCAAGAGACTGAATCCGCTACATTATAAATCTCTTTATACATTTTTATCCTGGCATTCGAATAATCCAAAACCTGGGAAGGTTTGTAGGCATCCACCAGTTTATTAATGAGTAGAATGCCACTGTCAGTTCTAAATACATCCTGATGGCTCCATTGAGCCCCTGCGCAAGTGCTCAATATCAATTGGACCAATAATAATGTAAGCGTTTTTGACATTATTACGCAAAGGTAAGCTAAGGTTTCTGATCTTTATAGCTAATTAGTTCTCCATGAATTTAGAAGAGCTTATAAACTATTGTAGCCAAAAACCCGCTGTGAGTCAAGAGTTCCCTTTTGGTGAAGAAACGTTGGTATTTAAAGTGAGTGGTAAAATTTTCGCTCTAACGGGCCTTAATAACGAGACTTTGGAGGTCAACCTTAAATGTGCCCCTGAAAAAGCAATTGAATGGCGTGAAAAACATGATGAAATCCGTCCAGGTTACCATATGAATAAAAAACATTGGAATACGGTGAATTTCGAAGGCCATTTAAGTTCCAAGTTTCTTAAGGAACTGATCGATCATTCTTATGAGATGGTTTGGAATCAATTGCCAAAAAAACTAAGGGTGTAAACGTCTTCATGAATAAACTTGATTTCCTTATTGTAGGTGGCGGTTTAGCGGGAAGTATCCTAGCCTTTGAACTTTACAGACTTGGTTTTAATATTCGTCTTCTTCACCATTCCAATCCCGGACAAGCCAGTATTATTGACACGGGAATTATTAACCCAATAACCGGAAAGCGTTTTGTAAAATCTTGGGAATTCGAAAATCTGTATCCCACAGCCTTACGTTATTATACACAACTCGAAAAAGAATTTAATCTCGAACTTATAAAAAATATTGATATTATTCAGTTTTTAAATGATGCTGCAAGTGAAAATAATTGGCATTGTAGAATTCAAGATGACGAGTATCATAAATGGCTAAAAATACACACGGATAGTTCGATTCTCACTTCTAAAATAAATGAACCTTTCTCCATTGGAACCATCCAAAATGCGCTTCAAGTAAGAGTTTCCAAACTAATTAATTGCATTCACCATCGATTACATACTGTCGATGTTTTAATCTCTGAAGCATATCTAACCGAACACTTCAATCCTTCTGCATCGACTTATAAAGAATATCAAATTAGAAAGGCCATAATTTTTAGTGAGGGTCATATGGTTTTGGATAATCCATTTTTTAACTGGGTACCCATCATGCCCTTAAAAGGAGAATTTGTGCATTTTTTAGCCAAGGATTTAAACCTATACAAAATTATATCCTCAAAATATACGATTATTCCTTTAACTAACGATGAGTATTGGCTTGGCGCCAGTTACGGTATTAATGATCGAAGCCTTATTTTTAGTGAAAGTGAATTTATTAATCAATATCAATATTTAGATAAATTATTAAAATGTTCCTGGAGTATAGTATTAAAAGGGTTAGGCATCAGAGCTGCAAGCAGAGACCGGAAACCTATCATAGGGCCGCATCCGACATTCAATAAACTATGGATATTTAATGGGTTTGGAACCAAAGGATGTTCATTGATTCCATATTGTACTGAAATGTTAGTTAATCATTTCATAAAGGGCCTCGATATAAACTATGCAGTGGATATTAAACGTTTGAGTTTTAAAGGCTTTATACCCGTGCCATAGTCTCACTGAATAAAGAATATATAATGAATACTTACAGTCTATCCGTTCTATTATTTCTGGTATTTTTAGGAATGTTTCAAAATGAAAACATCCCACCAAACGAAAACAAAGAATACCCTTCTTACAAACAAGAATGGGATATCATTCAATCTTATATAGACAAAGGTTTAATCCGGGATGCACTTGAAGCTACTGAAGATTTATATAGTCGAGCTAATGCTGCAGATAACTTTCCTCAGATTTATAAATGCCTAATAACTATCCAAAGTCTATCTGCACAACTCACAGAAAATAGTCTTAATTCAGTTTTATCCAATTTGGAAAACTCATTAACTAAAGCAAAACCTATTGTTGCTGCTATATTATATTCTAGTTTAGGCGAAATGTATTACGCCTATTTTGAACAAAATTCCTATCGCTTAAGCCAACAAGCCAAACAGGTATTAGAAGATTCCGTGGATCAGGATATCCAAACCTGGCCTGCAGAGCGGATACTCAAACGTGCCAATGACTACATAGTAAAGTCTATAGAAAATGAATCCATATTAAGGGAACCTATTCAAAATTATATTGAAATAGTCGACTATGAAAAGGATGAAGAATTTCGTCCCTCATTGTATGATCTTTTATTATTCAGAGCCATCGCGCATTTCAGTAAATCTCAATCTCATAGTGTAGATTTTTCAAGTGTTGCGTCTCAATCTGAACTCTTTAGCGATTCTGAGGATTTTATTAGAAAACAACCTTTTGAGAATACCGTACTCAGACTTTATCAAAAAGCATTAATTCATTTCGAGAATACAAAAAATCTAAAAGGCTTTATCGATGCTAATTTACTACGATTGAAATATGGTCTAAGCCAATGTTCATCCGGGGCTTGTAAAACGGATTATGAAGAAGCCTTAATCAAATTTCATAAAGAACAAAAAAAGCATGTAGCATCGGCAGCTATCCAATTGGCACTTGCTGAATATTTATTTGAAAAATCACATCAAACGGCCGAACCAAAGGATGAAGTGGATCTAAATAGGGTAGACAGTTTATGTGATTTGATTCTTAAATCCAAGCAAGATTCCGTAATTGATAATAGAGCACGCATGATCAAGGAGTTGCTTAGGGAAAAATTTATTCAAATTCAGGTGGAGCAAGTCAATTTACCTGCCAAGCCATTTCGTGTTTTTGTTCAACATAAAAATGTCTCACAACTAGAATTTAAAATTTATAAGATCGATCCACTTTCTATTCTTAAATCAAGACATAATAATTCTGAAGAAATTGAAGACCTCCTTAAAAAATCCACAATAATTCGCACTTGGAAAGAAGACTGGCCTATATCAAAGGACTTTAGAACACATGGCGTTGAATTAAAAATAGATGCCTTGCCGGCAGGACAGTATGCGTTAGTATCCTCGAAAGAAAACATCAATGATGTTAAGAAGCCAGGCGTATATTTTGAATTTTTTCAGGTAGCTGCATTGGCTCATTTTAATGTGCAAAAGGAAAATGGTAATTCAAGTGTTTACATCGTGGATAGAGAGTCAGGAGCTCCTATAAAAAATGTTTCTGTGCATTTCTATAAAGTGGATTACAATAATCAGCAAAAAGGTAATGCCTTTAAAGAGTTAAGTGTGCTGAAATCGAACAACGAAGGAATGGTCAGCGCTCCATCGGGAACAAATTCGCGTTTTTACGTGACCTATAAAAAAGAGTTTCTCATTTCGGAAGATTGGATAAGTACCTGGCACGGGGCAGGTCAGGAACCTTACGAATATAGTTTATTTTTTACAGATCGTTCCATTTACCGACCAGGTCAAAAAGTTCAATTTAAAGTTCTAAGCCTGCGACATGATAAAAATGCATTACCCTCTATAGTAAAAAACAAAAAATTAAAAATTACCCTTCGTAATACAAATCAACAAATCGTTGGAGAATCAGCTGTCATTAGTAATGAATTTGGGTCAGCTAGCGGGTTCTTTAATTTACCTGCATCAGGTTTGAATGGAGACTATACTATTGAAACAATAGGAGGAGCTGGATATTTTAAAGTAGAGGAATACAAACGACCTAATTTTGAAATCGTATTCGATACTTTAAATGATAACTATAAGCTCGATGATAGTATAAAAATTAAAGGGAATATTAAATCATTTAATGGAATTGGATTAGCGGGAGCCAAAATTAATTATATCGTCCATCGGAATGAAATATATCCATTCAGATTTTGTTGGGTCGGAATTATGCCGAGGATAACTCCTCCTGAGCAAATTTCTTTGGGACAAACGCTTAGTGCCAAGGATGGAAGCTTTGAAATTACTTTTTATGCTAAATCGAAAAAGGAGTTTAGTAATTCCGCACTTCAGGAATTCACCATTGATGCCGATGCAACCGATATAAATGGAGAAACCCAAAGTAACCGACAGAATATACAGCTAAGTGAAAAGGCAGTTTTCATACAGACGGACTTAATTCCAATCTTCTCGAGAGACTATAAAAGTAAATTCAAAGTTTCCTTTTCAAATTCGCAGTTAGTTCCGATTCGCGCAGGTGCGGAAATTAAGCTTATTGAATTACTTAACGAAAATACATTTTTAAGAAAATCATATTGGGAAAAACCAGATGTGTTCAAATATACAAAAGCCGAATATAAATCTCTTTTCCCTTATGATGTGTATATGGATGAAGACCAGATCCAAACATGGAAAGAAAATGGGGTAGTTAAAACATGGAACTTACCTATTCAATATTCACACGAATTAAATCTCGATTTTTTAAAAAAGGAAGGAAAAGCATATAAAATAATAATTTCGGCCAAAACCGAAAAGGGCGAAACAAATAAAATAGAAGATTACTTTGTGATCACTTCTGATAAAAATCCATCCTGGATTAGGCCAGAGGTTTTAGTACATCAACAAAAACTGGAGCCCGGTCAGATGGCGACGTTCACATCTATTGGATTAAATCGTCCGTATCATCAATTCGCAATTTATCAAAGCAGGAGTAACGTTATTAGCCATTGGAATAAAATTACGTCGGACCTTACTTATGAAACTTTACTAAGTGAAGCAGATCGAGGTACGGTATATTATCAGACGGTATGCATTGTTCAGAATAATTTATTTATTCAAGAAAAAGTAATCGAAGTGCCATGGACCAATAAAACGTTGAACATTAAAACCCTTAGTTTTCGCGACAAAATGAAACCTGGTGACAAGGAGAATTGGAGCTTTGAAATTACAGATACTAAAATGACTAAGGCTGAAAAGGAAGTTATGGTATCCATGTACGATGTTTCACTAGATAAAATTTATCCTCACCAATGGAATCTGTCACTTTGGCCAGGATTTAATAGAACGATTGGCATTCATTCTTCCTTATTCAATAGCAAATATCTAAGGACCTTACATTATGAAGATAATTCCAGAGCAGGATTCTATATGGAACGAATGTATTCAAGGCTTAAAGTTTTTGGATTAGATCAATTTGTAAACTTTTATCATCCCCCACCTTTTTTTGAGAGCAAACAGATGGCTCGAGATGCCGTTGGCAATGGAGCCGTAAATCAAACGGCCTCTGAAGAAAGACAAAGTTCTGCCAAGGTAGCAAAAGAAGAAGACAAGAATTATCAAGTCCCTATCCGAAAAAACTTACATGAGACGGTTTTCTTTTATCCTCATTTAAAAACAGATGCGGATGGGATACTGAGTTTTTCATTTACTATGAATGAAGCAATGACCAGATGGAAATTCCAGATGCTCGCACATACTAATGATTTAAAATATGG
Organism: Bacteroidota bacterium; assembly: GCA_030856215.1. Taxonomy (GTDB): domain Bacteria; phylum Bacteroidota; class Bacteroidia; order Chitinophagales; family Saprospiraceae; genus Vicinibacter. Next base: position 45,336 of record JALYPU010000150.1, read on the forward strand.
ATTACAGTCATTTGAAGTGGTTACACAAAAACCTATACAAATAAAACCATTTTATCCTAGGTTCTTCAGACAAGGAGATGCCATTAATATTAATGCAACTATCAGCAATTTAACGGAAGCATCCCAGAAAGTCGATGTTAAATTGGAAATAGTAGACCCGATTTCGAATCAAATTATAAGTTCAGAGTTTATGCCTACTGAATCAACTAAGTCTGTACAAGTTTCCGCTCAAGCATCAGAAGGTGTCAGTTTTAAGATTCGCATTCCTAACCAGGAAACCCGGGCTTTGTTGATTCGGTTTATTGCTTTAGGATCCAATCATACGGATGGTGAAGAAATGATAATACCTGTGGTCAGCAATACGAAATTGGTAACTGAAACCATGCCGCTGGCTATAAAATCAAAAGAATCCAGGGAATATAAATTTAGTGCGTTAGATAGAATGTTTGCTTCCAAAACGGCAATTCCACATCAATTTACCTTGGAATTAACTTCGCATCCCGTCTGGTATGCCATTCAAAGTCTTCCATATTTGATAGAGTATCCGCACGATTGCTCTGAACAACTAATGTCCAGAATTTTTGCAAATACATTGGGAACGTCTGTTTTAAAAAAGTATCCTAAAGTGGCCGAACAGCTAAGTAAAATGAATGCCGAAGGAACAAATATTTCTAATTTATATAAAAATGAAGAATTAAAATCAGCCTTACTCGAAGAGACACCTTGGCTTTTGGAAGCTCAGAATGAGTCAGAGCAGATGAAACGAATTGCTCTACTACTGGATTTATCTAAAATAAATGTAGCCAATGCTACCGCCATCCAAAAACTAAGTGGATTCCAAAATAAAAATGGAAGTTTTTCATGGTTTTCTGGCGGAAATGATGATTGGTATATCACCCAGCATATTATTGTGGAGATCGCACATCTAAAACGAATGAATGCATTGTCTACTAATGAAAAGCAGTTATTGGAAATAGTCAATAGGGCCAAACCATACCTGGAGAGTAAGTTATTAGAATCGTATGAAATGGCTAAAAAAAGTATTTCCCAAAATAAAAATGATAAATCTATTAGCTATTTGGATAATTTACCATTGTTGTATTTATATGCCAAGAGTTATTTTCCAGATTGGATAAATAATGCGAAAGGAAAAGAAGCAGAATCCTTCTACCTAGATCAAATTCAAAAATTCTGGAAAAACGACCAAATCTATCTAGAGGGAATTTGTGCATTGATCGCACAAAAAAATGGAAATCCAAATCTGGCCATGCTAATTGTTAAAAGTTTAAAACAACGAGCGATAATTCATCCGGAATTGGGAATGTATTGGAAAAACAAATGGAGCTACCATTGGTCAACTCTTCCTGTGGAATCCCAGGCACTTATGATTGAATTATTTCATGAAGTTGGAAATGATTTGACCTCCGTGGATTTGATGAAGACATGGCTGCTCAAGAATAAACAGACCCAACATTGGGGAACAACAAAGTCTACAACTGCTGCGATTTATGCTATATTAAATTTTGGAACCAATTTTACAGAAAACACATCCTTATGTCGTGTAGAATTGGCCAATAGCGTTTTGGATGTCTCAGCACAATCAGTCACAGGTTATTTCAAAAAGTCCTTTAATAGAGAATCCATTAAACCAGCGTATGCTAATGTCAAACTTACAAATCCCAATAATTCAATAGCGTGGGGAGCTGTATACATACAATACTTTGAAGATCTGGATAAAATTGAAAAATCTCAGAATACTCCGTTGGTTTTAGAAAAACAATTATTTATAAAAGAAACTGTGAAAGGCGGAACAAATCTGAAACCAATAAGTGCTAATTCTCTACTGAGAATAGGTGATCTGGTGACCGCGCGTGTTATTATTAAAGTAGATCGTCCTATGGATTATGTTCACTTGAAAATTATGCGAGCTGCCGGATTGGAACCGACCCAACAGTTGTCAGGACATCAATGGACCGGCAGATTATTCTATTATTTATCACCCAGAGATTTAGCAACTGATATTTTTATACATTATTTACCTATAGGCACTCATGTCATAGAATACGATGTACGTGCATCATTTATAGGAAATTTTTCAGATGGCATTTCCACGCTTCAATGTATGTATGCACCTGAGTTTTCTTCCCATAGTAAAGGCATCCGTTTGCAAATTGCTGAGTAAAATAGGCACTTAGAATGGAAATAAATTGACCAGACTCTTTCGATTTAAGAAGTTTTTATTACATACCGGAGCGTCTGTGTTTCCACTTACTACAGATTCTGTCTTACTTGGTTCATGGTCTTCTATAAATACAAATAAGCGTATTCTGGATTTGGGTACCGGATCAGGAATTCTAGCCTTAATGTGTGCACAGCGAACGGAGGAAAATTGTGTTGTCACAGCAATCGATATGGATCCTGTAGCCGTTAAAGCCGCAACTTTAAATTTTGAACAATCGATATGGCATAAAAAATTAACAGCTTTTCAAGTAGATATTAAGGAATTTTGTGCTGTTGAATTATTTGATAGCATTTTATGTAATCCTCCTTATTTTATTAGTTCGTTACTCCCGCTTAATGAGCAAAAGGAAATCCAAAAACATCAAAAAAAGGTAGGCTTCAAAGATTTAGCGATTTGTTTTAAAAGGAATATAAAAGATTCCGGAAATGTGTTTGTGGTAATTCCATCAAATTTGGAATTGGAGTTAAGTTATCATATGCTGAGTACTGGCTTTACGCTCAAGCGAATTTGCACCGTGCAAGATAATGCAGATTCGAAGCCTTCACTTGTCTTATTAAATTATGGGTTTGGAATTCAAAAATTCAAAAGAGAAACGTTAATTTTAAAAAACCATTCGGGCAGTTATACTAATCAATTTATTAGCCTAACTCAAGATTTTTATTTGTAATCGAAAGGTGAGAGTTAAGAATATTAATAAAATGAAATTTCCAAATTAATTGCTCCTGCTTATTCTAAAATTCTAAAGGTATCCGATACAGAAATGAATTGATTTGGCGATGCCGATTCCATTTCAGGACTTTTAATAGCATACATGCCAAACCAGACAGCATTTCCATGCTTTCTATATTTAGCTAAACTTTTAAGGGGTTCTTTTTGGAATCTTGATTGATCGGGCCGTAAGGTTGAAATGATGCAACGCTCACAGGGTTTTATAATCTTAAACCGGATATGGTTAATCTCAAAACTACGAATTTCATCTTCTCTATATTCTTCAAGATTTTCAACAATAATATTGGGTCTGAACTGATATGCGTCTAAACTTTTTCCACATTTTAATGACAGATTATCTACAGAAGCTTGGTTAATAATATGAATCGGATATGCATCGGTATAAAGTAGGGGAATAGCTTTCTTTACGCCGATCACGTTTTTATAACGATTCTCGGGAATGGTTTCTACGATAGCGCATGTAATGTTTAAATAATTACTTAACCATTCTGATGCTAATGGGTTCGTAAGTTTTGATTTCACGGTGTCCGACCAAATCTTTACATTGATTTCTTTCCCTAGATAAAATTCTGACTTGATAAAAAAGCCATCTAACACGCGATCAGGGTGGTAAAAATAAAACTGATTATCAATTAATTTCCCTTTAAGTTCATTGAGTTTAGATTGCTCTCTTTGCGTGATAAAGTTGCCCTGCTCATCTATAAGCATCCATTTTCGATCGTATGGAATTCCATGATCTTGGATTTCCAATGAAGAACAGGCAATTTTGGCAATAGACTTTACGGGATATATTGCCAAATGACTGATTTTAGCATCCATTTTCATTTTGCCAAAGTTATGAATATATAGAGGATAGTAGCTACCTTTATACCCCGTAGCAAAGGAAAGGAAACTATGACAAAGTATATTTTTGTTACGGGCGGAGTAACATCATCTTTAGGAAAGGGTATCGTAGCTGCATCTTTAGCGAAATTGCTACAATCAAGGGGCTTTAAAGTCACTATTCAAAAATTTGATCCTTATATTAATGTTGATCCAGGTACCTTAAACCCCTATGAACATGGTGAATGTTATGTTACGGACGATGGGGCAGAAACTGATTTGGATCTGGGACATTATGAACGATTTTTGAATATACCTACATCACAGGCCAACAATGTTACGACTGGCCGCATTTATCAAACGGTAATTAATAAAGAAAGGGCAGGGGACTATTTGGGAAAAACAGTACAGGTTATCCCACATATAACCGACGAAATTAAGCGCAGAATTACGCTACTGGGTGATGTTGGATTTGATATTATTATAACAGAACTAGGCGGAACAGTAGGTGACATTGAATCCTTACCTTATTTAGAAGCACTTCGACAGTTGAAACTTGAACTAGGATCTATCAATTGTGCCACAGTGCATCTCACCTTGATCCCTTATCTCTCAGCTGCTAAGGAACTTAAAACCAAACCCACCCAACATTCTGTTAAAGAATTGCAAGAAGCTGGAATTCAGCCCGATCTTTTAGTTTGTAGGACTGAGAAGCCTCTCAGTGCTGAAATTAGAGCCAAATTAGCGCTGTTCTGCAACCTAAAACCCCAAAATGTAATTGAAGCGATAGATGCAAAAACCATTTATGACGTGCCTCTTTTAATGTTGGAAGAAGAGTTGGATTTACGGATATTGGAGCAACTTCAATTAACCTCTAAGAAAGTCTTGGATCTCACCAACTGGAAAAATTTTATCGATCATTTAAAAAATCCTACTGAGGAAGTGAATATTGGTTTGATTGGAAAATACAATGAACTTCCCGACGCATATAAATCTATTTATGAATCCTTCGTTCATGCTGGAGCTGCAAATAATTGCAAAGTAATAGTCCACGCAATCCATTCTGAATCTTTGGAGAAGTCAAAAGAAATATTGAAGCATCTAGTGAAGTTAGACGGAATTTTGGTGGCACCTGGCTTTGGAGAAAGGGGTATAGAAGGTAAAATAATAGCCATTAAATATGCAAGAGAACACAATATTCCCTTTTTCGGAATTTGTTTGGGTATGCAATGTGCGGTCGTTGAATTTTGCAGAAATGTACTTAAAATGAAAGACGCTTCCTCCACAGAAATAAACCCTAAAACTGCAAATCCTGTTATTGATATGATGCCGGAACAACGAAAAATTAAAAATAAAGGGGGAACTATGCGATTAGGAGCTTACGCTTGTCAAATCAGAAAGTCCTCTCAGGCATATAAGGCTTATAACAAACTAGAAGTTTCTGAACGACACCGACACAGGTTTGAATTTAATAATGAGTATTTGGATACCATACAAGAACATGGCATGCAAGCATCAGGTATTAATCCAGAAAAAAATCTGGTTGAAATAATTGAACTTGATAACCATCCATGGTTTGTTGGTGTACAATTCCATCCTGAGTTAAAATCAACGGTAGAAACGCCGCATCCTCTTTTCGTGGCCTTTGTGAAGAATAGTTTAAAATATAAAAAGCAATTAAATTCCGGAAACTAAATGTTTTTCCGTTATATAAAATATATCTTTTCATCGTTACTTTTAGGTTTATTTCAATCAAAGTCGATAAGCCAGCGTATTATTCATCTCCCAAATGGAGAAAATATCATTCGATATTACGATTTTACTTCAGATTATGTTCAAAAAAGGAATATAGATATCTGGTTACCACCTACCTATTATTCCAATCCTACTAAATATTTTCCAGTTTTGTACATGAATGATGGTCAGAATCTATTTGATCCAAATACTTCATATAATCACCTTCCACTTCAAGCTGACTTCTGTGCGAAACACTTAATTCAAACCAATGAAATTGAAGAATTTATCATTGTAGGTATTTGGAACACACCGCTAAGGTCCAGAGAATATATTCCTAATAAAATAGTAGACTTACTCGATCCTACACAAAAGAGGAATTTAGAAAGGGAATTTAAAGGAAAGATGAAATCCGATGATTACTTAAAATTTCTGGTAAAAGAATTAAAACCCTTTGTGGATAAAACCTTCAAAACGTTGAGTGAATCGCCATATACCTTTATTACAGGAGTTAGTAAAGGTGGTTTAATTTCTTTTTATGCGGCGATGGAATATCCAGAAATCTTTGGCGGTGCTGCTTGTCTTTCGACACATTGGCCATTAAGTTTAAAAAGAAATTCTCCGGAAATCGCAGCAGCGATCTGCCAATATTTAAAAGAAAAATTAGTGCTTATTAATAGACCTAAATTGTATTTCGATTATGGCACCATTAATTTAGATTCATGGTATGAAAGCTATCAACAAGTTGTCGATAGTTGTTTGATTAAGGCAAACTACCCTGAACAACTTTGGATTACTAAGAAATTTGAAGGCGCTTCGCATGGAGAATTAGATTGGAGAGAACGACTTCATATCCCATTTAAATTTTTATTTCAAAAAAATTAATCCAATTCATAGACAACAAACCGATTGGTTTCAAAAACCTTTGAAACATTCAAACTCGGAATCGCCACATCTTTATATTGAATCATGTAATTAACACCTTGGCTTTTTAAGTAATTTATTTTATCTGCATCTATTTGTTTATAATGTCGGTTTGCTTCTGAAATCAGGTTATGTTTCATTTTTCGGTCGTTCAGATTAATTTGATATAATGTACTTATGCGGTCATACCAAGGAATTAAATAAGCTGGGTGATGCGCTATGGCTTTAAAATCAATCCACGATGAACGTTCAGCATTTGATTTAAATAAATAAAAATCTGCAGGGGTAATAAATGTGGCCTCTTTGCCGGTATGGTTTTTTGCGAAACTAGCTAGGGCTCGTTCTTCTAAATGAGCTTGCCTCTCAACATTATAATAATTGTTTTTAATAATCAACAGTGATATCCCCAATAATAAGACCGAAAAACAAACATACCTTACATTTTTCTTTGCTTGTTCAGTAAGATTACTATATTTCAACTTACTAAAACTAATTTCTACCAAAGCAATAATTCCAAAAAGCTCAATCCAAATAGTCGTTTTAAGCCATTGCAACTTAAGAAACAACTCAGACTTAAACACTGACACCATTACTATATAAAGTACCAACATTAAAAATTGAAAAATAAAGCTATAATAAATAAACTTATTTTTAATTTTGTAGTAATAAAAGCCTAAAGTAATAAATAGCAAATAAAATAGTATAGAACTAATAGATGCGTATTCAATAAAAAAATGATGCCCGACCCGAAATTCTAAAATATCAAATAGGATATTATAATGCCCATGAATACTTAAGGTCTTAAGAAAAAGCATACTTAAATAGGGGAGCGTGATAGCTAAATAAAGTAGTGCTGGAACTAGCACCTTTTTAAAATTAGGCAGCACAGATCGAAAATGTAACAACAAACCTCCGATCAGGATTACAAATATTTGAATACCTACAATGGGGTGAAATAAGGTGCTAACGATAAGAAAACTCGAACATAAATAATAGCGACGAACAAATATGAGATATATCGCCCAGCTTCCCAAAGCCTTTGCAAAGAAAGAAGAAACAGGCATATTATAATATAATTCATTTCCTCCTAAACTTGTTCTCGAAGCAAAAAATAATAAAAGAATAATCAAGACATAGTTTGCAAATTTTTCTGATATAAAATAAGTACCTATCTTATATAACGCAATAATTAATGATAACGTGAATAGTAAATGAATAGCAAAAAGGCCTGAACGACTAGTACCACAAGTAGCTTGTAAGAATTTGATATAAAAACTGCGCTCATACAGATTTTGTGATTTAATATAATTGATAAAAAAATCATTAGGATATAAACTTCCATCATGAAAGTTTTTTAAAACAGGAATCACTTCTATCATATCATTCCCACTCCAATTAAACCCAAAACAGAGTATCAATAACGCATAGATCAATATTAAAACAGCCAGTTCCTTAAAAGACAGTACTTTCGCAAAATTAAATTTCATAATCGCTGGACAAAATATGAAGAAATTAGCATTACATGAACTAAATAGAGTTTTACCGGAAGAATTTAAAATGACTCCTAAAAATAAGATTAGTTTGGTTGCTGATAATATTCGGTCTGGTCACAACGTAGGTTCATTATTCAGGATCGCAGATTGTTTTGCGCTGGAATCTGTCATTTTGGGTGGATATTCAGTGAGTCCTCCTCATCCAGAAATTCATAAAACGGCTATCGGTGCTACGGATACTGTGCACTGGCAAAAGGAAAGCGATCTATATGCCTATCTATTGAATGAAAAACAAAACAATAAAATTATCATTGGCATCGAACAAACAACCAAAAGTATCCTTTTACCAGAATTCCACATTTCAAAACAATCAACTTATCTATTAATCTTTGGAAATGAAGTAAGTGGTATTTCGGAATCTATTTTAACGTTATTGGATTATGCTATCGAGATTCCACAATACGGAACAAAACATTCCTTAAATGTCAGTGTAGCTGCTGGTATTGTGGTTTGGCATTTTATAAATAATATGAGCTGACCGCACGCAATTCGTGTTCATTTTAGGCTAACTAATTATAGACGTAATTACTATTTCTTTTTATAGTCAAATCGACTTATCCACCGCAGGTTTACACTGATTTTACTATGGTTAACGCTTTGTAAGCCTAACTCTGTATCGAGTAATTTAGTGTTGAATGGGTTATTTAAAACCCGTGCATACTGAATAGACGGGCTGAGCGTATGTATTTTAGTTATGGCAAAGTCCAATCCTACACCCAAGTCTAACTGCGTCAGCCAATATTTATGCGATCCATTTTGTCGATTAAAATCATAGTCTGAATAAAGGAGAGAGGGTTGAAGAATAAAATACATACCTTTCTTTAAGATGGAACCTGATTTCTTAAATGTGGGACAGTTGCAATCATTTTTGAAATCAAATGGATATAAAAGAATGGGAAGTTCCACGCTGTATTGAGTTTCTTTAACTTTTTCTCCAGCAACTTGAGAATTTAAATACGTAGATTTTGCATAAGAATAAGCAAGACCTGGTAAAAATTCTATACGAAATTTTTTAAGCCTGAACCAATAACTGATTCCTAGTTTATAGGCCAAATAGGGAAACTCTATTTTCATACTATCTGGAATCCTACTTTCCTGGTTTTTATAATCTATAGTATTAGAGGCAACTTCAACAAAGCCGCTATATTGAGCGTTTACTTGCAAAACAAGAAGCAAAATAAAGAACGAGAGTGTTAATCTGATCATAAGTCCCTAACGGATTAATTGGTCTTTCAATATCTTTGCAAAATAAGGGGAATTTTGAAAACAAGAAATTATAGAAAAGAAAAGGTCCAATTAATAACGCTGGGGTGCTCAAAGAACACAGTAGATTCTGAAAACCTGATCACACAACTCGTACATAATAACTATCATGTCCACCACAATCCGAATGGACCTCCGTCTGACATTATTATCATCAATACGTGCGGATTCATTGATAGGGCTAAAGAAGAATCTATAGATACCATTTTGGACTATGCAGAATTAAAAAAGCAAGGAAAACTTAAGAAACTATATGTTACCGGTTGCCTTTCACAGCGTTACAAGGATAATTTGGAAGCGGAAATTCCCGAAGTGGATGCCTTCTTTGGAACCATGGAGATGCCATCTTTATTAGGTCGGTTACAAGCAGACTATAAGTCGGAATTGATTGGTGAGCGCATCATTTCGACCCCTTCACATTATGCATATTTGAAAATTTCCGAAGGATGTAACAGAACTTGCTCATTTTGTGCCATTCCTTTAATGAGGGGGAAACATTTATCAGTTCCCATTGAACAATTACTTCTTCAAGCCAAAAACCTGGCAAGAAATGGAGTGAAAGAAATCATCCTCATTGCACAGGAATTGACGTATTATGGTCTGGATATCTACAAAAAGCGAGAGTTACCCCGTTTGTTGAGAGCTTTATGCGAGGTAGATGGCATAGAATGGATAAGACTCCATTATGCATACCCTTCGAAGTTTCCATTAGAAATTTTGGATGTACTAAGAGAAGAAAATAAAATTTGCAACTATCTTGATATTCCTTTACAGCATGCGTCTGATAGAATCTTAACTGGAATGAAACGTCAAATTAGCTCATTGGAAACTCAAGAACTTATTGATCAAATTCGGACAAAAGTGCCGGGGATTAGTATTCGAACTACTATGTTATTGGGATTCCCAGGAGAAGAAGCTGAAGACTTTACTATTTTATGCGATTTTGTAAAAAAGAATCGATTTGAAAGATTGGGAGTATTTCAATATTCTCATGAAGAAGATACGGGGGCATTCGAACTTCAGGATAATGTTCCGGAGGAAATCAAAGCAGAGCGTTCAAAAAAATTGATGGAAATACAGGAAGACATTTCACTTGAAATGAATCAACGTAAAGTTGGCCAGATTTTCAAAGTGCTAATTGATAGAAAAGAAGGTGGTTATTATGTTGGCCGAACTGAATCAGATAGCCCTGAAGTAGATAATGAGATTCTCATCCCGTCAAATGCAAACCATTTGCGGGTCGGGGACTTTGTCCAAGCAAAAATTACCGACGCAGAGGCTTTTGACCTATATGCCGAAATTGTATAAATGGAAGAAAAATCCTTATTCGATATTAATTTCAGGCCCTTTTATCAAGGATTGTTGTGTCTAGGAATTTGCACGTTTATCCTTTTGTTCATCTGGCTTTTGAACTTGCTGGGACTAATGCGAAAAGATCCTAATGATATTTGGTTGATAGCTACAGCGATTCTTTTATTTTTCATCATACTAAATTGTGTTTTTGGTTTTTCCATTAAAAATATTTTGCCATATTACAGAGAATCTATTTACACATTTATTGGCTTACTTATATTAATTTGTTTAGGCGGTACGTTTATATCCGGAACGAGTGTATTTGAAGCGGCTTCCTATTCGTGGATCATAACAGTTTTTGCGATAGTTTACATTGTCTTTATGACAATATTGGGTCTGATGAGGAAAATTATGGAAATAGTATTAAAACAAGAAAAAAAAATGAGAGATGAAGAATAATCAATTTATTATTTTATTAATTATTCTGACATGTTCCTATTCGTGCAATTCACAAACAAAGCAACCAAAACCTAGTGTCAAGTCAAATACAAGTTCCGTATCTATAAATACATCCGTGCCAGAAATGATCAAAGTCGACAACAGAACCGATGAACAATGGAAAAAGGAGCTTCCTGAATTAAATTACCATGTGCTTAGAGAAAAAGGTACAGAAAGAGCTTTTTCAGGTGAATATTGGGATAATCATGAAAAGGGTATTTATTGCTGCTATGCGTGTAAACTTCCTTTATTTAATTCAAATACCAAATTTGATTCAGGTACAGGCTGGCCTAGTTTCTTTCAACCTATTCAACCTAACGTAGTTCAAGAAAATAAAGACCAATCATACGGTATGACAAGGGTTGAAGTTGTTTGTGCGAGGTGCAAAGGGCATTTAGGCCATATTTTTGAAGATGGACCGAAACCTACTGGTTTAAGATATTGTATGAATTCAGTGTCCCTATTATTTGTTCCCAAAAGCGAATAAATAAACGTCTACTCTTTTTTTAAAATCATATCAGAATTTATGTCTTTTAGATTAGAACAGCCTGATAAATGCATGATCAGCTCGAATTCAGCATTTAAATTACTGATATAATCCTGCACACCTCTTGAGCCATCGATTGCAAGAGCATACACATACGGCCTTCCAATTAATACCGCATTAGCACCCAAGGCCAAAGAGATAAAAATATCTGCTGCCTTTCGAATGCCGCTATCAATCATGAGTGGAAAATTTTTGGGAATATTTTTACGAATGTCAATTAATGCGTCCAGGCTAGAAATCACATGATCAATCTGCCTTCCTCCATGATTAGAAACGACAATTCCATCCGCACCACAGTCAATAGCTTTTTTTGCGTCATCTGATCGCAGAATTCCTTTTAATATCAAAGGAAGTTTGGTAATACTTTTCAACCAGCTCACATCTTCCCAACTCAAATTAGGCCTTGTATAAAGATCAACAAAAGTGCGAACAGCTGATACGGCATCTTTTGAAATTAAGTTAGAAAAATAATTACCTGGATAATTTCTAACTAATTTATGTAATAAGAATAATTGGTTAATATGGAAATTAGTATTTGAATTCTTTTGCGCACTTTTTTTTCTTAACAAACTTTGAAAGTATGGATCTGAAGTATACTGTGCAATCCCCAATCCTTCAATGAATGGTAAATAAGCATTGTTTAAATCGCGGGGCCTCCAACCTAATAGAGTAGTATCTAACGTTAGCACAATGGCTTTACAATTTGATTGTTCTGCTCTTTGTATAAAACTCTCGACCAGTTCCTTAGATTTGCTAAAGTATAGTTGAAACCAATGAGGACTATCCCCTAGAATGGTACTACATTCTTCCATTGAAGTCGACGCCTGATTGGAAAAAATCATGGGTATCTCAAAAACTTTCGCGGCTTTTGCCACTTCAATATCACCTTTAGGATATGCTAAGTCCAATACCCCAATGGGTGCAAACATAAACGGAGTAGTGCTGTTAGTTCCCAACAACTCAATGTTATAATTGACTCCATTCAAACCATGGGCCATTTTAGGCAGTATACTATAGTTGGAAAAGGCATCAGAATTATTTCGCATGCCGGTTTCGCTGCCTGCACCAGTGGCTATATAAGCAAAAGCTTTCGGAGATAATATTTTTTGGGCATTGCTCTCCAAGATTAGGAATTCAACCGGAATTTTTGATTTAATTCCTATTGAACCATTCTGAAAAATTTCTTTCTGTCGTTGAATTGCTTTTGGCATCATACCTATATCAATTCTATCATATACTTATTTTTTTTACCATTTTCAATCATGATAAATTTTCCAGCCAAAATATGAAAAGAGTTAATAATAAATTCCGGATCGGACATTTTTATCTTATTTACATGGATAGCGTTACCTTGTATAGCCCTTCTGGCCTCTGACTTTGATGGGAATATTGCGGTTTTTTCAGAAAGTAGATTTTGGATAGATAGACCTTGGTTTATTTCGCTTTTTGCTACTTTAAAATTTGGAATTTCCTTACTTAATGCAATCAGCACCTCTTCACTCATATTCGATAAAGAAGTTTCATTAAAATCTTTACTGAACAAGATTTCTGTAACATGCAAAACATTTTGATATGAAACTTGACCATGAATACGTGAAGTAATTTCTTCTGCTAATATCTTTTTTAGTTGTTGTGGATTATTTTTATAAGTCTCTTCAATATCACAGACTTCTTCCTTAGTCTTAAACGTAAAGAAGCGAATCAATTTAGATAAATCTGCATCATCCACGTTCAACCAGAATTGATAAAATTTATAGGGACTCGTCATTTCCGGGTCTAACCAAATATTGCCTTCTTCCGATTTTCCAAATTTTTTGCCATCAGATTTGGTCAATAGGGGAGACGTGATGGCAAATGACTGTGCACCAGTAATATTTTTACCGATATAATCCGTCCCGGCTACAATATTTCCCCACTGATCCGAACCACCCATTTGAATTTTACATTGATATGTATTATACAAACAATAAAAATCGTATGCTTGAAGAAGTTGGTATGAAAATTCGGTATAAGAAATACCCGTTTCTAGGCGCCTTTTTACAGACTCCTTAGCTAACATCGTATTAATTGATGCATTTTTCCCAACCTTTCGCAGAAACTCGAGAATGTTCATGTTTTTATAAAAGTCATAATTATTGACTAACATGGCTGCATTTTCACCCTGCTCAAAATTGATCAACCTTCGAAATTGTTGTTCCTGTTTCTGAATATTACCATCCAATTCCTCTTCCGTTTTTAACTCCCTTTCCTTATCCTTTCCAGAGGGGTCTCCTATACGGCCAGTAGCACCTCCCATAAGTATTATTGGTCTGTGCCCCGATTGTTGAAATAATTGAAGTAACATGATTTGTACATAATTACCCAACCCCAAAGAGGGGGCTGTAGGGTCGAATCCGATGTAGGCAGTCTGCATACCTTCAGAAAGTAATGTTCTAATTCCAGGCGTGCTGTCGTGCAGCATGTTTCTCCATTCGAGTTCTTCAAGAAAGCTCATATTTTGTATGTTGGGCAAAACCTATTATGTTTGCCAAAGGTACAAATGAAACCGAACAGAAAACAGTCAAACAAAGTCTCCATAAAACCCGGGTCCAAAATTTATGGATGTAAGCAGATATATAGCCAATAGAGCCATCACTAGTTTTTCCAAGTCCTTCACACGGAGAATTATTCAAATTTCTGTAGGCGCGATTTCCTTGAGTCTGGCCGTAATGTTAATAGCACAATCTGTGTTTAAAGGATTTCAGGATGATATATCAGAAAAAATATTTGGATTTTGGGGACATATTCATATAACGGATATTAATGTCAATAGAAGTATTGAACCTATACCCATCATTGTTTCTCCTTATTTATTGGATTCTATTCAAAACTTAACTGGATATTCAAAGAACGTGGATAATAAAGTATCGCATGTGCAGGGCTTTGTTATTCTGCCTGGAATTATTAGCATGCAAGGTCAATATGATGGACTATTCTTCAAAGGCGTAAATAAAGATTTCAGAGCGAGTTTTTTTGAACGGTTCTTAGTTAGAGGTACTCCCATTCAATATGAATCAACTGACATTTCAAGGGATCTTTTACTTTCACATCAGACAGCAAATCGATTAAAAGTTGATACTGGCCAATCTGTAATTGCAAATTTTGTAATTGAGGGACAACATATTAAACGCAAATTAAACATACGAGGAATATATAAAACAGGGTTAGAAGAGTATGATCGCATATTTTGTTTAGTAGATCAAAGATTATTACAACAAGTCCTTTCATGGGATTCAAATCAAATCACAGGTCTGGAAGTATTTGTTGAAAATGTCAATAAAGTAGAGGAAGTTAATGAGGTCTTATATAATGATATATTACCCACTCGTTTTTACGCGGAATCTATACGGAGTAAATTTCCAAATATATTTGAATGGTTATCACTCCAGGATATCAATAAACAATTCATACTAAGTTTAGTCTTAGCAGTTTGTATTATTAATATGGCCACCACTCTCTTAATTCTTATCCTCGAGCGGATACACCTAATTGGAATCCTCATCTCACTGGGCATGAATTTCAGATCTATTCGTAGGATATTTTTACAATTTGGTGTGTATATTCTACTAAGAGGAATGGTCATAGGAAATGTGGTAGGTCTTTCTATTTGTCTCATCCAAAAGTATTTTAAACCTATCAAATTGAGTGAAGCGGACTACTATTTGGATCACGCGCCTGTGAGTCTAAATATTTGGCCTATAATCATTATAAATATGATCTTTTTTGTAGTTGTATTAGGATTTCTTATTTTACCTTCCTATTTTATTAAAAAAATCAAACCCATACAGGCTTTGCGATTCAATTAAAGAGCTTATTTTTGGCTCAATATTTGTAACTTGCAGCCCATTGGTGTTTTCTCATTTTTATGAAATCAGATTTAGCAGACTCGAAGAAAGATGATCCGTTATTATACCGGCCACTTAAAGGAATTCAAGGAAACGGAGGATTTTTCTCAAGCCTCCTGGATTAATCTGTTTCCTCCTTTTTTACAGGGAGAGTTAGAAAATCTGTCATCCCGCTTAGATATTTCCATAGACTTCTTAACTGACCCATTAGATATTGAAGAGCGCGTACGCTATGAGAAATACGACGAAGCCCGCAGTATCATCTTCCATATACCGGTGATGAATGATGTTGAAAAAGAAAATGATCCTATATATATCACCATTCCGTTGGGTATTATATTATGCCAGAATAAAATTATTACAGTTTGCGCTGTAGAGAATTTTGTATTGGAAAAATTTATTGAGAATAAGGTTCGAAATTTTGATCCTTCGAACGAACGAAATTTTATACTTCAAATTTTTGAAAATACCGTTTTTTTATATCTGGAATTTCTGAAGAAACTTAACATGAGGCGTAGACTCATCGAGCAGGAATTATACAATTCAAGCCGAAGTGAAGAGCTAAAAAGCTTGTTACGAATTGAAAAAAGTTTAGTATACTTTGTAAATTCTTTAACGGCCAATGAATTGCTTAAGATTAAATTGCGCAGAGCAGATTTTTTAGGAATAAAAGATGATGAAGACCTCACTGAATTATTTGAAGATATTATAGTGGATAATAATCAAGCTCGGGAGGTAGCCCAATTATATACTAATATTCTTAACGGGACTATGGAAGCTTATGCATCGATTATTTCCAATAATTTGAATATTTTCATCAATCGACTCACCATAATAACCATACTTTTAATGGTTCCCACTGTTGTAGCCAGCTTCCTTGGAATGAATATGCCGTTACCTTTTGGGATCGGTGAATCAAATTTGTCCTTCTACCTGATTGTACTTATTACCATGGGATTAAGTCTTTGCGTAGCTTGGTTTTTTAAAAGTAAAAATATATTTTAATTTTACTTACTTCCCTTTGCCATAAATAGAACAAATTGGACATTTTAACCCATCGTGATTTCTGGCTGGGCAATACTGTCGTCCAAAAAAAATGATTTGAAGGTGCAATTTATTCCAACTTGATTCTGGAAAAAGTTTTTTCATATCAATCTCTGTTGTCTTTACATTTTTACCAGAGCTCAGACCCCATCGTTTAGCTAACCTATGAATGTGCGTGTCCACTGGGAAAGCGGCTACTCCAAATACTTGCGACATCACTACTGAGGCAGTTTTATGTCCTACTCCGGGCAATGCTTCTAAGGCTTCCCACTCGTTGGGAACCTGACCCTTATATTCTGTCATCAATATCTCAGATAATTTGGAAATAGCCCTCGCTTTTGTTTTATAAAGTCCGCAAGGTTTGATGATTGATTCAATTAGTTGGACATCGAGCAAGGCCATGTCTTTTGCATTATCTGCATGATTGAACAAAATGGGGGTTACCTTATTAACCCGTTCATCTGTACATTGTGCAGATAACAAAACGGAAATTAATAGTGTGTAAGCGTTATGATGAATTAATGGAATATGGATTTCAGGAATGTATTGATCTAAAATACGCTGAATGTGAGCAGCTTTTTGATGTCTGGTCATGAAAGGTTCAAGACAATTGATTTAAAAACTCCAAGGTATCGATATTATCTGCGTAATCATTTAATCCAGGATATTGGGTTTGACCTAAGGCAATGCACTTCAACGTTGCTAAATAATGCATGCTTGTGACAGATTGAACCTTTTCACGAATGTTATGTAAATCAGAGATCAAATTATCCAGTTCCGTATAGTATTCAAAGTTTAACGTAGCTAGAGGAGAATGAATTTCATTTCGTTGTACTAACAATATCGTCTCGGATTGTAAAAAGGTAAAAGGGCTCATTAAGCAAGAGGCGAGCTGATAGTCATAATTATTTTTATATTTAGCGTGCTGACATACATAACCAAAATTTTCGTCAAAACATTTTAGTAGGGGAGTAAATGAATAATTTTCAGGGACATAAATTTTACTTACATTTCGACAACCTAAACCATAATAGCTAAAAATATCCGTACCCAAACCATTAAAATGCGCTACTGTTTCATTACCATGTAAGACGGCTATACCATTTTTATGCCCTCGAATTAAATTAGGAACATGGGCGAAATAGTGTTTGAATTGATTAGCAGAAAGATTATTACCTGTAGCAATTACTGCATCATAATTTTTTATTTTATCAGTAAATACTATTTGTTCTTTATATTTTGGATGAATAGATTCTAATGCCGACTTCAACCAAAAGTATAAGGATTTATCTTTTTCACTTAATTTTATTTGGGCTACAAAACCTTTTCCCAATACGGCTAGGATATCATGAAAAGAAACTAAAGGAATATTGCCTGCGGAAATAATGGCTATAGTTTTTGTTGTCTGACTAAAAGTAGGCCGTACATTTATTAGCCACTGACTTAATAAATCATGATCCAAATAGTTAGAGCAGATGGCATGTAACATTCTATTAATTTCCCTTTCTGTAAACCATAGATTTTCCTGACAAGCTCTCTGAATAGCTTTAATCAAATCAACATCTTTGTTTTCGATGCGGTGCTTTAATTTTTGAGTATCTGCAAGAAATCCTTCAAGGTTTAACATCCCTGCACTATTATTTTAGAGAATTCAAATTTTCAATATCCCTTTCAATAGGTTGATCCTTATCCATTTCCTCCATTAAATCTTTTCTATGCGCTGTGTAATGCCTCCAGCGTTCTATAAGTTGTTTGAAATCTTCCGGTATTTCTAATTCAAAATACATTTCCTTACCAGTCTCAGGATGAATAAATCCTAAACTCTTAGCGTGCAAGGCAAATCTCGGCATGGTTTTAAAACAGTTTTGAACAAACTGTTTATATTTAGTAAATACGGTTCCCTTGTGAATTTGACTTCCTGAATATCGCTCATCATTAAATAATGGGTTACCAATATACTTCATATGAACCCGTATTTGATGTGTTCTTCCAGTTTCTAATTTGCATCGTAACAAACTTGTAAAGTAAAAAGACTCAAGAAGTTCATAATGCGTGACCGCATGTTTCCCTTCTAAGCCATCTGAGTGTACGAACATGCGCAAGCGATTCTTGGGATCCCGCCCAATATTTCCTTCGATCCTACCAGAGCCTGGATTAGGCTCTCCCCAAACCAACGCAATGTATTCTCGCTGAATACTATGATCAAAAAACTGCTTACTAAGATGGGTATGGGCATAGTCGGTTTTTGCAATTATTAAGAGGCCGGAGGTATCTTTATCGATTCTATGCACCAGTCCATATCGGTTGGATGATCCCGTTGGCAGTCCTTCTCCTATATTTTTATTTGAAAAATAATAAGCGAGTGCATTCACTAAAGTGCCCGTCCCTTTGTCTCCGGCTGGGTGGACCGTCATTCCTGGCGGCTTATTGACAATCATGACCTGATCATCTTCATAGCGTATATCCAAAGGTATATTTTCTGGTAGGACATCATCTGAAGTATGATATTTAGGAAAAACCAGTTGAATCAAATCATTTGGCCTGATTTTATAATTGGGCTTGATATTTTTTTCATTCACCACAATTAAACCCGCATGTATCGACAACTGGATCTTATTTCTCGAAACTTTAGGAATTCGTTCGCTAATAAATTGATCTATTCGAATACTACTCTGTCCTGGATCAACCTTCATAAATTGGATATCGTATTCATTTTCATCCAACTGTGCTTCTTTCCAATCCTGTTTCTCCATATAATTTTATTTTTCAGCATGGGGATTCATTCCTCTGGCCTGATTTGCTGATTACTTTTGTAAAAAAAAGTATGAATCACAAAGCTATAAAACACTTTGCAAGCCTGTGTGCCGGCCGAGTTAATGATTTGAAAACGACCAGACCGCATCAGCTACCTATCTATGCAACTTCTGCATTTGAATTTGATAGCATGGATGAACAAATCCATACGTTTTTAAATCAACCGGATGAAGGACACGTCTATAGTCGATATGGGAATCCAACCGTAGAAGCTGTCGCAAAGAGAATTGCAGATATGGAAGTGTTTGGATCAGATCTGCAGGCATTTGGCTTATTGACGAGTTCTGGAATGTCAGCCATTCATATTACTGTTCACAGCCTGCTAAAACCCGGAGACCATATTTTTACCCAAGGAAATCTGTATGGAGGCACGACGGAATTATTTAAAAGAGTTTTTCATAAATATGGTATAGAAGTGCACATTTTAGACTTTAAAAATTTGGACCTCATACGCGAGTCCTTTAAAAAATGCAAAACGCAAGCCTTGGTCTACATTGAGTCCCCAGCTAACCCAACCTTACAATGCATTGATATTACTGAAATAGGAAAAATCAGTAAGGAGTTCAATTTTAAATTGATTGTCGATAATACCTTTTGCACCCCATACTGCCAAAAACCATTATTGCTAGGAGCTGATGTGGTAATTCATTCGACGACTAAATTCCTGCACGGCCACGGGGTGTCTACAGGTGGGGCTATTATTGGCACAGATGCGTCATTAATTAAAGAGAGTATTTGGACTACATTAAAACTGACAGGTTGCAACAGCAATCCTTTTGACGCCTGGATGTTAAATATTGGCTTAAAAACGCTCCATTTGCGAATGGAAAGGCACAGCGAGAATGCTACAAAATTGGCTAACTACCTTGAAATGAACATAAAGGTCAATCGAGTGAATTATCCTGGGTTACCTTCCCATGAAGACTACACCTTAGCTCAAAAGCAAATGTCCTTACCCGGAGCATTGTTGAGCTTTGAGCTTAAAACAGAATTACCAGGTGTTATAAGATTCTTAGATCAATTAAATCTTGCTTCTCTTGCTCCCTCACTGGGAGAAACTGATACCATGGTGCTCCACCCAGCTTCAAGTTCCCATTTAAAAATACCAAGAGAGACCAGATTAAAGAATGGCATATCCGATAGCTTAGTGAGATTGTCTGTGGGCCTAGAGGATGCAGAAGACCTGATTCAAGACCTCGAGCAAGCTTTTTTAGCGACTTAAACTTCACATTTGCCAAATAAGTACGTCTATTAAAATTTAATTCTGTTTAAATTAGGCTTTATATATTGTTTCTTATTATATAACTTAGCAGATATTTTTAATATTTAAAACAAAACGTATGAACTCAAACAAAATTCTTATTGGAGGCCTTATTGGCGGTGTTGTCTTTTTCTTATTGGGTTGGCTTATTTATGGGATCATTTTTAAAGAAGCCATGGCATCCCCCATTCCAGGCTTTATGAAACCAGAGTCTGAATTTATTTGGCCGGCCATGATCTTATCTAATTTAATTTGGGGTTACTTGTTCGCCTATATCTTTGGGAAGTGGGGGAGCATAAGTACTGCTATGGGAGGAGCTATTGCTGGTGCAACTATCGGCGGGATGATTTCCCTTAGCTACAATTTAGGCTTTTATGCTATGTCAAACATGTTTACCTTGAATACCATGCTGATGGATGTAGTAATAGCAACTATCATGAGTGCCATAGTCGGAGCTGTGATAGGCTGGTGGCTTGGAAGACCATAGAACTATTGAAATTTCCTTAAACCATAGACCTGGGTATTTACCCAGGTCTTTTTTTGTCCTCTATTTAGAATAAATTAACATTATTTATAAATAAATTGAAAAATGGGGGTTTCCCCTTGTTTTTAGTCTCAGAATTTTAGCATACTTTTGTGCCACTATCCCGTCATATC